>NZ_JBEXQG010000065.1:0-52059 GCF_040612485.1 Streptomyces sp. NPDC006385
CGGCCGCGGGCCCGCGCCCCGGGATCGGGCGCCCGGTTGCATGGTCGCGGCCCGGCCGGTGGGGGGGGGGGCGCGGCTGGGGGGGGCGCGGCGGGCGGGGGCGGGCGCGCGGCCCCCCGCCGACTTCCGTGGCGCGGCGCCGGGTTGGCTGGCGCCGCGGCTGTTCGGGACGTGGGACGCGGAGGGGTTCCGCAGGCGGGAGGCGCCGTGAGGTGTGCGCCGGTGCGGAGGCGGTCGCCGGGTGACCACGACACGGCCTAGGGGGCCTCGTCTTCGCCGCCCTCGGCGATGAGCCGCACCAGTTCGATGCGGGAGCGGATGCCCAGGCGGGTGAAGACGCCTCGCAGGTGGTGGTCGATCGTGCGCGGGCTGAGGGCGAGGCGGGCGGCGATCTCGCGGTTGGTGGCGCCCTCGGCGGCCATGCGGGCGACCAGGAGCTGCTGGGCCGTGAGTCGGGTGACGGGGCTGTCGGGGCCGGCCGGTGCGGAGGCGGCCGGGGCGCCCAGGGCGCGGAGTTCGGTGCGGGCCTGGGCCGCGCAGTGGGGAGCACCGAAGGCGTCGAACGCCTCCAGGGCGCTGTGCAGTCGGTCGCGGGCCTCCGTGCGGCGGCGCAGTCGGCGCAGGGCGCTGCCGAACAGCAGCTCCGTGCGGGCGCGTTCGAAGTCGCGGGTGCCGTGGGCGTGCAGGTCGAGGGCCGTGCGGTAGTGGTCCACCGCCTCGGCGCCGGGTGCGAGCAGGGCGCGGCAGCGGGCGCTCAGGGCCAGGTCGTCGGGGCTGCGCACGGCGTCGGCCCAGCGGTGGTAGTCGGCGTGCGCGACGCGCGCGATCCGGGTGTCCCCGGTGCGGACGGCGGCCTCGACGTAGTGCGGGGTGGCCAGGTGGCGGATGGCGCGGTGGCCGTGCCCGGGGCCGAACGCGGCAAGGGCGCGCAGTCGGGCGGCCGCGGCGGCGAAGCGGCCGCTGCTCAGGTCGAGGAAGGCGAGCGCCCACTGGGCCAGGGCGGCGGGTAGCCCCAGTCCGCGGGCGAGGGCGAACGACCTTGCGCTCGCGGCGCGTTCGCGGCACAGGTCCGCGTCCGCGGTGAGCGCCGCGAACATGGCGAGGGCGGCCTGCAGATGGCAGGCGCCGTTGTCCTGGCCGGTGGCGTGCGCCTGCCACAGCGCCTCCGCCGCGGTGGCCTCGCCGACCCGGGGGCGGCCGGTCCAGAAGTCGGCGTACGCGCGGAACTCCATCGCCTGTGCCACGGTCACCGGGGTGCCCCTGGCCCGGGCCGAGGCGGCCGCGCGGACGGTCGCGGTGGCGGCGCGGGTGTGGTCGCCGAGGAGCAGGGCGGCGATCCCGGCGTGGATGAGGACGGTGGGGTCACCTCCCGGTCCGCACCGCCCCGCCGCCGCCTTCAGCAGGTCGCGTGCGTCCTCGTACCGCCCGTCGAACGCGGCCACGAGCCCGCTCAGCGTGCCGGGCGGCACGACCCCGAGCCGTCCGGCGACCCGGGCGGCCTCACGCAGGCGGCGTATGTCCCCGGTGTAGACGGCGGCTTCGGTGGCGCGGGCGAGGAGGTGGACTGCGGGGCTGGGGGTGGCGGTGTCGGTCGACCCGGCGGAGCCGGCAGACCGTACGGGTATGGAGGCGGGGGTGGTGATGGCGGCCGACGGCACGCGAATCTTGCCCACCGGGGGCGTCGCGGGCTCAGGAGGGGTCGGGGCGGAGGGCCGGGCGGCCACCGCCGTCAGCAGCGCGTCGAACGCCTCCGACGCGTTCCCCGCCCGGAGGGCGAGCACGCCGCCCAGCGCGCCGTCGCAGATGGCGGCGGCCAGCCTGCGGGCCCGGTCCCCGTCGCCCGACCGCCAGGCGTACGCCGCGGCCCGGGCCACCAGGCGGGCCCGCTCGGACGGTTCGGGGCAGAGCGTGGCGGCCCGCTCCGCCAGAGCCCGTGCCAGGGAGAGCCGCCCCGCGTCCGCCGCCTTGCCCGCGGCCGCGCCGAGTTCCGCCGCCAGCCGCCCGCTGGGCCCGAGGGCGCCCGCGCCCCGGTGCCAGGAACGCCACGGCGTCTCGCCCTCGCCGCTCAGCACCCGGGCCAGCAGACGGTGGACGTCGCGGCGGTCGGCAGGGGAGCCCGTCTCGTAGGCCGCGATACGCGTCCACGCGTCGCGGAACACCACGCCGCCCGCTCCCACGTGCGCGATGCCGGCCGCCTCGGCCGCGTCCAGGGGCCGGGTGTCGAGGCGGGCGGCCATGACGGCGCGCAGGAAGGCGTCGGTGGGGACGGGGTACTGGTCGGCGGCGGCGAGAAGCAGCAGCAGGCGCGTGTCGTCCGGTAACGCCCTTGCCCTCGCCCGGTGTTCGCGCAGCAGGGACGGGGCCAGCTCCGTCGGTTCCGTGGGCAGCGGGTCGAGGCCGGAGGCCTGACGGTCGGTCAGGCGCGGGACCAGTTCGGCGGCGGCGCGCGGATCGCCGTACACGGCGCGCAACACCCGTACGCGGACGCCTTCGGGGAGGGCGGCGGTCTGCTGTCGCCACGCGTCCGTGACCTGCGGTGGCGAAGCGCGTTCAAGAGGTGGGGGGTTCACCGGAGTCACCACACCCATCACGTTACTGGCGAGTTAATTGAACCGTAAAGACCGGCGATTTCACCGATGCGGCGCGCGTAGACCCGACCCGACACTCCTGGCAACCCCACACGTTCCAGGAGGCATCATGCAGCGCCACAAGCGTCGCATCGCCACGGCCCTGACGGCCCTGGCCGCATCGCTCCTGCTGTCAGCGTCCCTCTCCCCCACACCCGCGCACGCCGCGACCCGCGATCCCGTCGTCTTCGTGCACGGCCTGAGCAGCTCGGCGAGCACCTGGGGCGACTGGATCGGTTACTTCAAGGCCGACGGATACACCTCCGCCGAGCTCAACGCCCGGTCGTACGACTGGGCCCAGTCGAACGCCACCACCGCCCGGCAGCTCGCGACCGAGATCCGCGACGTGCTCGCCCGGACCGGTGCCTCGAAGGTCGACCTGGTCGTCCACTCCATGGGCGCGCTCAGCTCCCGCTACTACCTCAAGAACCTCGGCGGGACGTCGTACGTCGACGACTTCGTCTCCACGGCCGGTGTGAACCACGGCACGAGCACCGCCTCGTGGTGCGCGTGGCTGTACACCTCCTGCGCGGAGATGAACACCGGCAGCTCGTTCCTGACCGCGCTGAACTCCGGCGACGAGACCCCGGGCGGGGTGTCGTACGCCAGCTACTGGTCGAACTGCGACGAAGCGCTCACGCCCGACACCACCGCGATCCTGAGCGGAGCCACGAACGTCGAGGTCGGCTGCGTCGCGCACACCGACATGAACAACGATCACGGGGTGTACGAGCGGGTCCGGGGCTTCATCGGCTGAGCCGGAGGCGACCGCACAGACAGCGGGGGTGCGTCGGCCCCGTACGGGGGAGAATCGGAAGTGAGTCCCGATCCGCCCGGGAGGTCCCCATGGCCCTACGGTCCGCCGGCTCCGGCAAGGTGTCGCGGGATGCCGTGCACCACCCGCTGTTCGCCCGTTTCTATGCCCGGATCAGTGTCAACGCCGAGACTCGGATGGGCATGGGCGGGGTACGCGACCGGCTGCTGGCCGGGCTGTCCGGCCGGGTGATCGAGATCGGCGCGGGCAACGGCCTGAACTTCGCCCACTATCCGAGTGCGGTCTCGGAGGTCGTCGCCATCGAACCGGAGCGGCTGCTGCGGCAGTTGGCGGTGGAGTCCGCGCTGCGTGCCGAGGTGCCCGTGGACGTGGTGCCGGGCGCGGCGGAGGCGCTGCCGGTCAAGAGCGAGGCGTTCGACGCGGTGGTGCTCTCGCTGGTGCTGTGCAGCGTACGGGACGTACCGCGGGCGCTCGGTGAGGTACGGCGGGTGCTGCGGCCGGGCGGTGTCGTGCGGTTCTTCGAGCACGGCCGGGGCGGCGGGCGGGCGATGACCTTCACCCAGCGCGCGCTGGACCGGACGGTGTGGCCGCTGATCAGCGGCGGCTGCCATCTCTCGCGCGAGCCGGTCGCCGCGCTGCGGGAGGCAGGCTTCGAACTCGGCCCCTACCGGCGGGTGATGATGCCGGAGAAGGGGCCGGTGCTGCCCGCGTCGTACTGCGTGCTGGGCACGGCGTGGCGGCCGCGGATCGGTGCGTAGTCACCGCCTCACAGGCTCCACTGCCGCAGTTCCCGCGCGATGTCGTGCACCGATGCCTCACCGCCCTTCACGAGGCGGGCCAGTTCGCGCACCCGCTCGGGCGAGGTGACGACCTTCAGGCCGCTGGCGACGAGGTAGGCGTAGGCGACGGCGGAGGCGAACAGAGCGTTGGAGCGCTCCAACGCGGGGATGTGCATGAGCAGTTGGAGCAGGGCGGCGGCCCGGGCGTGCGGGGTGTCGTAGACGGGGACGTCGAAGATCTCGGCCTGATGGCGCGCGACGGCGGCGACGAGGGCTCCCCAGTCGGTGACCTGGGGGTCCCCCGGTGTCCTCTTCTCGGCGAGCATCAGCAGCCAGGCAAGGTCGATGTTCAGATGACTCAAGGGATCAGTGGCGACCTTCGCGCGTGCGTTCCGACGGGGTGCCGTCGGGGCCGAACTCCTCGGCGAACACCGACTCGTACTGCTTCATGAAATCGGCGGCGGCCTCCACGAACGTATGGCCGACCTCACCGGTGTCCTTCCTGACCAGCTCCTCGATGTAGCGGTTGACGCTCAGGCCTCGGGCCAGGGCGCGTTCGCGGGCAGCTCGGGCGGTGCCCTCGTCCACTCTCACGTTCAACTGGGTCTTCGCCATACTTCGAAGCTAGCGCCGAGGCGCTAGCACCGGCAAGGGCTCGCCGGGCACCGGCACGGGTGGAGGGTGCCCCTTACATCGATATCGGGGGCACGACCTGGGACGGAGACGGACCGGGACCTCGGAAGGATTCCGGGTGTGCGATGGATCACATTACGCTCGACGGGGACGAGGTGTTCGTGACGTCCGTGAGGAGGCGGTCTTGTCGACAGCAGCAGCGGAGCACACGCCGAGCCCCGCGTCGGCCGACGGGACAGCGGCCCGCGCCCGCGGTCTGACCAAGGCGTACGGCTCGGGTGAGACGACGGTGCTCGCCCTGGACTCGGTGGACGTGGACATCGCGCGCGGCCGCTTCACGGCGGTCATGGGGCCGTCGGGCTCCGGGAAGTCCACGCTGATGCACTGCCTGGCGGGTCTCGACAACGTCTCGGCGGGGCAGGTGTGGCTCGGCGACACCGAGATCACCGGGCTGAAGGAGCGTGAGCTGACCCGGCTGCGGCGGGACCGGATCGGGTTCATGTTCCAGTCGTTCAACCTCATCCCGACCCTGAACGCGGCCGAGAACATCACCCTGCCCATGGACATCGCCGGCAAGAAGTCCGACGAGAAGTGGCTGGACCAGGTCATCGACACGCTCGGGCTGCGGGACCGGCTCGCGCACCGGCCGTCGCAGCTCTCCGGCGGCCAGCAGCAGCGCGTCGCGTGTGCCCGGGCGCTGGCCTCCCGGCCGGAGCTGATCTTCGCGGACGAGCCGACCGGCAACCTCGACTCACGGGCCGGCCTCGAGGTGCTCGGCTTCCTGCGGGAGGCCGTCGACCGGCTGGGGCAGACCGTCGTCATGGTCACCCACGACCCGGGCGCCGCCGCCCACTCCGACCTGGTGCTCTTCCTGGGGGACGGGCGGATCGTCGACGAGATGGAACGGCCGACGGCGGAGGCCGTACTGGAACGGATGAAGCGGTTCGACGTGATCCGCGGCCCGTTCGGGGAGAGCGGGCCAGCGCCGGGGGCGATACCGGCCGAGGACCACGCGCCGGCGCCGACCGAGCCGCCCGCCGCCGAGGAGAGCTGACCTCGTGCTCAGGGCGACGCTCCGCAGCTTCCTCGCCCACAAGGGGCGACTGCTGCTGTCCGCCCTGGCGGTGATCCTGTCCGTGGCGTTCGTCGCGGGGAGCCTGATCTTCTCGGACACCGTCAGCCGCACCTTCGACCGGCTGTTCGCCTCGACGGCCGCGGACGTCACCATCACACCGAAGGAGACCTTCGACGAGACGGTCCCCTCCGGACAGACCCTGACCCTGCCGGCGTCGCTCGCCGACCGTCTCGCCCAGGTCGACGGTGTCGCGGCGGCCCGCGCGGAAGTGGACGTGGACGGCATCACCGTCGCCGACGAGGACCGCGAGTCGGTGAGCCCGACCACGGGCGCCCCCACGATCGGCACCGCCTGGAACCCGACCGAGCGCAGCCCCGTGGAGCTCACCTCCGGCCACGCGCCGAAGGGCGACGCGCAGGTGCTGGTCGACGCGGACACCGCCGACAGCAAGGACGTGCGGATCGGCGACCGTCTCACGGTCATCGGGCAGGAGGGCTCCTTCCCGGTCGAGGTGGTCGGCATCGTCACGTTCACCACCACCAACCCCGGTGCCGCCCTCGTCTTCTTCGACCCCGCCGCCGCGCAGACGAGACTGCTGGGCGACCCTGAGGCGGCCACCAGCATCTCGGTCGACGCGGCCGAGGGCGTCAGCGACACCGAGCTCAAGCAGCGCGTGGCCGCCGCGCTCGGCACCGACGCCGGCACCGATGACGGCACGACGACCGGCACCGGGACCGGTACCGGGACAGGTACCTATGAGCTGCGTACCGCCGACGAGCAGGCCAAGTCGGACGTCGAGCAGTTGGGCGGGTTCCTCGACATCATCAAGTACGTCATGCTCGGCTTCGCCGGGGTCGCCGTACTCGTCGGCGTGTTCCTGATCGTCAACACCTTCTCGATGCTGATCGCCCAGCGCACCCGCGAGCTGGGCCTGCTGCGGGCGCTCGGCGCGGACCGGCGCCAGGTGCGGCGCTCGGTCCTGATCGAGGCGCTGCTGCTCGGGCTGGTCGGCTCGACGGCGGGCCTCGCGGCCGGCATCGGGCTGGCCGTCGGACTGATCGAGCTGATGGGCCTGATGGGCATGAACATCAGGGCCGACGAGATGGTCATCGGCTGGGGGACGCCGGTGACCGCGTACGTCGTCGGCCTCGGCGTCACCTTCGTGGCGGCGTACCTCCCGGCCCGGCGGGCGGCGGGCGTGTCGCCGATGGCGGCCCTCGCGGACGCAGAGATCGCCGACATCGGGCGGCCGCTGCGGATGCGCGCGGTGGTGGGCTCGGTCGTCGGGGCGACCGGTGCGGCGGCGCTCGTGGGGTGTGCGGTGTCGTCGAGGACGTCGACGGCGGCGTCCCTGCTGGGTCTCGGCGTCGTCCTGACCCTCGTCGCGACCGTGATCGCGGGACCGCTGCTCGTCCGGCCCGTGATCCGGGTCCTGGGCGGGGCCTTCCCCGCGCTGTTCGGCACGATCGGCCGGATGAGCCAGCGCAACGCCCTGCGCAATCCGCGCCGTACCGGGGCCACCGCCGCCGCCCTGATGGTGGGGCTCGCGCTGGTCGGCGGGATGTCGGTGGCGAGCGCCTCGATGACCAAGTCGTTCGACCAGCAGATCGACAAGACGCTGGGCGCCGACTTCGTCGTGCAGAACAGCAACTTCGTGCCCTTCCCACGAGAGATCACCGAGAAGATCCGCGACACCGAGGGCGTGGGGCTCCTCGTGCGCTCGCAGTTCACGACGATCGCGCTGCGTCTCCCCGACGGCGACCGTGTGCAGACGACCGCCGCGGGTTACGAACCCGAGCTCGACGAGGTCGCCAACATCACCTACGCGCAAGGGGACACCGCGGCCGCGCTCGCGGACGGGCGCCTCGCCATGGACAAGGACTTCGCCGAGGACCACGGCGTGCGCGTCGGCGACACGGTCCCCGTCCAGTTCCAGGGCGAGCGCCGGGCCGAACTGACCGTGGGCGCCCTGACCGACCAGGAGTCCGCCGAGGGGTTCGGCACGCAGGGCGGGATCTACTTCGGCCTGGCCACGCTGGAGAGGTACGCGCCGGGCGGGCAGGACGCGGCCGTGTACGTCAACGCCGCCTCGGGCACCGGCGCGGACGACCTGCGGGCCGGTCTGGAGGCGACGCTCGACCCGTATCCGCAGGTGCAGGTGAGGGACATCGCCGACTACAAGGAACTGGTGCACGACCAGATCGCCGTGCTGCTGTACCTCGTGTACGCGCTGCTCGGGCTCGCGATCATCATCGCGGTGCTCGGCGTGGTCAACACCCTCGCCCTCTCGGTCGTCGAGCGCACCCGGGAGATCGGGCTGCTCAGGGCCATCGGGCTCGCCCGGCGGCAGCTGCGCCGGATGATCCGGCTGGAGTCGGTGGTGATCGCCGTGTTCGGCGCGGTGCTGGGGCTCGCGCTGGGGCTGGTGTGGGGTGTGTGCACCCAGCAGGTGCTGGCGCTGCAGGGCATGACGGCGCTGGCGATCCCCTGGGGCACGATCGTCGCGGTGGTGATCGGCTCGGCGGTCGTGGGCGTCGTGGCGGCGCTGCTGCCGGCGTTGCGTGCATCGCGCATGAATGTGCTGGCGGCCATCGCGCACGAGTGATGGAATCGCGGCAGGTACTCAAGTCCCATGCAGGTGAGGAGAGTTCGTGTCGCGTCCGGTGACTCCGCGCCCGTTCCGCTTCGGCGTCAATCTCATGACCCCCGCCCCGGCAGACGAGTGGCGGGCCAAGTGCCGCCGGGCCGAGGAACTCGGCTACGACGTGATCCTGGTCCCCGACCATCTGGGCATGCCCGCGCCGTTCCCGGCCCTGGTCGCGGCGGCCGAGGCGACCGAGCGGCCCCGGCTGGGCACGTTCGTGCTGAACGCGGGCTTCTGGAACCCGGCCCTGCTCGCCCGCGAGGTGGCGACGACCGACGCCCTGACGGACGGGCGACTCGAACTCGGCCTCGGCACCGGCTATGTGAAGGCGGAGCACGACTCGGCGGGGCTGCCGTGGCTCTCCCCCGGTGAGCGCGTGGACCACCTGCGGCACACGATCGAGGAGCTGTACCGGTTGCTCGACGCCGCGGACTTCCCCCATTCCCGGCTGCGCCCGGGCGGAGATGCCGGGAAGGCCGGGAAGACCGGAGAGGCCACAGAGGCCGGGGAGGCCCCCATGCCGCAGCCGGTGCGGGGGCGGTCCCGTGTGCCGCTGCTCGTCGGCGGCAACGGCGACCGCGTGCTGCGCCTCACCGCCGAGCACGCCGACATCGCGGCCTTCACCGGCGCCCGCTCGGTTCGAGGAAGCTCGACGGGACAGCTGGAGGTGATGCTCGCGGGAGAACTGGAGGAGCGGGTCGCGCTGTACCGCGAGCTGGCGGCAGGCCGCGAGGAGCCGGCGGAGCTGAACCTGCTCATCCAGTTCGTGCTCGACACCGACGACCGCGAGGCGGCCGTGCGGCCCCTGATGGAACGGGTCCCGTACCTCACTCCCGAGCAGGTCCTGGAGCTGCCCATCGGTCTGATCGGGACCGTGGCGGAGATGACCGCCCAGGTGCTGGCACAGCGCGAGCGGTACGGGTTCACCTATCTGACCGTCCTCGAACCGAGCATGGAGGCGTTCGCCCCGGTGCTGGCGCGGCTGCGCGGCAAGTAGGTGTCCGAATACCGGAATTCCGCCTCCCGTCCCGCCGCCCGTGGTGGGATCGGGGCCATGACTGATCTGCGGATACGGGCCGCTACGGCCGACGACCTCGACACCGTGCTGGCCTTCTGGAAGACGGCCGCCGAGGGCACGAGCATCAGCGACGACCGGGACGGCGTGGAGCGGCTGGTCGCCCGCGATCCCGAGGCACTGATCCTGGCGGAGCTGGAGGGCGAGCTGGTCGGGACCGTGATCGCGGGCTTCGACGGCTGGCGCTGTCATCTGTACCGGCTGGCGGTGCATCCGCAGCGCCGCCGCCGGGGCATCGGCTCGGCACTGCTGGCCGCCGCCGAGGAGAGGTTCGTACGCCTCGGTGGCCGCCGCGGTGACGCGATGGTGCTCAAGCGCAACGAGACCGCGCATCATGCCTGGCGCGCAGCCGGGTACACGCCCGAGGAACACTGGCGTCGGTGGGTGAAGCACCTCACCGACTGACACAATTTACCCGCCCTTTACTGCCGGGGGACGCTTCGGTCCCCCGATGAGGGATCACTCCGGTCCCCCATGAAAGGTGTGAGCGTCCGCCCATGGGCGAGCCTCCCGGTACCCGACATCGCGCGATCCTCCCCGCCCTGTCCGACGATGGGACGGAGGTGTCCCGATGACCGAAGTGCTCCTCCTTCTGGTGGCGATCCTGCTGTCGCTCGCCTGCGGCGCCTTCGTCGCGGCCGAGTTCTCGCTGACCACGGTCGAGCGCAGCGAGCTGGAGCGGGCCGTGGAGCGCGGCGAGCGGGGCGCTGCGGGTGCCAGGAAGGCCGTACGGAATCTGACGTTCCAGCTCTCCGGCGCACAGCTCGGCATCACGGTCACCAACCTGGTCGTCGGCATGCTCGCCGAACCGTCGATCGCCCGGCTGATCGCGGGCCCGCTGGAGTCGCTCGGCATCTCGCGCTCGACGGCCGGCTCGATCGCTCTGGTGATCGGTACGGCCCTGTCGACCGTCGTGCTGATGGTGGTCGGCGAGCTCGTCCCGAAGAACTGGGCGATCTCCTCGCCACTGGCCGTGGCCAAGCGCGTCGGGAACGCCCAGCGCTGGTTCAGCGCGATCTTCCGCCCCTTCATCACGCACCTGAACAACATGGCGAACCGCGTGGTGCGTCGCCTGGGCGTGGAACCCACCGAGGAGCTGGCCGCCGCGCGCGGCCCCCAGGAGCTGGCCGCCCTCGCCCGGCACTCCGCCCGGGAGGGCGCCCTGGAGGCGGACACCGCCGAGCTTTTCGTACGGACGCTGAACCTGGCCGATCTGACCGCGGAGAACGTGATGACCCCCCGCGTCCAGGTCATCGCCCTGGAGGCCCAGGCGACCTGCGAGGACGTGGCGAACGCGACGCGGGCGACCGGGCTGTCCCGGTTCCCGGTCTACCGCGGCAGCCTCGACTCGGTCGTGGGCACCGCGCACATCAAGGACATCCTGGCGCTGCCCGCGGAGCGCCGCCCTCGTGTCTCCGTCGCCGAGCTGATGCGCGAACCGCTCCTCGTCCCCGAGACGCTGACCGTCGACCGGCTCCTGGACCGGCTGTCCGGCAAGCGCACCATGGCGGTGGTCATCGACGAGTACGGCGGCACGGCGGGCGTGGCCACGCTGGAGGACATCGTCGAGGAGGTCGTCGGCGAGGTCCGCGACGAGCACGACCCGCACGAGACGCCCGACATCGCCCCGGCGGGCAGCGACGACGAGGGCCGGACGCTGTACTCGGCCGACGGTTCGGCGCGCGTCGACCAGGTCGCCCGCTTCGGGCTGAGGGCGCCGGAGGGGCCGTACGAGACCCTGGCCGGGCTCGTCGCGACCCGGCTCGGCCGCATCCCCGCCGTCGGTGACCGCGTCGAGGTCGCCGGCTGGCGCCTCGACGTGGTGGACGCCACCGGCCGCAGAGCCGCCCGGGTGCTGCTGCACGCGCCGCTCGACGAGGCGCCGGGCCACGAGGCGGAGGAGGGGCGATGACCGCCGTACAACTGTTCATCGGCTTCCTGACCCTGGTCGTCAACGCCTTCTTCGTGGGCGCCGAGTTCGCGCTGATCTCGGTGCGGCGCTCGCAGATCGAGCCGTACGCCGACCAGGGCGACCGGCGTGCCAAGAGCGTGCTGTGGGGTCTGCGGCACGTGTCCGCGCTGATGGCGGCCGCGCAGCTCGGCATCACGCTGTGCACGCTGGTGCTCGGTGTGGTGGCGGAACCCGCGATCGCGCACCTGCTGGAGCCGGTGTTCCACGCGATCGGCGTGTCGAAGGGCGCCGGGCACGCGGTCTCCTTCGTGATCGCGCTGACGCTGGCCACGTATCTGCACATGCTGCTCGGCGAGATGGTGCCGAAGAACGTCGCGCTGGCCGAGCCGGTGCGCAGCGCCCTGCTGCTCGGCCCGCCCCTGGTCGCGGTGTCCCGGGCGCTGCGGCCGGTGATCTTCACGGTCAACGCCTTCGCCAACGCGCTGCTGAAGCTGCTGCGCGTGGAGACCAAGGACGAGGTCACCGCGACCTTCTCGGACGCGGAACTGGCCCGGCTGGTGCGCGACTCCGGCGAGGCCGGACTCATCGACGAGCGTGCCCGGGAGCGGTTGCACGACGCCCTGGAACTGGGCCGCAGGCCGGTGCGTGACGTGGTGCTCCCGCTGGAAGGCGTCGTGCACGCGCGCGTGGGCGTCACGCCGGAGGAGCTGGAGTGGCTGTCGGCGGAGTCGGGCTTCTCCCGTTTCCCGGTCGTCGACGCGGGGCGCCGCATCGTCGGCTACCTGCATGTGAAGGACGCGCTGGACGCCTCCCCGCGGGACGTGCCGTTCCAGGTGCGGGACATGCGGCCCATCGCGCGCGTGCGGGAGAGCACACCGCTGGACGACGTGCTCACCGCGATGCGCGGCAGCCGTACGCACCTGGCGGCGGTGCTGGGCCGCGACGGGCGGCTGGCCGGGCTGGTGACCATGGAGGACGTGCTGCGGGAGCTGTTCGGGCAGCGGACCTGAGGCCCTTCGTGCGAGGGCTCGGGGGCGGGCGGCGCCCGGGGGCGGGCGGCGTCCGGGCCTACCGACCGCTGGGTATGGAACCCGGGATACCATCGCTGACGCCATGCGGACGAACCCCACTCACACCAGCCTGGTCGCGGTCGGCGACTCCTTCACCGAGGGCATGTCGGACCTGCTCCCGGACGGCTCCTACCGGGGCTGGGCCGATCTCCTCGCCGGCCGGATGGCCGCTCACACGCCCGGATTCCGGTACGCCAACCTCGCCGTGCGCGGGAAGCTGATCGGGCAGATCGTCGAGGAGCAGGTCGACGTGGCGGCCGCGATGGGCGCCGATGTGATCACGCTGGTCGGCGGGCTCAACGACACCCTGCGGCCCAAGTGCGACATGGGGCGGGTGCGCGGGCTCCTGGAGGAGGCCGTGGACACGCTCGCTCCGGCGTGCAAGCAGCTGGTGCTGATGCGCAGCCCGGGGCGGCAGGGGCCGGTCCTCGAACGGTTCCGGCCGCGCATGGAGGAGTTGTTCGCCTGCGTCGACGAGCTGGCCGAGCGGCACGGCGCGATCGTCGTCGACCTGTACGGGGCTCCGTCGCTCGGCGACCCGCGCCTGTGGGACGTGGACCGGCTGCATCTGACGGCCGAGGGGCATCGCCGGGTCGCGGAGGCCGTGTGGCAGGCGCTCGGCTACGACCCCGAGGACACCGAGTGGCGCACGCCGCTGCCGGCCACGCTGCCGCCGGGGTGGGTCACGCGGCGGGTCGCGGACGTGCGGTTCGCGCGCCGGCATCTGCTGCCGTGGATCGCGCGGCGGCTGACGGGGCGGTCCTCCGGGGACGGGCTCCCACCGAAGCGGCCCGAGCTGCGGCCGTACGAGGGACCGATGGCGTAGGGCCGCTGAGCGGGACAGCGCCCGGTGCCTGGTGGGGCGCCGGGCGCTGTCACTGAGGTGCGCTACTGACGGGCCGCGGCCCGGCTTCGCCGGTACAGGAAAATTCCGGCGACCAGAAGCGCGCCACTCGCGGCAACGCCTCCGATGACGCTTTCGGCGCCGGTCTCGGGCATCTTGGGGTGATGCGGCTTGGCGGGCGGCGTCTTGGCCGGGGGAGGCGTCGGCCGGTGCTTCTGCGGAGGCTGTGGCTTGTGGGGCTTTTCCGGCTTCGGCTTTTCCGGCTTGTGCGGGCGCTCGTAGCCGTAGCCGTAGCCGTAGTCCTCCTCCTCGTAGCCGTAGCCGCTCGACTCCTCGGAGCCATACCCGTAGCCGCTCGGCTCCTCGGACCCGTAGCCGTAGCCGCTCGACTCCTCGGACCCGTAGCCGTAGCCGCTCGGCTCCTCGGACCCGTAGCCGTCGTCCTTCTTCGGCTTCTCGTTGCCGTAACCGTGGTGGCTCGGCTTCTCGGAACCGTAGCCGTTCTCCTTGGGCTTCTCGGTGCCGTAGCCGTTTTCCTTCGGCTTCTCGGTGCCGTAACCGTGGTGGCTCGGCTTCTCGGAGCTGTAGCCGGAGCTGCCGGATGAGGAGGTGACGTTCTCGGACGTGGACGGCCCTGGATTCATTCCGTTGAGCCGGTCATCCAGCTCTTGGAATCTTTCGCGCATCTCGCCGAATTTTTCATCCATCCTGCCGAATGTGTCATCCATCTGCTCGTGCAGCCCGTCCGGCTCCCATAGGTCCGAACGGCCCGACATCACAGCGGCGGAGTTCACCATGGTCCCCTGCACGCGTGGGGCAGCGGACGCCCAAGGCCCGCATAGAGACAGGGCGCTTGTCGCGGCAGCGGCCACAATCAATCCCTTGGTCAGGGCCTGTCGCATTCTCGTCGTCTTTCTCTCAGGCGGAGTGGGGAAGCCGACGTCGTTTCATTGACGCGGTCTCGTCGATTGCTGGGATTCGCAGGTCATCGCAGGAGTCGTGATGTCGCACGTTCACACTCACCACGACCTGGTGACTATGAACGAGAAATAGAGGGCCCAGGGACCCAGGACGCGTCTACGGCCAGGGAATTCACTCGATCGCCCGCATTCGGCCGACGGCCTCGCTCCGACGGCGGGGCGCTGGGCCCCGCCGGCCGCCGGGTAAACTCCGTACACGTGACTTCTGCGCCCGCCAAGCCCCGCATCCCGAACGTCCTCGCCGGACGCTACGCCTCCACCGAGCTCGCCACGCTCTGGTCCCCCGAGCAGAAGGTGAAGCTGGAGCGTCAGCTCTGGCTCGCCGTGCTGCGGGCCCAGAAGGACCTCGGCATCGAGGTGCCGGACGAGGCGATCGCCGACTACGAGCGCGTCCTCGACACCGTCGACCTGGCCTCCATCGCCGAGCGCGAGAAGGTCACGCGGCACGACGTGAAGGCGCGGATCGAGGAGTTCAACGACCTCGCCGGGCACGAGCACGTGCACAAGGGCATGACCTCCCGCGACCTCACGGAGAACGTCGAGCAGCTCCAGATCCGCCTCTCCCTGGAGCTCATGCGCGACCGTACGGTGGCCGTGCTCGCCCGCCTGGGCAAGCTGGCCGGTGAGTACGGCGAGCTGGTCATGGCCGGCCGCTCGCACAACGTCGCCGCGCAGGCCACGACCCTGGGCAAGCGCTTCGCGACCGCGGCCGACGAGCTGCTCGTGGCGTACGGCCGCGTGGAGGAGCTGCTCGGCCGCTACCCGCTGCGCGGCATCAAGGGCCCGGTGGGCACGGCGCAGGACATGCTGGACCTGCTCGGCGGGGACGCGGCGAAGCTGGCGGAGCTGGAGGGCCGGATCGCCGGGCACCTGGGCTTCGCGCAGGCGTTCACCTCGGTCGGCCAGGTCTACCCTCGCTCGCTGGACTACGAGGTGGTGACCGCGCTGGTGCAGCTGGCGGCGGCGCCGTCGTCGCTGGCGAAGACGATCCGGCTGATGGCCGGGCACGAGCTGGTGACCGAGGGCTTCAAGCCGGGCCAGGTCGGCTCGTCCGCGATGCCGCACAAGATGAACACGCGGTCGTGCGAGCGCGTGAACGGCCTGATGGTGATCCTTCGCGGCTACGCCTCGATGACCGGCGAGCTTGCGGGCGACCAGTGGAACGAGGGCGACGTGTCCTGCTCCGTGGTGCGCCGGGTCGCGCTGCCGGACGCGTTCTTCGCGCTGGACGGCCTGCTGGAGACGTTCCTGACGGTGCTCGACGAGTTCGGTGCCTTCCCGGCGGTCGTGGCACGGGAGCTGGACCGCTACCTGCCGTTCCTGGCCACCACGAAGGTGCTGATGGGCGCGGTGCGCGCGGGTGTGGGCCGGGAGGTCGCGCACGAGGCGATCAAGGAGAACGCCGTCGCCTCGGCCCTCGCGATGCGCGAGCGGGGCGCCGAGCGCAACGAGCTGCTGGACAAGCTGGCCGCCGACGAGCGCATCCCGCTCGACCGCGACGGGCTGGACGCGCTGATGGCCGACAAGCTCTCCTTCACGGGGGCCGCCGCCGATCAGGTCGGCGTCGTCGTGGGCCGTATCGAGGAGATCGTGAAGCAGCGTCCGGAGGCCGCGGGCTACACGCCCGGGGCGATCCTCTGACGCCCGGCACGAAATGACGCGCACATCCCGATGATCCGCACTTCCCGATGACCGGCACTTCCCGATCGACCGGCACTTCCCAATGACGCGCTTCACTCAGACGGAGCTGGAGGCCGCCCGCGACCGACTCGTCCCGGACGTGGTCGCGGACGGCCTTCGGGTGCTGTTCTGCGGCATCAACCCCGGTCTGATGACGGCCGCGACAGGCCATCACTTCGCTCGGCCCGGCAACCGCTTCTGGCCGGTGCTGCACCTGTCGGGCTTCACGCCGAGGCTCCTGAAGCCGTCCGAGCAAGGGGAGTTGCCGTCCTACGGGCTGGGCATCACCAACGTCGTCGCGCGGGCGACGGCGCGGGCCGACGAGCTGGGCGCCGAGGAGTACCGCGAGGGCGGGCGGCTGCTGGCGACGAAGGTGGCGCGACTGCGGCCGCGTTGGCTCGCGGTCGTGGGGGTCACCGCGTATCGGGCGGCGTTCGACGACCGCAGGGCCCAGGTGGGTCCGCAGGAGCGGGTGATCGGGGACACGCGCGTGTGGGTGCTGCCCAATCCGAGCGGGCTGAACGCGCACTGGACGGCGCAGACGATGGCGGAGGAGTTCGCACGGCTGCGGAGGGCGGCGGAAGCCTGACGGTCACGGTGGGTCCACGTCCGTGACCACCGCGAGGAGCTGGACGTCGTCGGCCCCGTCCTGGTCGGCGACGGCCACCACCACCCAACGCCCCGTGCCCTCCGCTTCCCAGAGGTGGGCGACACGAGCGCGTGCGCTGAGCGAGGCCCAAGGCTCGGGTATCTCCTCCAGGGCGGTGCGCAGCAGAACACCCTGCAGGCCGAACGGATCCGTGTCCCCCCAGCGGGAGGCGAGCACCTCGTACAAGGCGTCCCGGTACTTCTCGTACTGCTCCACCGTCGCGGCCCGCGTCCCACAGTCGCCCTGGCTTCTCTCCAGCACCACGACGTGGTAGCCGGGCCCGCCGTCGCCGACGTCCGACGGGCCGTGCTCCGCCGGAAAGGGACGGAAGCACAGCTCGTCGATGAGGGCGAGGTGCCGTGCGATGTTCATGTGGTCCAGTAAACCCGGGCCCACTGACAATTGGCGTGCCGTCAGGCGTCCCTGCGCCCCACGCTCCATCCCCCCGCCAGCAACGCCGCCACCGTCCACAGGGCGGTCACCGTCAGTCCCGACCACGGCCCGAGAGTGCCGTCGTACGTCTGGTACATGACGATCTGGCCGGCCTTGTCGGGCAGGAAGTCCGCGACGGTGCCCGCGGCGTCGCCGATGACGAACGACACCACGAGGACGAGCGGGATCAGGAGGGAGAGCGTGGCCACGCCGCTGCGCAGCAGAGCGGTGAGGCCCGCCGCGAAGAGAGCCATCGACATGACGTAGATCCCGCAGCCCACGACCCCGCGCACCTGCTCGGCCGCGGTGAGCCCACTCGCCGCGCCTCCCATCGCCGCCCGCGCCACGACGAGGGCGGCGAAGGCGGACACCAGTCCGACCAGCAGGACCGGCACGGCGATGGCCGTCATCTTGGCGGCGAACCACCGTCCGCGCTGCGGCACCGCGGCGAGCGACACCCGCAGCGCGCCCCCGTGGTACTCGGCCGACATGGCCATCGCACCGAACGAGATGGCCGCGATCTGGCCGGGCAGGATTCCGGACAGTGCGATGAAGAGAGGGTCGAACTCCGGGCCAGAGGTGGTGGAGGCGCCTGCCACCGCGGAGAAGCCGGTGGTCACCGCGAGCAGTGCCAGCAGCGCTCCCGGCAGCGAGCGGAGCGTGCGGATCTTGAGCCACTCCGTGTGGAGTACGGGTGCGAATGCCATGGTCAGGTCTCCTGGTGCTGGGCGGTGAACTCGGCCTCGGTCGCGGTCAGGTCGAAGTAGGCCTGCTCCAACGTGCCCTCGTCGGCCGCGAGTTCGAGGAGCGGCACGCGGGCCTCCGAGGCGATGCGGCCGATGTCGTCCACGCGCGCGTCGTGCACCGTCCAGTGCCCGGCCAGGTGCTCGACGGCGTCGTGACCGTGCCGGGCGAGGGCGGTCTTGAGTGCGGTGGCGTCCGTCGTCCGGATCCGCACGCTCGGCCGCACGCGCGCGTGGATGAACTCCCGCATCGGGGTGTCGGCCAGCATGCGTCCCCGGCCGAGGACGACGAGGTGGTCGGCGAAGGAGGCGGTCTCGTTCATGAGATGGCTGGAGACCAGGACCGTACGCCCCTCCCCCGCCAGGCGGCGCATCAACTCCCGGATCCAGACGATGCCTTCGGGGTCGAGACCGTTGGAGGGCTCGTCCAGCAGGACCACCTCGGGCTCACCGAGGAGAGCGGCGGCGATGCCGAGCCGCTGACGCATGCCCAGGGAGTAGGTCTTCACCCGGCGCCGCGCCACCGACGCCAGCCCGGTCTCCTCCAGCACCTCGTCGACGCGCCGGTTCGGGATGCGGTTGCTCGCGGCCAGGACACGCAGATGGTCGCGGGCGGTGCGGGAGCCGTGCGCGGCATGGGCGTCGAGCAACGCGCCCACGTGGCGCAGGGGTTCACTCAGGGACGCGTAGGCGCGGCCTCCGATGGTGGCGGTTCCCGCGGTCGGCCGGTCGAGGCCGAGCACGAGGCGCATGGTGGTGGACTTTCCGGCGCCGTTGGGGCCGAGGAAGCCGGTGACGCGGCCGGGGCGAACGCTGAAGGTGAGGTGGTCCACCGCGCGCCGGGTGCCGTACTCCTTGGTCAGGTCGTGGACGTCGATGCTGGTCATGGGAGCAGCCTGGCCGCCGGCACGGGTTCGGGGCCTCCCCCACCGGTGGTGATCGTCTCCCCCGAGCGGGGGAGGTTCGCTGTCAGTGGTGACTGGCACGATGACGAAATGGCCCGCCTTCTGCGCCCGCTGCTTCGGGGGACGACGTACACGCGCTTGCTGCACCTGTGGGTGCCGATGCTCGTCGTCAGCGTGTGGATGTTCATCGACCCGTCGATTCCGTGGGTGCCCGCGCTGCTGCTGATCCCGGTGGGGCTGATCCCGGCCGTGCGTCTGGGCGAAGGCGTCCAGGCGCGGCTGCTGTTGACGCCCGGCGAACCGGACTCCGGGATTTCGGCGGCGCCTTCGGCGACCTGGGCGGACCGGTTTCGCACCGTGCTCTGGCTGGAAGTCCGCATGCTTCTCGGCTGGGTCGCCGGGTTCATGACCGTCTGGCTGCCGGTCTTTTCGGTCATGTTCGTCTCGGCTGCCCTCGGGCACCCGCAGCTCGACGAGCCGATCCTGCGGATCGCGCGTCCGCACTGGTCGTACGCTCTCCTCGCGCCTGTCCCCCTCATCGCGTTGTACGCCGGTGTGGTCGGCCTCGGAGAGCTGGTCACCGCGCTCGCCCGCCGATTGCTCGGCCCGTCCCCGGCCGAGCGCCTGGCCGCTCTGGAGGAGCGCACCGAGCAGCTCCTGGAGCGCACGCGCATCGCCCGCGAGCTGCACGACTCCATCGGCCATGCGCTGACCGTCGCCGTGGTGCAGGCGGGCGCCGCCCGGGCGGCGGGCGACCCCGCCTTCACCGACCGCGCGTTGGCAGCGATCGAGGAGACCGGACGGGCCGCGCTGGACGACCTGGAGCGCGTGCTCGGCATCCTGCGCGAGTCGGAACGACCGGTGAGCGGCCGGCCGACGCTCGCGGACGCCGACCGCCTGCTGGAGTCCGCCCGCGCCTCCGGGGCGAAGGTCGACGCGGAGGTGTCCGGCCCGCTGGAGACGATCCCCGGCCCGGTCTCCCGCGAGGGCTACCGCATCCTCCAGGAGTCGCTGACCAACGTGCTGCGGCACGCCGGTTCGGTCGCCGTCCGCGTCCGTATGGCGGTGGTCGACGGCAGGCTCGACCTGGAGGTCCGCAACCCGCTCGACTCCGACATACCTGGGCCCGGCCGGGGAAGTGGTCTGCGCGGCATACGCGAGCGCGCCGCCTTGCTGGGCGGTAGCGCGCGGACCGGCCCCGACGACGGCGACTGGCAGGTACATGTGGAGCTGCCGCTGAGGTGATCTACGCTGGCCGGATGCCGGTGACCGTTCTCCTCGTAGACGACGAACCCCTCGTACGCGCGGGTCTGCGGGCCGTGCTGGAAGCGCAGCCGGACATCGAGGTGGTCGGGGAGGCGGCCGACGGGGCGGCGGTGATTCCGCTGGTTCGGCGGCTTCGGCCCGACGTCGTCGCCATGGACGTGCGTATGCCGCTGCTGGACGGGATCGAGGCCACGCGCGCGGTGCTGCGTACGGTCGACGAGCCGCCGAAGATCGTCGTCGTCACCACCTTCGAGAACGACGAGTACGTGTACGAGGCGCTGCGGGCCGGTGCCGACGGGTTCCTGCTGAAGCGCGCCCGGCCGGCCGAGATCGTGCACGCGGTCCGGCTGGTCGCCGAGGGCGAGTCGCTGCTGTTCCCGGCCTCGGTGCGGCAACTGGCCGCCCAGTACGGCGAGGACGGCGGCAACCGGGCGGCGCGCGCCCTGCTGGAGCGGGCCCGGCTGACCGAGCGGGAGGCGGAGGTGCTGCGGCTGATGGCGCGCGGCCTGTCGAACGCGGAGATCGCCGCCCGGCTCGTCGTCGGGACGGAGACGGTGAAGTCGCATGTGAGTGCCGTCCTGGCGAAGCTGGGGGCCCGGGACCGCACGCAGGCGGTGATCACGGCGTACGAGTCGGGATTCGTGGCCCCGGGGTGAGCCCCGCGCGGTGGGCGGTGCGTGCCCCGCACTCGCCGGGGTCCGCCGCGGCGAGTACCATCCGGCCCACATGCGCACGAGCTGGGAGGACGGACGTTGGCGCGGCTGACCGGCGGGGATCCCTCGCTGCTGCGAAGGATCAACTCCGCGGTGGTGCTGCACGCGCTGCGTGCCACGGACGCCGCGACGCTGACGGAGATCACCCGGGTGACCGGGCTGTCCCGGCCCACCGTCGAGGGCGTCGTCGAGGGGCTCATCGAGGCGGGTTACGTCGTCGAGAAGGCGGCCGACGAGAGCGTCGTCCGGCGGCAGGGGCGCCCCGCGCGGCGGTTCCGGTTCCGGGCCGAGGCGGGGCATCTGCTGGGCCTGGACATCGGCTCGCACCGGGTCGCCGCGCTCCTCGCCGACCTGGACGGACGGGTGCTCGGCACCATCGCCAAGGACGTCGACGAGACGGCTCCGGCCGACGAGCGGCTCGAACGGCTGCGTACGGCCGTCGCCGAACTACTGCGCCGGGCCGGTGTCGCACGCGGCTCGCTGCGGGCCGTGGGGGTCGCGACGCCGGGCATCGTCGACGCGGACGGCACCGTGCGGCTGGGCGCCGCGCTGCCCGAGTGGACGGGGTTGCGGCTGGGCGAGCGGCTGAGCCGGTCCTTCAAGTGCCCGGTGCTCGTCGAGAACGACGCCAACGCGGCGGCGGTCGCCGAGCACTGGAAGGGCGCGGCCACCGAGTCCGACGACGTGGTGTTCGTGCTGGCCGGGCTGAGCCCGGGCGCCGGTTCGCTGATCGGCGGGCAGCTGCACCGGGGGTTCGGCGGGGCGGCCGGTGAGATCGGCGCGTTGCATCTGCTGGGCCGCGAGGCGACCCCGGAGGCCCTGCTGTCCACCACGGACGAGCCGTTGCGCCCCCTCGACGAACACGCCGTCGCCAAGGTCTTCGCCCAGGCACGCGAGGGCAACGAGCAGGCCCGCGCGGCCGTCGACCGCTTCATCCGGCGCCTCGTCCACGACGTGGCCGCCCTCGTCCTCGCCCTCGACCCAGAGCTGGTCGTCGTCGGCGGGTGGGCGTCCGGTCTGGACGGCGTGCTGGAGCCGCTGCGGCGCGAACTCGCCCGCTACTGCCTGCGGCCGCCGAAGGTCGCCCTGTCCCTTCTCGGCGAGGCGGCGGTGGCGATGGGCGCGCTGCGGCTCGCACTCGACCATGTGGAGGAGCAGTTGTTCGCGGTGGAGGGGACGGTGACCGCGCGGCGCTGACGGTGCCGGCGAACCCACCGCGCCCCGGAGCGGATCCGGGGCGCGGGGTCGTGTCGGTACGGCGGTCAGGACGCCCGGCGCTCCGGGTCCTGGTGGATCTCCACGCGGCCGGAGTCGCCGAACGTCAGCCGGCAGGTGTCCGCCCGGTACGTGGCCACGGAGAGCGCGGCCGTGCGCCCCTCGGCGAGGTAGCGGGTGGTGACGACGAGGACGGGCGCCCCCGGGAGCCGGTCCAGCTCCTTGGCGTCGTCCGCGCGGGCCGAACCCAGCTCGACGGCGCTCTCCTGACCCGCCAGTTCCAGACGCTGCAGCTCGCGCAGCACGGCACGCGCGCGTGCCGCTCCGGAGGGCGCGTCGATGGCCGAGAGGTCGGGCACCGACGGCTGCGGGACGTAGAGCAGCTCGGCGGCGACGGGCTGGCCGTGCGTCACGCGGGAGCGGCGCACGATGTGCACGGGCTCGTCCCGGCCGCACTCCAGGGCGTCGGCGACGGACGCGGGCGCGACGCCCTGTGTGCAGTCCGCAGGCCGCCAGACGTCGTCGGTCGCGCCCGGCCAGGCGTGCTGTTCGGTGCCGACGGACACGCCCACGCGCGGGGGCGCGACGGTCGTACCGACACCGCGGCGGCGCTGGAGCCTGCCTTCCAGTTCGAGCTGTTCCAGTGCCTGGCGGAGCGTGGCCCGGGCGACGCCGAAGCGGGCCGCGAGGTCGCGCTCGTTGGGCAGGATCTCGCCCACGGTGAACTCGGAGTCCAGTGCCTCGCTGAGCACGGTCCTCAGGTGCCAGTACTTCGGTTCCGGCACCGGTTCCAGCTGCGTAGTCCCCACCCTGTCCTCCGCAATCGCCGTGGCCCGGAGGCCTTTTAGCGCCCTTGTTTATTAAAGGTTGTTGCACTTCTCTGCGACCATAAGGCGGCCCTCATCCTTGGTCAATACCAATCGCCGGGAACGTTCACGGGAGCGGCGCGGAGCCGCCACGAGCGTCGCGCGGCGGCGGAATCTACGCCGTTGCCAGTGACCGGAGTTTGTCGGGGTTGCGCATGATGTAGACCGCCTGGATGCGGCCGTCCAGGACGTCCAGCTGGAAGACGGAGTCGGGCTTGTCGCCGGCGAGCACGAGCAACGCCGGGCCGCCGTTGACCTCCAGGAACCGGAACGACACGTCGGCGAGGCTCTTGCGGGCGGTGCCGATGAGGAAGCGACCCACCTTGTCGGCCGTCTCCAGGACCCGCACCGGCGCCTTGGCCTTGCCGCCGCTGTCGCCGACGAGGCGGACGTCGGGGGCCAGGAGCGCCATGAGCCCCTCGATGTCACCCTCCGCGGCCGCGGCCAGGAACCGCTCGGTGAGGTCACGGCGCTGGGTGGGGTCGACCTCGTAGCGGGGCCGCCGCTCGTCGACGTGCTTGCGGGCCCGTCCGGCGAGCTGGCGCACCGCCGCCTCGCCGCGGTCGAGCATGGCGGCGATGTCCGCGTACGGGTAGCCGAAGGCCTCCCTGAGGACGAACACCGCGCGTTCCAGCGGCGAGAGCGATTCCAGGACGACGAGGACGGCGAGTGAGACGGAGTCGGCGAGCACGGCCCGCTCCGCGGTGTCCGGGACGGTGTCCCCGAAGTCGGTGACGTACGGCTCCGGCAGCCAGGGGCCTACGTAGGACTCGCCCCGCGCCTTGATCTGGCGCAGCCGGTCGATGGCGAGGCGGGTGGTGACGCGCACCAGGTAGGCGCGCGGTTCGCGCACGACGGACCGGTCGGCGCCGGACCAGCGCAGCCACGCCTCCTGCACCACGTCCTCCGCGTCGGCGACGCGGCCGAGCATGCGGTAGGCGACTCCCAGGAGGACGGGGCGGTGGTCTTCGAAGACGTCGGTCTCGGTGTCGGTGGTCACCGCACCATCCCAGCCGACGCGTCCGGCCGTGTCCAGGCGAAATCGGCGACCTCGGGCACGTGTCGCCCAAACCCTGGGCGACCAGGGCATGTTGGGGCCTGGGCGTTCGCCCGAGGCAGGCCGCGCTCGGGGTCTACCCGTCGGTAGCAATTGCTGACAAGCTGTCTACGGCCGTCCGTCAGCGTGTCCCCAGACGAGGAGCACCCCATGTCCGCCACCGTCTCCTTCAAGGTCCCCTCTCCCCGCGGCCCGCAGAGCGTGACCGTCGACTACGCGCGCGTGGGCAGCGGTGAGCCTCTGCTCCTGCTGCACGGCATCGGTCACCACCGGCAGGTCTGGGACCCGGTGGTGGAGATCCTCGCGGCCGAGCGCGACGTGATCTGCGTGGATCTGCCGGGGTTCGGGGCGTCTCCGGGGCTGCCGGACGACCTCGCCTACGACCTGACCACGACGACGGCCGTGTTCGGCGCCTTCTGCGAGGCCATGGAGCTCGAGCGGCCGCATGTGGTGGGCAACTCGCTGGGCGGGCTGATCGCGCTGGAGCTCGGCCGCGAGAAGCTCGTGCGGTCCGTCACCGCGCTCTCCCCCGCGGGGTTCTGGTCCGCGGCCGAGCGGCGCTACGCCTTCGCAGTGCTGCTGGCGATGCGGCACATCTCCCGGCGGCTGCCGCTGCCCCTGGTGGAGCAGCTCTCCAGGTCGGCGGCCGGCCGTACCGTCCTGACCAGCACGATCTACGCCCACCCGGGCCGACGCTCACCCGAGGCCGTGGTCGCCGAGACGCTCGCGCTGGCGGGTGCCACGGGGTTCGACCAGACCCTGCGGGCCGGGCGGAGCGTCCAGTTCACCGACGACATCCCCGGCATCCCGGTCACCGTGGCGTGGGGGACCCGGGACCGGCTGCTCGTGCGCCGTCAGGGGGTGCGCGCCAAGCAGATCATTCCCCGGGCGCGGCTGGTCAGGCTGCCCGGCTGCGGCCACTGCCCGATGAACGACGACCCGGCCCTGGTCGCGCGCGTCATCCTCGACGGCAGCCGCTGATCCGCGCGGGGCGCGCGTCAACGCGCCGGAGCCCAGGGCGACGCCGGTGCCGACCAGGGCGCTGCCCAGGGCCTGGACGGCGCCGTAGGAGCCGGTTCCGACGAGCGGGGCGGTGCAGGCGGCGGCGACCGGGATGAGGCCGGAGAAGAGCGTGGCGCGCTCGGCGCCGATCCGCTGCATGCCCATGTACCAGCACACGAAGCCGACGACGGTCACGATCACCGCCTGCCACAGGAGCGCGAGGCTCTCCGTGGTGTCCGGACGCCTCAGCCACGCGCTGCCCTCCAGGAGCACCCCGGCCGCCGCGGACTCGACAGCGGCGATCGCGCACACCGTGGCGGACAGCAGCCGCGGGCCCAGGGGGCGCAGTACGGGCACGGCGAGGACCGCGAAACCGACCTCACCGGCCAGCGCGCAGGCGGAGAAGGCGATGCCGGTGGCGTCCGTACGGCCCCAGCCCTGGACAGTGAAGGCGCCGACAGCCACGAGCAGCGCCCCGTACAGGACGACGCGTCGGGGCCGGCGCCCGTCCAGCAGGGGGACGAGGACGGCCACGACCACGGGCGCGCAGCCGACGAAGACACCGGGAACCGCCGGTTCGGCGGTGCGCTCGGCGGCGATCACGGCCAGGTTGAAGCCGACCATGCCGACGCCCGCCAGCAGCGCGAGGCGGGCCCACTGGCGGGCGGCGAGCGCGCGCAGCCTGGCCATGGCACCCCGCCCTGCCAGGGGGACGATCAGGAGACAGGCGAGGGCGTAGCGCAGGAACTGGCCACCGGCGTACGGGTAGTCGCCGAGCAGGCTGTTGGCGGTGAAGGACACTCCTACGAGGACGCAGGCGAGCGCGGCGAGAAGGGCGCCGCGCGTGGTGGTGGCGTTCATGGCAGCGACGCTAGGAGTCGGCGCGGCCCGGATTAAGGTCCACTTTCATGACGCCATCCGAGACCAATCCTGGGAGGGGGACGGCGGGGGACGGCCCGTCCGGACACGACAAGCCGCCCACGCCGCCCGCCGCGAGTGACCCGCAGAGCCATGTGGGCTCCGCCGCCTGGGAGCTGCTCCTGCCGGCCGCGTCGGCGCCCGCACGCGCGCGTGGGCGTTCGCTGCAGGCGGCGCTGCGTGAGGCGGTGCGGTCGGGGCGGCTCGCGCCGGGTACGCGGCTGCCGTCGAGCCGGGATCTCGCCTCCGACCTCGGCGTGTCGCGAGGGCTGGTCACCGAGGCGTACGAGCAGCTGACGGCGGAGGGCTACCTGCGCAGCGGCCGGGGTGCCGGGACCTGGGTGGGCGGTGCCGTACGGGCCGCACGGCCACGCGCGCGTGACCTCGCCCCGCGCTCCACCGACGCCCGGGCCGACTTCGTGCCCGGCACGCCGGACACCTCGCTGTTCCCGCGTGCCGCGTGGGTGTCGGCGCAGCGCGGGGTGCTGGCCGAGATGCCGCACGACGAGCTCGGCTATCCCGACCCGCGCGGACTGCCCCGGCTGCGTACGGCGCTGGCCGAACTGCTCGCCCGCCGCCGGGGAGTGGTCGCCGACCCGGAGCGCATCGTGGTCGTCTCCGGGGTGGCGCAGGCGACGACACTGCTCGGATTCGTGCTGCACGCGCGCGGGATGCCCGAAGTCGGCGTGGAGGACCCCGGGAGCCCTCAGCACGACGCCCTGTACGCAGCCGCCGGCGCCACGACCGTGCCGCTGCCGCTGGACGACGGAGGGCTCGCCATCGGCCCGCTGTACGAGTCGGGCGTACGGTCCGTCGTCACGACGCCGGCCCACCAGTTCCCCACCGGGATCGCCTACTCCGCCGAGCGCCGTGCCGAACTGCTCGACTGGGCGCGGTCCGTCGACGGGTTCGTCCTCGAGGACGACTACGACGGCGACTTCCGGTACGACCGCGCCCCCGTGGGCGCCCTCCAGGGGCTCGACCCGGAACGCGTCGCCTACGCCGGGTCGGTCAGCAAGTCACTCGCTCCGGGGCTGCGGCTGGGCTGGCTGCTCGTACCGGAGTCGCTGGCCGAGGACGTCGTCGAGCGCAAGCGGACCATGGATCTCGGTCATCCGTCCCTGGATCAGGCGCTGTTCGCCCGGTTCCTGGAGCGCGGCGACTACGACAGGCAGCTGCGCCGCTGTCAGCGTGCGTACCGGGAGCGTCGGGACGCCCTGGTCGCCGCTCTGGAGGAGCACTTTCCGGGCGCGGAGGTGACCGGGATCGCCGCGGGGCTGCACGTCATCGCCGCGCTGCCGGAGCGGTACGGGCCCCAGGAGCGGTTCCTCACGCGTGTGACCGCGGCCGGTGTCGTGGTGCGCGCGCTGACGGACTACACGCACGCACGTGCCCACGCGCGCGCCGGGGACAGCCGCCAGGAGGGCGTACGGCTCGTCCTGGGGTACGCGCACCTGTCGCCCGCACGGATCAGGGCGGGCGTGCGGCTGATGGCAGAGGCGATCGCCGCGCGCCCGCGCTGACCGGGATCGCCTCAGCCTGCTCCGCCTCGACCGGGAGGTGACCGGAAGCGAACGTCCGCGCGCCTCCCCCGTGGCTCGCCGGTTCCCTTGCGGATGCGGTCAGTTGTTCACTTGTGGTTTCCGTGTGCGCTGCGGCGCACCAGTAGTTGTGGCAGTGCACACTGGCCGGATCCCGCCCCTGGAGGCCCCCATGTCACACCGCCCGTTCCCGGGCCGCCGCAGCGTCCTGCGCGGCTCGCTCGCCGCGTCGGCGGCGCTCACCCTGCCCACCGCCCTCGGCTCGGCACCGGCCTTCGCCCGGTCGGGGCGTCCCAGGGCGGGCTGGGGCGTGCAGACGGGCGACGTGACCTGCGACTCGGGACTCGTGTGGGTGCGGTCCGACCGTCCGGCCCGGATGATCGTCGAGACGTCCGCCACGGAGTCGTTCCGCGACACCCGCAGATGGCACGGCCCGCTGCTCGACGCGGACACCGACTTCACCGGCACCACCCGGCTGCGCGGGCTGCCGTCCGGCGAGCAGATCCACTACCGCGTGCTGCTCGCCGACCCGGACGACCCGCGCCGCACCGGCGAGCCGGTCACCGGCACGTTCCGTACGGCCTCCGCGCGGCGGCGTGACGGCGTGCGCTTCGTGTGGTCGGGCGACCTGGCCGGGCAGGGCTGGGGCATCAACCCGGACTTCGGCGGCTACCGGATCTACAGGGCGATGGCCGCGCTGGACCCGGACTTCTTCCTCTGCAGCGGCGACAACGTCTACGCCGACGGACCGATCTCCGCGTCCGTCACCCTGCCGGACGGCAGCACCTGGCGGAACATCACCACCGAGGAGAAGTCCAAGGTCGCCGAGACGCTCGCCGAGTTCCGCGGCAACTTCCGCTACAACCTGCTCGACGACAACCTCAAGCGGTTCAACGCCCAGGTGCCCTCGATCATCCAGTGGGACGACCACGAGGTGACCAACAACTGGTACCCGGGCGAGATCCTCGCCGACTCCCGCTACACCGAGAAGAACGTCGATGTCCTCGCCGCCCGAGCCCGGCGGGCCTTCTCGGAGTACTTCCCGATCTCCACCCTGCGCCGCCCCGACGGCCGGGTGTACCGCGTGGTCAACCACGGTCCGCTGCTGGACGTGTTCGTGCTGGACATGCGCACCTACCGCAACGCCAACTCGCCGGGCGGCCAGTCCACCGACGCGCAGGGCATCCTCGGCGCCGGGCAACTGGCGTGGCTCAAGCGTGAACTGGCCCGCTCCCGGGCGGTGTGGAAGGTCATCGCCTCGGACATGCCGCTCGGTCTGGTGGTGCCGGACACGGGTGACGGCAAGCCGAACATCGAGGCCGTCGCGCAGGGCGACCCGGGGGCTCCGCTCGGGCGGGAGCTGCAGATCGCCGAGCTGCTGCGGTTCATCAAGCACCGCCGGATCACCGGCACGGTGTGGCTGACCGCGGACGTGCACTACACCTCCGCCCAGCACTACCAGCCGTCGAGGGCGTCCTTCACCGACTTCGAGCCGTTCTGGGAGTTCGTCTCGGGTCCGCTCAACGCGGGCGCGTTCCCGGCGAACACGCTGGACGGCACCTTCGGTCCGGAGCGTGTGTTCATCAAGGCGCCGACGACCGCGAACGTCTCGCCCGCCGGCGGTTACCAGTTCTTCGGCGAGGTCGACATCGACGGCGACAGCGGCGAGCTGACGGTGCGCCTGCGCGAATCGGACGGCACCGTGCTGTTCACGCAGGTGCTGCGGCCGGGCCGGGTCGGTCAGTGATGCCCGTCGTCTGACACCGTGCCGCGCACCGGTGCCGTCCCGGTGCGCGGCACAGTCGTTCCGGCATCGTGAACACCCCTTGCCACTGGGCGTTTTCGCAGGTCAGGCCGATTGTCAGTGGTCGCCTCTACGGTTTTTCCATGACGCGATCCTTGCAGGCCGTGGCCTATTGCCGACCCTCCGTGCTGGAGTCCGCAGCGGACGGACAGCGCCTGGGGCTCGAGACCTCTCGGGGTGCGACGCCCTCGGGTGTCGAGGACCATCCGCGGTTCTTCGCGGGCTTCCTGACGTCGCCTCAGGTGGCTTCCGCGGGTCTGCTCGCGGTGGCCGACGTGGCGGCCGCGCGGTACTACCAGCGGCAGCTGCGCGCCTCTCTCGACCCGGTGGTGACGGGCAACGGCGACCGGCTGCGCTTCGAGTCCTTCTCCGGCTGCTGCGGGGTGTACGCCCGCCTGGACGTGCTGGGGTCCGGCCTGGACGGCGACGAGGTGGGGCACGGCACGACGAACGTCGACGTCAACAACCCCCTGCGCGAGGCTCTTTCCCGGATCGGCGCGGACGATCCGCTCCATCTGCGGGTCGGTCCCGACGAGTTGGCGGTGACCACGCTGGACGGCCCGGTCGTGGAGAAGAAGGTGCCGCTCCCGGACCGCTGGCTGCGGGGCTTCGCGGAGGCGCAGGTGATAGCGGCGGGCTTCGACCTGCGGGCCGAGCTGCCGGCCGCGGAGGCCGTGCGGTTCCTGCGTGCGCTTCCGCGCGGTGGGGCGCGTGGCGCCTCGGTCGGTGCGCGGTGGGTGGTCCCCTCGGGCAGGGGGCTGCGGCCGACCACGCGCGCGGTGCCCGGCGCGGTGTGCCTGCCCAGCCCGGAGCGGCTGGTCGCGCTCCAGCGGGTGCTGCGGCATGCCTCGGCCCTGCGGGTGTACGGGCCCGCGGTCACCGGCGGCGCCGCCCCGACCGCCGGCGCCTGGGAGGCGGTGCTGCCGGGCATGCGGTTGACGCTGACGCTGTCGCCCGACGCCTCGCGCGGCTTCTCCGGCGAGGGCGGCGTCCTCGACGCGCTCGCCACGGACGAGGCGGCCGAGGACGCGGAGTTGATCGCGGTGCTCCTGGCCTGGGAGCCCCGCGTCGACGTCGCCGATCTCGCCGCCGCATCGGGCCTCACGCCCGAGCGCGTCCGGGCGGCTCTGGTCCGGCTCGGCACGTCGGGGCGGGTCGGGTACGACACGGCGGAGGCGGCCTACTTCCACCGGGAGCTGCCGTACGACGCCGAGCGCGTGGAGCGGCACAACCCGCGGTTGCGTTCGGCGCGGGCGCTGGTGGCGGCGGGCGCGGTCGCGCTGGACGGCTCCATCGGGACGGTGACGGCCGAGGACGGTCATGTGCACCGGGTGCGCGACGAGGCGGGCGTGCTCAGTTGCAGCTGTCTGTGGTGGGCGAAGTACCGGGGTGGACGCGGGCCGTGCAAGCACGCGCTGGCGGTGCGGATGGCGCGGCGGGGCGTCGCCGCGGTGGAGCAGGACTTGGCACGAGTCGACGGGGGTGCGCGATGAGTTCGCTGATGGATGCGGTCCGGGCCGGGCGGACGGCCGAGGTGGTGAGCCTCCTGGACGGTATGACGGACGCCGAACGACGGGCGCGGTTCCCGGAGTTGAGGGCGCTGCGCAAGGAGCTGAGGGCGGACCAGTGGAGTGAGCGGTCCCGCCGCGCCTATCCCGCCCTGCATGCCGCCGGGGCCGCGTGTCAGACGGGCGCGGCCGCGGTGGCGAGTTGGCTCGCGGCCTCCGACATGCGCTGGTGGCCCGCGCCGCCGGCGGTGCTGATCGACGTCCTGGGCGACAGGGCCCCCGGCTGGCTCACCGACGTGGCGCACCGGATCGCCGAGCGGCCGGTCAGCGCACGGGTGCCGTACGAACTGATGGCGGGGCTGGTGCGGCTCGCCGGCTGCCCGGTGCCGACGACGCAGGCGTACGTCCATGGGTGGGTGGAGCACATCAGCCATGTCTGGCAGCGCGGCGACACGGTCCTGGACCGGCTGCGCAAGGACCCGCATCTGGCTCCGCTCACGGCCGCGATCTTCGAGACCGACGACATCGGCAGCCGTCTGGCGTGGATGCCGACCGAGGGTCCGCGCAGCTGGACCGAAGCGCTCGCGCGGCTCACCACGGAGGGCGTCCTCGACCGCGGGGCGACGGTGGGCGCGTGCCTGGCCCGGCTGCTGCGGGGCGGCCCGGCGGCCGACCACCGGGTGTTCCTCCGGATGCTGCATGCCTTCGACCTCACCCGGGACGAGCAGCGGGAGCACACGGCCGACTGGCTGGCACTGGCCCGCGACGCCGCGTCCGTCGTGGCCGGGCACGCCCAGTCGGTGCTCGCGTCGCTGGCCCTGGACGGTGAGCTCAGCACGCGGCAGCTGGCCGAGATGTCGGGTGCCGTCCTCTTCCGCACCGAGAAGAAGCTCGTTCGCGCCCAGCTGGTCCTGTTGGGCAAGGTGCTCGCCCGCGACGCGTCCACCGCCGAGGAGCTGCTGCCCGCCGCCGCCGAGGCATTCGGGCACGAGGACCCGGATGTGCAGGAGCGAGCGCTCAAGCTGGTGGAACGGCACGCCGGCAAGGTCCGGAGCGCGGACGTACGGGACGAACTCGCCTCGGCGGCCGAGCAGTTGATCCCGGTGCTGCGTGCCCGGGCGGTGAGCAGCCTGGGCGTGGCTGCGGAGAGCCTGGAGCCGGTGCCGTACGAGGAGGTCCTGCCGCCCGCGCCGCAGCCGGTGCGGCTGGCACCCGCACCCGAGTCCGCGACGGAACTCGCCGAAGAGGTGGGCGCGTTGCTCGTGTCGGATGGTGACGTGGCGGCGTTCGAGCGGGCCCTGGACGGACTCGTGCGTCACGCGTACCGCGACCTGGACGGGCTGCTGGAGGCGCTGGAACCCGTCCTCGCGCGCCGCTGGTGGGACGACAGCGGTGCGCAGCACCACTTCAGCCCGGACGACTACTTCACCCGACACCACGGTCTCGTCAACGCGGCGCACGGTCTCGAACTCCTCCTGGCCACCCTGCGGGGGAAGGTGCTCACCACCACGCTCCGCACTGCCCTCCAGCGCTGGGCCGTCACCAGCGAGTGCGCTCACAGCCCGCTCGCCCGAGCCTTCGAGGCACGCCTCTGGGAGGTCGCGTACCGGATCCGCACCGAGCCGCCGCCGTTCCTGCTGTCCACGCCCACCTGGGGTACGGGACTGTTGGAGGCGGACGAGTTGGTGACTCGCCTCGACCAGTACCGGCGCCTGGGCGCCCGGGTCGCGGCTGCCGACTTCGCGCAGGCGCTGCTGCGGGTCCGGCGCAGCGACCGCGCGGTGGCCGAGGCGGCAGCGGAGCGGGCGGCAGCGCTCGGCACGGCGGAGGGGACGCGTCTCGCCCGGTGGCTGCTCGACGGTCCCGCCGGGCCGGCGTACCGGCGGCGCACGGCGGGAAACCGCATACTCGTCGAATCCGGGGAGATCGCCGAGTTGCAGGGTGACTTCCCGCCCGGCTTCAGCCCGTTGGGACGGCCTGTGAGCGTCTACCGGGACCGCTGGCACTGCTACCACTGGAGCGACGGTATGCGGCAGCACTGGCTCGCCCTGCTGCCCGAGCGGCGCGAGCTGGTGGCGGTCAGGATGCTGCGTGACCTCTCGGCCGTCGCCGTCGACGACAGGCGGGGCGACGCGGCGATACTGCCCAGGCTGGCCGAATCCGGCGGTGCGGCCGGTGACGCCGTCCACCTGTCCGTGGCGTACGGGCTCGGTGCGCGGCATCCGGAGGACCGGCTCGCCGCCGTGGACGCCCTGCTGGTGCTGGCGGCGCGCGGGCAGCTCGACACGGCCAGGCTGGGCGCGGACCTGGGGCAGTTGGTGGAGTGCGGGGCCGTGAAGCCGTCCCGGCTGGCGGAGTCGGTGCGGACGGCGGCGGCCACCGGGGCGAACGCGACCATCTGGGGAATACTTCGGCACGCCCTGCCCCTCCTGCTCGCCGGCCTCGCGACCGGCGGGGCGGCCACGCCGGGACGGGGACTGGCGGACCTTCTGGCCGTCGCCGCGGAGTGCGCCGAAAGAACGGGGGCACGCGACGAACTGCCGCACCTGGACGGGACGGCGGACCGGCATGGCTCGTCCCGGCTCGTGGCCCAGGCCCGAAGGCTGCGCAGCGCGTTGACGGAGGGACTGGCCGCTTGACGGGAGACGCCGCCGTTCCTGGCGCTCAGCGTGAAGACAATTGAAGAGTGCACAAAACTGGCATAAGGGTTCTTTACCGCCCGGTCACAAAGCGTTCGTGATCACGCAACACCATTCCTTCACAGTGGTTGCATGAGTCGAGACCTGTCTGATGTGACCCGTGCGAAAGACGGCCGTCCCGTACACCACTGGCGGCGGGACGTCATCGCGCTCGCCGCGCTCTGCACGGCGGTGGCGGTGGCCGACACCGTGGTGGACCTGATCGGGTACGGGCCCGACGGACCGACGCTGCTGCTGGCATCGGCGGCCGTGCTGGTCGGCACGGCGGGGTTCCACTCTTGGTGGGCACGCCGCCACGGTCACGCACCGCCGACGGCCGATACCGGCGCCCGGCCGCGTTCCGAGGAGCGGGCCGGGCCGTCGGACCAGTCGCCGGACGAGGCCGCGACGGTGTCCGAGGAGGGCACGCTGTGGCGGATGCGGACGACGGTGCAGGACGAACCGGGGTCGCTGGCCACGCTGTGCACGGCGCTGGCCGGGCTGCGGGTGGACATCCTGAGCCTGCAGACGCATCCGCTGGCCGAGGGCACGGTGGACGAGTTCCTGCTGCGTGCGCCCGGCGGGATCGCGGCGGCCGAGATCACCCGTGCGGTCTCGGTGGCCGGCGGTTCGGGGACCTGGATCGAGCGGGCCGACGCGCATGACCTGGTGGACGCGCCGACCCGGGTGCTGGGCCTGGCCACCCGTACCGCCCTGGACGCCGCGGAACTGCCGCTGGCCCTACGGCAGTTGCTGGGCCGGTGCACCATCCGGTCGTTGCCCGTCGCGCCCGTCGCACCCGACGGGGGTGGTCGGGGGCCGGAGCCGGTACCGGTGGAAGGGGCTCTCGAGGACACCGTGATGCGGCTGCGGGCACCGGAAGGTGGCGTGATCACTGTGGAGCGGCCGTATCTGCCGTTCACCCCGACCGAGTTCGCGCGGGCGCGTGCCCTGGTGGAGCTGGACGCCCGGCTCGGCCCGCGGGTGCCGCGCAGCCAGGATGTGCTGACGCTGCCGGAGGGCAACGACATCACCGTGCGCCGGGCGGACACCGGTGATCTCGAGGCCGCGAGGGAGATGCACGAGCGGTGCTCGACGCGGACGCTCGGGATGCGGTACCACGGGCCGGTCGGCGACGCGGACCGCTATCTGGACCACCTGCTCAGCCCCCGCTTCGGCCGCACGCTCGCCGTGCAGACCGCGTCGGGGCGCATCGTCGGCCTCGGTCACCTGCTGTGGGACGGCGACGAGACGGAGATCGCGCTGCTCGTCGAGGACGCGTGGCAGCGGCGCGGCATCGGCAGCGAGTTGCTCCGCAGGCTGGTGGGGATGGCGGTCGAGGCGGGCTGCGAGAGCGTGTACGCCGTGACGCAGTCGTCCAACACCGGCATGGTCGCCGCGATGCGCGGTCTGGGCCTGCCTCTCGACTACCAGATCGAGGAGGGCACGCTGGTCATCACGGCCCGCGTCGGCGCTCCGCTGGGGGAGCCGGAGGGGGCCGTGGGGGTCGGCGAGCGTCTGTCCGGCGCGGGCGAGTCCGGGAGGGCCGAAGCGCCGTAGGGGGTGAGGAGCGACCGGCGACGGCAAGGGGTCCGGGAGGGCCCGGTGCTGCTTGGGCGTGAACGGCCCGGCGGCCGGCGGGCGCGTGCGGGGAGGCCGAAGGGCCGCAGGGGCGTGGACCGGTCGGCGGCCGCGGGTGCTCTGTGGTTGGGCGCGCGGTTCGCCGCGCCCCTTGCGGGGCGCACCCGCGCCGCCTCCCGGTCAGGCCCCCGTCGTGGTCTTCCGGAATCCTGCCTGTGCCACCGGTTGCCCCCGCTCCCCCAGCGCCCCGTCCAGGTCCGCCCACAGGTCGTCGACGTCCTCCAGGCCCACCGACATCCGCAGCAGCCGGTCGCTCACGCCGGCGCCGCGGCGGTCGTCCGCGTCGACGATGCGGTGGCTGATGGACGCCGGGTGCTGGATGAGGGTGTCGACGCTGCCGAGGCTGACGGCGGGGGTGATCAGGCGGACGTTCGCGATCACCTCGTGCGGGTCGCCGTGGACCTCGAAGGCGATCATCGCGCCGCCGATGCGCGGGTAGTGGACGCGGGCGACGCGGGGATCGGCGGCGAGGCGGCGGGCGAGTTCGGCGGCGGTCGCGGAGGCGGCCCGGACCCGCACCGGCAGGGTGGACAGGCCGCGCAGCAGCAGGTACCCGGCCAGCGGGTGCAGGACGCCGCCCGTGGCGAACCGTATCTGCCGCAGCCGTGCGGCGAACTCCTCGTCACAGGCGACCACGCCTGCCAGCACGTCCCCGTGCCCGCCGAGGTACTTCGTCGCGCTGTGCAGCACGAGCCGGGCGCCGTGTTCCGCGGGGCGCTGCAACACGGGCGTGGCGAAGGTGTTGTCCACGAGCAGCGGGACGGAACCGCAGGCATGGGCCACCGCCCGCAGGTCCAGCTCGGTGAGCGTGGGGTTCGCCGGGGACTCGACCAGCACCAGGCCGGTGTCCGGACGCAGCGCCTCCGCGATCCCGGCCGGGTCGGTCCAGGTCACCTCCGTACCCAGCAGCCCGGCGGTCAGCAGGTGGTCGCTGCAGCCGTACAGGGGGCGTACGGCGACGACATGGCGCAGGCCCATCGACGCCCGCACGAGGAGTACCGCGCTCAGCGCGGCCATCCCGCTGGCGAAGGCGACCGCCGCCTCCGTGCCCTCCAGACGGGCCAGGGCGGTCTCGAAACGGGCGACGGTCGGGTTGCCCAGGCGGCCGTAGACGGGCGGGCCGTCCGGCTCCGCGCCGGTCGTGGCGAACGCGTCGATGCGGGCGGCCTCGCCGCGGCTGTCGTACGAGGGGTAGGTGGTCGACAGGTCGATCGGCGGGGCGTGCAGGCCCTGCCGGGCCAGGTCGTCGCGGCCGGCGTGCACGGCCTCGGTGGCGAGTGCTCTCGGGGCGGTACGTACGTCGTCATACCCGTGCATGCCGTCGTATGCCTCTCTGCTCGCGGGATCCATGCGCGAAGAGTGAACATCGGCCGGGCTGTACGGGGCGGATGCCGTGTTACGTTCGGCTCATGGCCGAATCTGTCGTACTTGATCCGGTCGATCTGCATCTGCTGCGGCTCCTGCAGAACGACGCCCGGGCCACCTACCGCGACCTCGCCGCGCAGGTCGGCGTGGCGCCGTCGACGTGTCTGGACCGGGTGACGCGGCTGCGCCGCTCGGGCGTGATCCTCGGCCACCAGCTCCGGCTGGACCCCGCCAAGCTGGGCCGAGGGCTGGAGGCGTTGCTGTCGGTGCAGGTCAGGCCGCATCGACGGGAGTTGGTGGGGCCCTTCGTGGACCGGATCCGGGCGCTGCCGGAGTCGCGGACCGTCTTCCATCTCACCGGGCCGGACGACTATCTCGTCCATGTCGCCGTCGCGGACATGGCGGATCTGCAGCGGCTGGTGCTGGACGAGTTCACCGCCCGGCGGGAAGTGGCGCGGGTGGAGACGCGGTTGATCTTCCAGCAGTGGGACTGCGGGCCGCTGCTGCCACCCGGCGCGCAGGGAAACACGCCCTCAGCGAAATCGGGCTGACGGAGGACGGCGACCGGTCAACCGGGCTGACGCGGCGCGGGTCGTCGTATGAGGATGGACCGCATGTCACAGACCAACAGCCCGCTGCCCCGTGAGGTCGCCGACGCGTATGTCGACGAGCTCATCGCCCTCGACCCGGTCACCGGTACGTATCTCGGCGTGAAGGAGAGCTCCGCCAGGCTCCCCGACCTGTCGCCCGCGGGCCAGGAAGCGCTCGCGGAGTTGCAGCGGGCCACGCTCGCGCGGCTCGACGAGGCCGAGCGCCGGCCCGGCGCGGACAGTGACATCGAGCGCCGTTGCGCGCGTCTGCTGCGGGAGCGGCTGACGGCGGAACTCGCCGTGCACGAGGCCGACGAGGGCCTGCGCGCGGTCGGCAACATGGCCACGCCCGCGCACTCGGTGCGCGAGGTCTTCACCGTCACGCCGAGCGAGAGCGACGAGGACTGGGCGGCGATCGCCGAACGGCTGCGCGCGGTTCCGGCCGCGTACGCGGGCTACCGCGAGTCGCTGACGCTGGGCTTGGAGCGCAAGCTGCACGCGGCTCCGCGCCCGACCGCCACCTTCGTCGAGCAGCTCACCGAGTGGGCGGACACCGGCGAGGGACGCGGCTGGTTCGAGGACTTCGCGTCGGCCGGTCCCGAGGCGCTGCGCGCGGAGCTGGACGAGGCCGCCCGCGGGGCGACGGCCGCCGTGGTGGAGCTGCGGGACTGGATGCGTGAGGTGTACGCGCCGGCGATCGAGGGCGGGCCGAACACGGTGGGCCGCGAGCGCTACGCCCGCTGGGCGCGCTACTTCAACGGCACGGACCTCGACCTCGACGAGGCGTACGCGTACGGCTGGTCCGAGTACCACCGGCTGCTCGGCGAGATGAAGAAGGAGGCCGAGAAGATCCTCCCGGGCGCCGTGACGCCATGGGTGGCGCTGGCGCACCTCGACGAGCACGGCCGGCACATCAAGGGCGTCGACGAGGTCCGCGAGTGGCTCCAGGGCCTGATGGACGAGGCGATCGAGAAGCTGGACGGCACGCACTTCGAACTCGCCGAGCCGGTACGGAAGGTGGAGTCCCGCATCGCTCCGCCCGGCGGTGCGGCGGCGCCGTACTACACGCCCCCGTCGGAGGACTTCTCGCGTCCGGGCCGCACCTGGCTGCCGACGATGGGCCAGAACCGCTTCCCGGTCTACGACCTGGTCTCCACCTGGTACCACGAGGGCGTGCCCGGCCATCACCTCCAGCTCGCGCAGTGGACGTACGTCGCCGGGAACCTCTCCCGCTACCAGGCCACGATCGGCGGGGTCAGCGCCAACGCCGAGGGCTGGGCGCTGTACGCGGAGCGGCTCATGGACGAGCTGGGCTTCCTCACGGACCCGGAGCAGCGGCTCGGCTACCTCGACGCGCAGATGATGCGGGCCGCCCGCGTCATCGTCGACATCGGCATGCACCTGGAGCTTCAGATCCCGGCCGACTCTCCGTTCCACCCGGGTGAGCGCTGGACTCCGGAGCTGGCCCAGGAGTTCTTCGGCGCGCACAGCAGCCGTCCGGCGGACTTCGTGGAGAGCGAGCTGACCCGCTATCTGACGATCCCGGGGCAGGCCATCGGCTACAAGCTCGGCGAGCGGGCTTGGCTGCTGGGCCGCGAGAAGGCGCGCGAGCGGCACGGCGACGCCTTCGACCTCAAGGCCTGGCACATGGCGGCCCTGTCCCAGGGTTCCCTGGGACTGGACGACCTGGTGGACGAGCTGGCCCGGCTCTGACATCCGTCACATCAACGCCGGAACCCGCCCTCGGAGTTGATGACCTCACCGGTGATCCAGCCCGCCTCGTCCGTCGCCAGCCACGCGATGAGGCGGGCCGGGTCGTCCGGCATGCCCCACCGGCCGGCGGGGAAGGCGGCCGCCACGGCCTCGTACGCCTCGCCGGTCAGGTAATCCGTGTCCACGGGCCCGGGGTTGACGGTGTTCACGGTGATCCCCTGCGCGGCCAGCGTCGTCGACAGGGAGCGGGTGATCGAGGCCAGGGCACCCTTCTGGAGGGCGTAGGCGATCTCGCCGGGCATGCCGCCCGCGATGTCCTGGCCGGAGGCCATCATCACGACGCGGCCGCCGGGGCCGGCCGGCCTCAGCCTGGCATGGGCCTGGACGAGGAGCAGGACCGAGCGGGTGTCGACGGCCCAGTGGGCGTCGAGCATCGCGGCGTCGATCTCGTCGAGGGTGCCGTCGGAGCCGCTGAGGGCGTGGTTGGCGATCAGGATGTCGAGCCGTCCGCCGAGCGCCGACGCCGCCGTGGCGATCAGTTCGGCGGGTGCGGCCGGGTCGGAGAGGTCACCGGGGCCCGCGAGGACCTGCGCGTCAGGGTCGCCGAGCGCCTCGCGCACGGAGGCGACGACGTCCTCGGGGCGGTCGGCTCCCCAGGGCATCGCGGCGTCGTGCGGCACATGGTGGTGCAGATAGACGCTCGCCCCGTACGCGACGAGTCGCCTCGCCACGGCATGACCGATGCCGCCGCGTCTGCTGGCCCCGGTCACCAGGGCGGTCCGGCCGCGCAGGGGCAGGGGGTCGCGGCGCAGGTCTTCGGGGGCGGGGTGGGGAAGTCGGGGCATGACAGACCATGATGGGGAACGGCCGGTTCCGACGCACCTGGTTATTCACGAAGGCGCGTCGGGTCGGTGCGCTTGAGCGCCGTGCACCCGTCCGTTCGGTGTGTTCGTGCACCCGTCAGGTCAGTGCGGCAACCGCCGCACCTGCACGAGCCCCAGCCAGGTCTCCGGCCCGGGCTGTACCCGGGCGGAGCGGACCGCGTACGGCCCCGGCTCCAGGGCCACCCGCAGATGGTCGGTCCGTTCCGTCTCCCGTCCGGGCCAGGCCGAGTCGAACAGGACGACCGTTCCCGGCACGGTCCAGCGCACCTCGCGCTCCCAGACCGCCGTGGTGAGGGCCGCCGGGACGCGGGCCAGCAGTTCCTCCTCGGAGTCTGCGGCGCACCAGCGTACGAAGGTGCCGTGGTCGGGCAGGTAGGAGGTCGAGGCGGGCTCGTCACCGAGCACCAGCGCCGCGCTGTCCCCCACGGGCAGGAGTCCGACCGACCCGTCGACCTCGCAGGCGCGGTCGTAGTCCGAGACCGTCTCGTCGCCGTCGGCGCCCGCCCAGAACGGCAGTACCGTCTCCGGCACCGCTATCAGGGGGCCGCCGCCCGACTCGACCCACTCCACCACGCCGGGATCCGCGTATCTCACCATGGCAGCAGAACCTACACGCACAGCGGACCCACCAGTTCACTGTGCTCAACCACTGGCTCAGCAACCGCAGTTCTCCGCCGCCACCGGAGCCGTGAGCGGGTCGGCGGGGCGGCGCTCGCGGCCCTCCCAGGTCTCGAACTCGAAGCCCTCGCGCGCCCAGTACTCGAAGCCGCCGAACATCTCCTTGACCTGGTAGCCGAGTTCGGCGAGGGCGAGGGCGGCACGGGTCGCGCCGTTGCAGCCGGGGCCCCAGCAGTACGTCACGACCGGTACGGACCTGTCGAGCAGGTGCCCGGCCCGCTCGGGGATGAGGGCGGTGGGGAGGTGGATCGCGCCGGGGATGTGGCCCTGGTCCCAGGACTCGGTGGAACGGGAGTCCACGACGACGAACCCGGGATCGCCGTCGGCGGCGAGGGCGGCGGCGACGTCGGACACGTCCGCGTGGAAGGCGAGGCTCGCCCGGAAGTGGGCGGCTGCCTCGGCGGGGGCGGCGGGTGCCACGCGCAGGACGGGGTTGACGGTGGCGGCGGAAGGAGCGGAAGGCGTGGAAGGAGTCGTCATGACCGGAAATCTATGACCGGTGATCCCGTCCCTGAAGGAGAGATCCCCGGCACTCCCCTTGATCCGCCGGGGATTTCCCTGCTATTCCTCGCCCATGACCGCGTTTTCCCCGGACGCCACCGACTGGCGCATCCTCGACGTCCTCCAGCGCGAGGGCCGCGCCAGCTTCGCCGAGCTGGCCCGTGCCGTGTCCATGTCCGCGAGCGCGGTCACGGAGCGGGTGCGCCGCCTGGAGGAGGCGGGCGTCATCCAGGGGTACGCCGCCGTGGTGGACCCCGAGCGCCTTGGGCTGCCGATCCTGGCCTTCGTGCGCCTTCGGTACCCGAACGGCAACTACAAGCCCTTCCACGACCTGGTCGCCGCCACGCCGGAGATCCTGGAGGCCCACCACGTCACCGGCGACGACTGCTTCGTCATCAAGGTCACGGCCCGCTCGATGCGGCACCTTGAGGAGGTGTCCGGCAAGATCGGCGCGCTGGGCTCGGTGACGACGAGCGTGGTCTACTCGTCACCGCTGCCCCGCCGCCCTCTCGGTCAGTGACCGCGCTGCCGCAGCACCGACCCCGACCTCCCCTTCACCACCTCCAGTTGCGCATGGATCCGCCGTCGCAGTGGGCCCTCAGGGTGCACCAGCGCCTGAACAGGCTGAACGGGGTAAGAAGATCCCCTCGGAGTGATCTCCGAGGGGATCTTCTTCATGGCCGGGGGACAGACGGGGATAGCGCGATCAGGCGGCGTTCTCTCCCTCATCCCGAAGGGCGGGCGGGCTGCACAACGCGCAGACGCCGATCCCCTGTTACTTCCGCGACCGCGGTGCGTGCCGCATCTTGTTCCCCATGGACTGGGGTTGGGGGCTGCGTGAAGTACGCCTCGTCGGAAGGAGCTCACTGGTCGATGGGCTTTTCGACGCCGTTGCGGCGGGGCACCAGGTCAACGGGGGCGTTGGCGGCGGCTTGCTCGAACTGTGGCGGCAGGCTGGTGTAGGTGTCGGCGGTCAGTTGGTAGCTGCTGTGGCCGAGCAGGGCTTGGATCGCCTTACTAGGAGTACGAGAAGCTCCGCCCGCTATGACGCCCCCACCCCTACCAGTCAGCAGCCCTGTTCCAATGCCACCAAGCCGATGCCGACAGCGACGCTCGCCGCATCTGCGCCGGCTGGGCGCGCACGCGCGGAGACCTTCGCCCCTAAGGGACCGGTTCAACAGCACGGCGAGCGCCTCCCTCGGCGGCAGTGCGGCCTCGGAGAGGCCGTAACTGCCGCTAGCCAGCCGGGCGATCTCCAGTACCCGCAGGTCGAGCTGAAAGCCGCCGCCCTGGTGCCTCTTCGAAGCGCCCGGCCGCGAGACTCTGCAGACTCGTATGTGCCCCGCCCACGGCCTATACCGCTGGGCGGGGCACGATGTCTTACGACGCCGCGCTGTCGCTCACTGCTCCGGGGGGAGGATCACCTTCCAGTACTGGGACAGTGAGGGCGGTGCTCCCCACATGCGCGTCGGTACGACGTACACGTTGTTGAGGGCGCTGTTCCCGAGCGGCGCGAGGGCGTAGTCCGGGTACGCCTGGGAGACGATCGCGTAGCTGTCCGCGTAGCTCGACACGTCGTCGTGGACGCGGACGAAGTCCCACTTCTGACGGATCCCGTTGTCGGGGTTCTCCAGCACCGGCAGGCTTCCGGCCCGGGCGTGGGACGCGGCGAGACAGCGGCCGTTCTCGTAGCTCTTGATCAGGTAGCTGTCACCCGAGGGCTCGACGTACCACAGATGGCCCAGCAGGCCCTTGTTCGTCATCAGGGGATCGAGGTTCCAGGTCTGGACACCCTGGCCGACGTTGTCGTTGTAGTTGTCCGTCTCCAGATAGGTGCCGGTGATCTCGTGGATGAACATGAAGGGGCCGTTGATTTCCTCTGCGCTGATCTCAGGCATGTGGTTCCGCCTTCCTTCCTGTTTCGTCCCCGCCGCGTGGCGACGAAAGCTGAGACTAGGGTCGGAACCCAGCGATCCAGAGAGGACTTTTTGCCATCTCCCGCACAAGAGGGGCGTGAAGTAGCAGACCGGTCTGAACCGCTTGCTCCGGCTCCCCCTCTATGGCTTACGCGCCATTGGCTGCGCTCGGTGCGCGCGGCGGTCTCGGGCCGCATGGGTGGCGTCGGCACCAGCACCTTCTTGTGAAACGTGGTGACCAAGGACGGACGGGGTGCCGGAGAGGCAGTCGAGCCCGATGTCGTCGACTTCGAAACGCCGCCCTCCTGGGCCACTGACCCGGTGGATTCGAGCACGCCGTCCGGCGGTGCAATTCGCAGATCACGCCGCACAGCAGGTTGCGACAGCCACCCCAGGATCGCGAACTCAGAGCGGTGGTCAAAGGCAGGGCAAATCCATCCTGAGCGGGCCGCCAAGTACCGACCAGGCGGAGGCGGACGTTCACGAGCCTTCCGTGCCCCGCTGCCGCAGCACCGACCCCGACCTCCCCTTCACCACCTCCAGTTGCGCATGGATCCGCCGTCGCAGGTCGGCGACATGGCTGACGATGCCGACGCTGCGGTCCCGTTCGCGCAGTGAGTCGAGGACGTCGAGGACCTCGTCGAGGGTCTGGTCGTCGAGGCTGCCGAAGCCCTCGTCGATGAAGAGGGTGTCGAGGCGGACACCGCCGGCCTCGTCGGTGACGACGTCCGCGAGGCCGAGGGCGAGGGCGAGCGAGGCGAAGAAGGTCTCGCCGCCCGACAGCGTCGCGGTGTCCCGCTCGCGGCCGGTCCAGGCGTCGATGACGTGCAGACCGAGCCCGCTGCGACCGCGGCCGGCCCGGTCGTCGGAGTGGACGAGGGTGTAGCGGCCGGAGGACATGCGCTGGAGTCGTACGGTCGCGGCGGCGGCGACCTGTTCGAGGCGGGCCGCCAGCACGTACGACTCCAGGCGCATCTTGCGTTCGTTGTCCGCCGAGGTGCCGGCGGTGAGCGCCGCGAGGCGGGCCACGCGGTCGTACTCCTCGCGCAGCGGGCCGAGTCGGCGTACGGCGGTGGCCACTCGGGCGGACAGGCGGTCGAGTTCGGCGCAGCGCCGGGCGGCCGCGTCGCTCGCGGAGGCGGCGTCGCGGACCCGCTGGGCCGCGGCGGCGGCCGCCCGCTCCGCGGACGCGAGGTCGGCGGGGGGTTGCTGGGCGGCGGCCGCGGTTTCGGCCTCGGCGAGGACGGCGCGGACGGCCGCCTCCTCGGACTGCCAGGCGTCCAGCCGTCGTTGGAGTTCGCGGTGGGCGGCGTCGTCGAGGAGCGCGGCGGCCGCGGCCTGCGGGGTGTCGAAGCCCGCGCGGAATGCGGCGTCGGCCAGGCGGGCGTCGGCGTCCTTGAGTCGCTGGGCGGTGTCCTCGGCGGCGCGCGCGGCGTCGGCGGCCTCGGTGAGCAGCGCGACCTGCCGCTCCAGTTGGGTGGCTCGCGCGGTGACACTGCCGAAGGCTCCCCGCGCCCGGGTCAGCTCCTCCTCCAGCAGGGCGCTTTCCCGGTCCAGCCGCTCACGGTGTCCCACCCGGGAGGCCGCTCTGACCACCGCCTGTTGCCGGTCGGCGGTCCGCCGCTCGTACTCCTCCTCGGCCCGGCGCAGCTCCTCTTGTGCCGGGTGCAGGGCTGACGCCTCCCGACGCGCCTGCGCGTACCCGCGCTCCAACTCTTCGCAGTGCTCGGCGAGTCGCTCCGTCGGCGAGTCTCCGGCCTCGGCAGCGGCGGCGGCCAGCGCCTCCCGGACCAGGCCCAGGCGGCGTTCCTGCTCGGTGTGCCGTTCCTCCGCCTGCTGGTACGCGGTCAGCGCGCGCTCCTCCGCCTCCCGGTCCACGTGTCCGGCGTCCTTGCGGGCGGGGGCGGGGTGGTCGGTGGCGCCGCAGACCGCGCAGGGTTCGCCGTCCTTCAGCCGGGCGGCCAGTTCGGCGGCGATGCCGTTGAGACGCTGTTCCCTGACGTCGAGCCAGTGCGCCTTGGCCTGGAGCACCTGCCCGTGTGCGAGTCGGGTCTGTTCGGCGGCCGCGTCCGTGTCACCGGTCAGTTGGTCACGCGTCCGCGCGGCACCGAGCCGCTGCCGCGCGGGCTCGCGCTGGACGGCGAGCTGCTCGGCACGGGTCGCGGCCTCCTGGGCGGCGTCGATACGGGCCTGGAGCGCGGCGCGGCTCTCCTCCCACCCGGCGAGCCAGTCCTCGGCGTCCTGCAACAGGCCCTCGTCGGCCCGTTCCTGGCGGTCCAGCTCGTCACGCTCGTCGACGAGTGCGGCCAGCCGCTGCTCGGCGCGGCGGGCGGACTCCAGTCCCCCCAGTTCCTCGGCGGCCCGGCGCGCGGCGGCCGCGAGTCCGGCGGCCCCGGCCGCCACGAGGGACTCAGGCAACAGCCCACGTGCCCGTCCCTCGGCTGCGGCGGCCCGCCGGTGCTCCGCCTCGGCGGCCTCACGCAGCTCCAGCGCGGGTGCCACGGCCTCCGCCTTGCGCGCCCGCTCCATCCGGGCCCGCGCCTGCCGGTAGCCGTCGGCGCGCTCCTCCAGCAGCGCGGCCCGCTCTCGCGCCTCGTCGAACCGCCGCTGCAGCCGGGCCACTTCGCGTACGTCGGTCAGGGCGCGGTCGGCGGCGGCGTGGGCGGACTCGGCGGCCAGGAGGCGGCACTGGGCGACGGTCAGCTGTTCGCGGGCGGTGCTGCGGGCGACGGCGGCGGCACCGAGGACGGCCTCGGCCAGGCCCGGCTCGCCGGGCGTGAGGTCGGGCAGCCGCATGGCGTCGCCCGCCGCCTGCTGCATCCGGTGGGCGTCGGCCAGCAGGGCGGCGTCGCCGTCCCGCACCTGGGTCTCGGCCGCCCGTCGGCGCTCGGCGAGGCGCTTCTCGACCTCCGCGAAGCGCTGGGTGTCGAAGAGGCGGCCCAGCAGCTTGCCGCGGGCCTCGGCGTCGGCGCGCAGGAAGCGGGCGAAGTCGCCCTGGGGCAGCAGTACGACCTGACAGAACTGCTCGCGGCTCATGCCGAGCAGTTGGGTGATCTCCTCGCCGATCTCCTGGTGCGAGCGGCTGAGGTCCTTCCAGGTGCCGGGCTGCGCGTCGTACTCGCGCAGCCAGCTCTGCGCCTTGTCGAGCGTCGTGCCCGAGCCACGCTTCTTGGGGCGTTCCCAGGGCGGTTGCCGGGTCACCTCCAACCGGCGTCCGGCGACGGTGAGTTCGAGGCGGACCTCCGTGCGGGTGCCGGGCGCGGCGTGGTCGCTGCGCAGGTTCATGCCGCCCTGACCGCTCTGCCGGGCGCCGGGCACGGAGCCGTAGAGCGCGTAGCAGACGGCGTCCAGGACGGACGTCTTGCCGGCGCCGGTGGGGCCGTGCAGCAGAAAGAGCCCGGCTGTCGACAACGCGTCGAAGTCGACGCTCTGCGCGCCGCCGAAGGGCCCGAAAGCCGTCAGGTCGAGGCGATGGAGCCTCACCGCGTCACCTCCCGCACGGCCTGCTCGGCCCGCACGGCGTCGAACGCGTCCCGGAGCACGCCCTGTTCGTGCTCGTCGGGCCCGGCCCCTCGCACATGCGCCACGAAGTCCTCCGCGATCTCGTGATCGCTCCTGTCCGCGAGCCGACGCGCATAGGACACGTCGGGGTCGTCCGGAGCCCGGTCCGGGTCGAAGACCAGGCTGAGGATGTGGGGAAAGCGTTCGGCGAGGCGGGCCATGGGATCCGGCGGGCGCACCGCGTCCGTGAGCGTCGCCTCGACCCACGCCTCCTCGTGCCGCGCGAGGCCGGGATCGGCGAGCAGGTCCTCCAACGTCCCCCGGACCCGGGCCAGCGCGCGCGGTACCGGGCAGTCGAGGCGCTCGGCGGTGACCGCGCCGTCGGCGGCCAGGTCGACGAGCCACATGCTCTTGCGGTGACCGGCCTCCGAGAAGGAGTACGGCAGCGGCGAGCCCGAGTAGCGGACGCGCTCGGTGATGGTCTGGCAGCCGTGCAGATGGCCCAGCGCCACGTAGTCGACGCCGTCGAAGACGCCGGCCGGCACCGCTGCCACGCCGCCGACGGTGATGTCCCGTTCGCTGTCGCTCGCCTCACCCCCGGTGACGAAGGCGTGCGCGAGGACGACCGACCGGGTGCCGCGCGCGCGTGTGCCGAGGTCGGCCCGCACGCGCTCCATGGCGGCGGCGAGCACGGCCTCGTGCCCGGGCTTCTCGACCCTGAACTCGTCCTTGACCAGGGCGGGTTCGAGATAGGGCAGCCCGTAGAAGGCCACGTCGCCGAAGTCGTCCTGGAGCACGACCGGCGTGCCGCACGCCGACGGCTCGGTCCGCAGGTGGATGCCCGCACGGCCGATCAGCCCGGCCCCCACGCCGAGCCGGCGTGCCGAGTCATGGTTCCCGGAGATCATCACCGTCGGCACGCCGAGGTCGGCGAGCCGGTGCAGGGCGTCGTCGAACAGCTCGACCGCGGCGAGCGGCGGCACCGCGCGGTCGTACACGTCTCCCGACACGACCACGGCGTCCACGCCGCGCTCACGCACGGTCGTCACGAGGTGACCGATGAAGTCGGCCTGGGCGCCGAGCATGCCCACCCGGTGGAACGGCCGGCCGAGATGCCAGTCGGACGTGTGCAGGATTCTCAAGACACCGCTCCGACCTGCATGTTTCCCCTTACTCCACCCCTGGACCCAGCACCGAACCAGCACGGCCCTCGCTCTCGGCACCGACCACGCTAACGCCTGCCCGTACCTGGTCCGTCACGGACCTCAGTGTGCCACCGGCATCTGGAGTCAGATGTCCGTAGATGTCCCGTCGACCGCTGCGAGGCTTGCTTCGCGGGTCGTGGCATCACCCTGAACCTGCCTGCGGCGCGCGCTCGCCCGCGCGCTCGCACGCTCGCCGAGACTCTGCACGGCGAAGTCATGGAGGGACGGTGGACGAACGGCGAGATAACGCCCCCACGTGGCCCTCGCCCACGCGTACGGCGTGCCCGAGTACGTCGCACGCACGATCAGGAACAGCGGGCCCGACCGGCTCATAGGCCGGCGCGGCCGGCGCCGCCCGCAGCAGAAGCGCACCCCCGCTGCCTCACCGGCCGGCGGCGTGCGCCGGTGAGCTCCGTCGAAGTAGCGCGGCTGCCCCGCCGCCAGAGCGAGACCCTGACCGAGCACGCGCAGGCATGCGCAGGGCCGCCGCAGCCGCCGCGGCGTTCCTCAGCTGGTGGACGCCCGGCACTCGCAGGACCAGCTCGACCCTCACCCCACCCCCGGCCCGGCAGTACCGCCCGGTCACCCCGCCCGCCCCGCTGACCGTGGAGAGCCGCCAGTCCCCGACGACTCAGTAGCCAGAGCGGCAGAAGAAGCAAGGACGAAAGCCCCGATATAGCCTGAAATAGCCCTATTCGTTCGCGCGTGTCGCTCATCGCACGGGAGGGGCTCATGACCTTCGTCCAGCTCATCGACTGCAAGACCAGCAACATCGACCAGCTCAACCGGCTGATGGACAACTGGGTCGAGGCGACCCAGGGCAAGCGGACCGCCACACACTCGATCGTCGGGCGGGACCGCTCGGATTCCACCCATGTCGTCGAGATCGTGGAGTTTCCGTCCTACGAAGACGCCATGAAGAACTCCAACCTTCCAGAAACCAACCGCATCTTCGAGGAACTGGTCGCTGCCTGCGACGAGACGCCTTCCTTCACGGATCTCGACGTCGTACGGGACGAACAGCTCAACAAGATGATCGTCCGCCGCTTCTTCGACGAGGTCGTCAACGCCAAGAACCTCGACCTGGCCGACGAGCTGTGCACCGACAACTACCGGGAGCACGACCCCGCCCTCTCCTCCTACGACGTGGACCTCGCCCAGGCCAAGCGGGAGAACGGCGAGATCCTGGAGGCGTTCAACCCCCGGCTCACACTGGAGAGCGTGATCGCCGAGGGTGACCTCGTGACCTGCCGGATCACCTTCCAGGGCCGACACACCGGCGCCTACCAAGGGATGGAGCCCACCAACCGGGACGTCGCCGGAACCGGGCACGCCACGTTCCGCTGCCAGGGCGGCAAGATCGCCGAGAGCTGGTGGAACTGGGACGACCTCGGCTTGCTGCGGCAACTGGGGGTCGTGGAGGCCTGACGCAGACCAGACGCTCCCTGTTGCGCGCGAGCGCCCCGGGCAAGCCGGGGCGCTCGACTGCGGGGTGTCGGTACACCGCCACACCGCCCGCGGTCGCAGCAGCGGGCCGGCAGGTCGTCCAGGCTCACCCTGCCGGTGAGGCAGCGCGAGGGGCGCTCCGGTCGCGCTCGTCTCTGCCAAAATGGGTGACGATGATTTCCGGTATTCTTCATCGCCCATCATGCGGGGAACGGGCGAGCGGGGAACGGGGCGGGATGACTGCCGACGCCACGGATCGCCAGGACCGCCCCACGCACGGTCGACCCAGGTCGCTACCGCCTGCCAGATCACGGAGCGCTCCGCCCAGCGCATCGTGACCGATCATCCTGGGGCTCTTGCCCGCCAAGAGCCCCAGGACACGGACGCCGCCGACGCCGAGCCGACGCCGACGCCGACGCCGACGCAGTGAGAGGAATGCCAGACGTGACGGCAAGAACCAGTGACATCGAGAAGGCGGCCGGTGTGCTGCGCACCGGAGGTCTGGTGGCCTTCCCGACCGAAACCGTCTACGGTCTGGGCGCCAACGCCGAGGACTCCGCCGCGGTCGCGCGCGTCTTCCAGGTCAAGGGGCGCCCGCCCTCCCACCCGCTGATCGTCCACATCGGCGGCGCGGAGCACCTGGGCGACTGGGTCGAGGACGTGCCCGCGACGGCGCGCCTGTTGGCCGAACGCTTCTGGCCGGGGCCACTGACGCTGGTCCTGCGACGCGGTCCCCGGGTTCCCCGCGAAGCGACCGGTGGGTTGGAGACGGTGGCGGTACGTGTGCCCGACCACCCCGTGGCACTCGCCCTGCTGTCGGCCTTCGACGGCGGTGTGGCGGCCCCGTCCGCCAACCGCTTCGGCTCGGTCAGCCCCACAACGGCCGACCACGTCCGTGCGGAGCTCGGTGATGCCGTGGACTTCGTGCTGGACGGCGGCGCCTGCGAGGTCGGCGTCGAGTCGACCATCGTCGACGCCACGGGCGAGATCCCGAGCGTCCTCCGGCCCGGCGGAGTGACACGCGAGGACCTCGAAGCCGTACTGGGGCGCCCGCTCGCGGTCCACTCGACGAGCCGTATCCGGGTGCCGGGCCAGCACCCGTCCCACTACGCGCCACGGGCACAGGTCGTCCTCGTCGAGCCGGACAAGGTCGTCTCCGAAGCGCAACGCGCGCAGGAGCTGGGGCACCAGGTGGGCGTCTTCCTTCCCCCCGCCTTCGCCGACGCTCCGGTGAAGGCACACGCCGTGGTGGCGGTCCCGGGTTCGCCGGCCGCCTACGCACGCGGACTGTACGGGTTCCTACGCGAACTCGACCAACGGGGCTGCGACCTCATCATCGCCTCCCTGCCCGTCGAGCAGGGGCTGGGACTGGCGATCGCCAACCGGCTCCGCCGCGCCGCGGGACCCCGACCCTCTTGAGCGACGGGCGCCGACGCCGTTCGACGGTCGTGCGCAGGCCGGGTGGCTGAGCACTTTGTGGTTACCCGCCCGCTATGGCCAAGCTCATGAAACTGAGAAACAAAGACATGAGGACACCCGCCATGGCCGAGACCGGTCGGGGGCGGCGGTGGCCGGTGCGTCGGCCTTCACCCGCGACCCAGGAACCATTGCAGCGCACAGGTGTCGGCGAGCACGGCGAAGCGACTGAAGGAGTGGCGACGTAGATGAGCACACTCACCGCATGGGAACGGGCCCTCGAACGCGTAGAGGAGACCCTGGTGGCGCAGGTCTTCCCCAGGGAACCGGTCGAACTGGTCGGCGCACTGCGACGCGAATGCGACAGGAACGCCCTCGTGTGCAGTCAGAGCCGGGTGGTGGCCCCGAACGCGTACGACGTGGAACTCGCCGAACACGTCCACGACGAACTCGATCCCCACGAGGGCCAGGTCGCTCAGGTGCTCACCGACAAGTTGGCACGACACGGCGAGCACAAGGGTTACGAATGGGCCGGACCGCTGACCGTGCACGTCACCAAGTCCCACGACGTCCCCAACGGCCGTTACCGCGTGACGAGCACCGTGATGGCCAACATCAGCGCGGGCGGTTTCCGACCCTCGGACCGCTGAGCCTTCCGGCAGTCGGCGGCAACCTCTCGGTCGTAGCGAGCGCCCGCAGGCGCACGATGCCGTCCTGGGTCCGGTGAGCGAGTTGCGATGGCAGCGACGCCGGGGCAACTCCCGACAGATTCGCGGTTGACGGCATCGGCGTCCATTTCGTCCGCCCGCGCGGCGGCGAGCTCGGCGAGCACCTCCGGCCGGATGGGGTCGTCGATCGCGGCGAGGTCGAGGGGTGCGGGCCTCGCGCCGCGGATCCGCGCGGGCAGCCGCGCTCTCCAGCAAGAGGGCGGTCTGGAGCCGGCCGTCAGACGGGCGGGTCGGTGCGAAGCAGGCTGTATAGCACTCCATCCCGCCACGCGCCGTCTCTCCAGCCGCAACCGCGCATCACGCCTTCGCGACTGAATCCGGCTTTCTCCAGTGCCTTCTGCTCGGCAATGTTGTCGACCTCGGTGTCCGCCTCGATGCGGTGAACCGTCGTGTGCGCGAACAGATAGCGCGCCAGCAGCCGATGCGCCTCCGTGCCGTACCCCTGGCCCCGCGCCTGCGGCAGCAACGCGATCCCCATGCTCCAGCAGAAGGACGCCGGTGTCGTCTGACGACGCCGCCAGGTGACAAAGCCGAGCGGCTCGCCGCCGCGAACCACCATGAGCGTTCCGCCGTCCTCGCTGAGCAACCCGTTCTCTGCCCACTTCCTCCGGTACCGGCCCGGATCCAACCACCCGAACCGCGCGAACTCACCCGCTGTCTCCGGATCCTGAGTGAGTTGTTCCAGAATGATCAGGTTGTCTTCGTCGACAGGCTGCAGCACGAGCTGATCGGTCATGTTCATTCCACGATCATTTCTCATGCGTCCGCCGACCGTCCGCCGAACGAGACCTTCCGGTCAGCTGAGCATCAAGGATCACGCTTCCCGGCGCGCCTGCGGGACATATTGGCATTTTTTATCTTAATCTCCCGTAACGGTAAGAAGTCGATCTGTCACGGATCGTCCCACCCCCTCACTCGGAGATGGCATGCACAAGCTACGCAAAACCGCCGTCGTGGTCGTCGCCCTCGGCAGCGTCGGACTCATGGGAGCCGGCACCGCCACGGCCCAGGGCCTCGACGGTCACGGCGGCAAGGGCGGTGACAAGGTCAGCGTCCTGCAGAGCTCCAGCTGCAAGTCGCACGA
>NZ_JBEXQG010000066.1:0-51727 GCF_040612485.1 Streptomyces sp. NPDC006385
CGGTCTTCCAGGCGGGTGACGAGGCGGGTGGTGGCGCTCTGGCTGAGGACGACGGCGTCGGCGACCTGCTTCATCTGGAGGTGGCCGCCTTCGCCATTGTGCTGGCGGCTGAGGACGTCGAGCAGGGAGTACTCGCGCACGCTGAGGTCGTGGCCGGACTGCAAGGCGCGCTCGATGTGCGCCTCGATCCGGCCGTGCAGCAGGGAGAGGGCGCACCAGCCCTGGGCGAGCGCGGTGAGCGCGGGGTCCGTCGCTGTCATGGCGTCTCCTCCGTCTCGGAGCGGCTGAAGCCAGAGTAGAGCTGCTTCGCAATAGCCTGCGCTTGCAAATATGTGGCGCATGCAAGTATTGTCATCACTCGTAAAGCGCTACTGCAATCTTCTGGGAAGGTGTACCCCTTCATGCCTCTCGCGCTTCTGGCCCTCGCGATCGGGGCCTTCGGAATCGGAACGACCGAGTTCGTGATCATGGGCTTGCTGCCCGAGGTGGCGGGCGACTTCGGGGTCTCCATCCCCACCGCCGGACTGCTCGTGACCGGCTACGCACTCGGCGTGGTCCTGGGCGCTCCCCTGATGACCGTGCTCGGCACCAAGATCTCCCGCAAGCGGATGCTGATGCTGCTGATGGGGCTGTTCATCGCCGGCAACCTGCTGTCCGCTCTCGCCCCCGGCTTCGCCGTGATGCTGATCGGCCGCGTGGTCGCTTCACTCGCCCACGGTGCCTTCTTCGGCATCGGCTCGGTCGTCGCGGCTGATCTTGTCGCCCCGGACAAGAAGGCCGGGGCCATCGCGATGATGTTCACCGGTCTGACCGTCGCCAATGTCGTCGGTGTCCCGCTGGGCACGTTTGTCGGGCAGTCCGTCGGCTGGCGCGTCACCTTCTCGATCGTCGCCGCTCTCGGGGTCGTCGGCTTGGCCGGCATAGCCAAGCTCGTCCCCGACATGCCCAAGCCCCAGGGCGTCCACCTGCGCCACGAACTGGCCGCCTTCAAGAACGCCCAGGTGCTGCTCGCCATGGCGATGACCGTCCTCGGCTTCGGCGGCGTCTTCGCGGCCATCACCTACATCGCGCCGATGATGACCCATGTCGCCGGATTCGCCGACGGTTCCGTCACCTGGCTGCTGGTCCTCTTCGGGCTCGGCATGGTCGGCGGCAACCTCGTCGGCGGCAAGTACGCCGACCGCGCGCTCATGCCCATGCTGTACGTCTCCCTGGGTGCCCTCGCCGTCGTGCTCGCCCTCTTCACACTCACGGCACAGAACAAGGTCCTCGCAGCCGTCAGCATCGCGCTGATCGGTGCCCTGGGCTTCGCCACCGTCCCTCCGCTGCAGAAGCGCGTCCTCGACCAGGCGCATGGTGCCCCGACACTGGCCTCGGCGGTGAACATCGGCGCCTTCAATCTCGGCAACGCCCTCTCCGCCTGGCTCGGTGGCCTCGTCATCGCGGCCGGCTTCGGCTACACGTCCCCCAACTGGGTCGGCGCCGCCCTCGCCGCGGCCGCACTGCTGCTCGCGTTCCTCTCGGCCGCACTGGAGCGCCGCGACGGAGCGGCACCCAGCACCGTCGTCACCGGCACCGCGCCCGCCGAGCAGCCAGCTGCCGTCCACCACTGAGCCGGCTCGCGTGCGGGGCCAGGAGCAGCCCCCGCGGCATCTCCGGCTTCGTGAGATCCCAGCTCAGCATCACACCGCAAGGAGAATCCCCATGAGCACCGTCACCACCGTCGCTCCCCTGACCACCCAGGACGCCGATACGCTCGTCGTCGCCGCCCACCGGGCCGCCGAGACCGCCGGGGTGACGGCCAGCGTCACGGTCCTGGATGCCGGAGGCCACCTGCTCGCCTTCCGGCGGGACGACCGAGCCGTGCTGATCTCCGGGGAGACCAGTACCCGTAAGGCCTACACGGCGCTGCAACTCGCCACCCCCACCGCCGATCTCGTCGACGCCGTACAGCCTGGCGGCCTCTTCCACACCCTGCCCACCGCGCTCGATCGGCCGCTGCTGTTCATCGCGGGCGGTGTACCGATCCACCGCGATGGTCGGCTGATCGGCGCGATCGGGGTGGGCGGCGGCGCGCCTGAGCAGGACCACCGGTTCGCGACGGCCGCGATCGAGGCCCTCGCCTGACCGAGTCTCCACCGAGTCTCCGTGGCCACGACGAAACGCCGGCTCCCGACAGGGAACCGGCGTTTGCCATGCAGGCCGCGGCCCGCAGCCGGGTGCTTCAGCCCGCCGCCACCGTCAGCGGAGCAAACCGCCGGGTCCAGTCGCCGGGCAGCTCCGAGATGCCGTACGTCATGACCGCGTTGAAGGCGACGGACGACAGACCGTGCTCCTTCACCCAGGTCAGCAGTTCCTCGTGGCGTACGTCGATGTCCGTGCGCAACGGGCGGTCGGTGTGGGCGGCGAGGGAGGCGATGAGTGCCTTCGCGGCCTCGGTGTCCTGGGCGATCAGCGGGCCCACGACCTGCGTGTCCATGTTGGGCCAGGCGCCCGCGTAGCCGACGATCCGGCCGTTCTCCTCGACAACGCGCAGCTGGTCGGCGAAGGCGGGCAGCCGCGTGATGATGTGCGTCCGGTCGGCGCCGAACACCTCCTCGTCGAGCCGCAGAATGCCGGTGAGGTCTTCGGCGGTGGCCGCACGCGTGGAGACCCGGGGCTCCCAGGTTCCAGGCGCGAAGTGTCCACGCAGCATCTCCGCCCGGCCGGTCACCTTGAAGCCGAGTTCCTCATAGAGCGGTCGGCCGTTCGGCGTCGCGTGCAAGGTCAGTGGTGTCGGGCCCATCGCGGAGATGACGTGGTCCATCAGTCGGCGTCCGATGCCCCGGCGGGAATGCCGCTCGGCGACCAGGACCATGCCGATGGCCCCGAGCTGAGGGCGGTCCTGAGGCCCGTACTCCGTGACGACGCAGGCGCTGACAAGCCCGCCGCGGGGGTCGTCGATGCCATAGCCCTTCCCGGCTGTGAGGAGGAACTGCCACTTGTGTTCCTCACGGGGCCAGCCCCGGTTCTCGGACAAGTCGGCGCAGGCGTTGAGGTCGCGAGGCGTCAGACGGCGGATGGGCAGAGTGGTGAGGGAAGGTGTCGGCACGCAGGTCAGGCTGTCTGACGACTGCCCTGGTCGTCCAGCCGTTTCCGGGAGACGTACGGGCTTTTGGCCATGTCATGGTCCACCACACAACCTGCCGACAGGCGCTGGCTGTTTCACGTGAAACATGGCCGAACGGCGGCGTCAGCATCTCGCATTAGCCTCATGGGCCATGGCGAGACTTCACCTCTTCGACCTCGACGGCACGCTCCTGCACGGAACGTCCGCCCCCGTGGAGATCTCACGGCAACTCGGACTGGAAGCTGAGACCGTGGCGCTCGACCGGGAGATCTCGGCCGGGTTGATCGGGCCTCCGGAGTATGCGGCGCGGGTGCACGAACTCTGGGCGGATCTCACCGAGGCACATGTGGTGGCCGCTTTCGAGAGTGCTCCGTGGCTGGCGCGGATCCGTGAGGTCTGGGCGGAGATCAGAGGGCAGGGCGACTACTGCGCCGTTGTATCGCTCTCACCCTCCTTTTTCGTGGAGCGGTTGACGGGCTGGGGTGCGCACGCGGCATACGGCTCCCGCTTTCCAGCCGTGCCGTTCACCGAGCCCGTCGACCCGACGGGAGTGCTCAGCGCGGCGGCCAAGGTGCTCATCGCCGACCAGCTCTGCGAAGAGTTCGGAGTGACGCGGGCCGACTGTGTCGCCTATGGCGATTCGCTGTCGGACAAGGATCTGTTCGGAACTGTGCCAGTATCCGTCGCGGTCAACGCGGACCGCCATCTGACCGGACTCGCGACCCACTCTTACATGGGGATGGATCTGTGGGAAGCCTATGAATTGGTACGTCACAGCCGTTAATTGAAGGAAATGCCCGTTCGCCCTCTCGACCAATTCGTGAGCGAGGAAGGGGGGACTTGTGATCGGGGCGTCGGCCGGTAGGGTCGACTCCGGTTCGTGTCCGAGCTGTGATGTAGTCCCAGTGATGCAGTCCCAGCACGGAGCGAGCGCAAGGCGATGCAGCCTCATACGGGTTGAGTGTGGCTGTATGGGGCGCGGCAACGAACGGGGAAAGCAAGCCGTCGCGGGGGAAGCAGGCACCCTCCCATCGAGGAAGTGCGTAGACCGACCGAAAGATGTTCGAGGCGAGGCACACCATGGACGCTCCGACCACCACGTCGGCCGACAACGGCACTTCCGGCGGCGGGGGCGGCTGGTTCACGCCGCGCAAGAAGCCGGCGGCCACTCCGGGCAGCGAGCAGCAGGCGGCTGAGGGCAGCCGCCTGGCAGCGATGCGCCCGGTCGGCAGGACGGCGATGGGTGACGGCACAGCCCCGTCGACGACCCAGGGCGACGACCAGTCCGCCACGACGGCCGGCCCGGCGCAACCGACGCCCGCTGACCTCAGCACCGACCCCGCCACGCCTAAGCCGAGCCCCACCCCGCCCCCGCCGCCGGCAGCGCCCTCCGCCGCGGCCCCGGGCCAAGCGCCGCCCCCTCCCGCGCCTGGGTCGGTCACCGGCCAAGCGCCGCCTGGCTCCGCCACCGCCTCGCCTTCAGGCCAAGCCCCGCCGGCCCCGACTCCTGCGACCGCCTCGGTTCCAGGCCAAGCCCAGCCCGAGCCTTCCACCACCTCTGCCACCGCCTCGGCCCCGGACCGAGCCCGGCTCCCCGCCCTTGCCCAGGCCGGCACAGCCCGACCGCCTATACCGGACCTCAGAGCTGTCTCCCCGCCCTCCTCCCAGTCCCAGGCGCGCGTTCCGGCTCAGCGCCCCGCCCCGGCCCAGACCGCCTCCCCGGAAGCGATCCTGATCCGTCGGACGATGACCGAGATCACCCCCGTCGCCGACAAGGTCACCTCGTACTTCTACGCGCTGCTTTTCGTGCGCCACCCCGACCTGCGCTCCCTGTTTCCGGCCGCGATGGACACCCAGCGGGATCGGCTGCTCAAGGCCCTGCTCACGGCAGCCGAACACATCGATGACAAACCCGTCCTCGTCGAGTACCTGCAGAACCTCGGTCGTGGTCACCGCAAGTACGGCACCCAGGCCGAGCACTACCCGGCTGTCGGCGAATGCCTCATCGGGGCGCTGAGCAAGTACGCCGCCGCCGTCTGGGACGGAGAGACGGAGGCCGCCTGGGTCCGGGCGTACACGACGATCTCGCAGGTCATGATCGACGCGGCGGCGGCGGACGAACTGCGCGCCCCCGCCTGGTGGCACGCGGAGGTCGTCTCCCACGAGCTCAGGACCTCGGACATCGCGGTCATCACCGTCCGACCCGACCAGCCCTACCCCTTCCTCGCCGGGCAGTACGCCAGCCTGGAGACGCCCTGGTGGCCACGGATCTGGCGGCATTACTCCTTCGCCTCCGCGCCCCGCTCCGACGGCCTGCTGACGTTCCATGTGAAGGCCGTGCCCGCGGGCTGGGTCTCCAACGCGCTCGTGCACCGCGCCAGGCCGGGGGACATCATCCGGCTCGGCCCGCCGGCCGGTTCGATGACCGTGGACCACACCACCGACAGCGGGCTGCTCTGCCTGGGCGGGGGTACCGGCATAGCGCCCATCAAGGCACTGGTCGAGGAGGTCGCCGAACGCGGTCAGCGGCGACCGGTCGAGGTCTTCTACGGCGCCCGCAGTGATCACGACCTCTACGACATCGACACGATGCTCAGACTCAAGCAGTCCCACCCCTGGCTGGAGGTCCGCCCGGTGGTGGACCGGCACGGACTGCTCCAGCTTCCCGACGCCATACGCGAGTACGGACCCTGGACCGAGTACGACGCCTATGTCTCCGGACCGCCCGGCATGATCCGCAGCGGTGTCGACGCGCTGAGAGGCGTCGGCATCCCGTCCGAGCGAATACGCCACGACTCGGTGGAGGAGCTCGTCGTCGGCGACTGACCTTCCGCCGGGTATCAGCCCAGGTCGGGGGCGTGCATCGCGCGGACGCCCTCGATGTTCCCGTCCAGGTAGTGCCGCAGCGACAGCGGTACGAGATGGACCGAGGCGATGCCGACCCGAGTGAACGGCACCCGTACGATCTCGTACTCGCCGATGGGCTCGTCCACCTCGGGCCCGTGTCGCAGGGACGTGTCCATCGACTCCAGACGGCAGACGAAGAAGTGCTGCACCTTCACCCCGGTCGCTCCGCCGTCTTCGCCGATGTGCTCGACGGTGTCGACGAAGCAGGGCACCACGTCGACGATCTTGGCGCCGAGCTCCTCGTACACCTCCCGGTGCAGTGCCTCGACGACGGTCGTGTCCGTCGGTTCCACTCCGCCACCGGGAGTGAGCCAGTAGGGATCCATGCCGGGCTTGGTGCGCTTGATCAAGATCAGGTCGTCGCCGTCCAGCAGAACGGCGCGTGCGGTGCGCTTGACCACGGGTCGGACGGTCATGGGAGAAATGTGGCCCGGCTGGTTCCACGTGAAACATCGCGAGACGTCACCGGTCCGGCTCAGGGTGTGACGGGACCGGACGCCCTGCTCAGGCCGTGTCGAAAGCCGTTCGTCAGGCCCAGTCGGAAGCCGCGCGCAACAGCCACTCATGGGCACGCGCGATGTGGGGCATCGCCAGTGTGCCGGTGCGGACCACCAGGAAGTACGTCCGTAGCGGCGGGACCGGTGGATCGTGCAGGGCGACGACGTCCCCGCGCTCCAGGGCGGCCGCGCACAGATAGCGGGGCAGTACCGCCAGCCCGGCCCCGGCGGCGGCGCAGGCGAGCACCGCGCGCAGGTCGGGGACGATCACGGTGCCCGGGGCGGCGGGACGGGAGTCGTAGACCGAAGCCCAGTAACGCGAGACGAACGGCAGGGACTCGTGCACCTCCACCACCGGGATGTCCTCCAGCGCGTGCGCACCCTTGCGGCGCAGGGGCACCGCACCGATGAGGTCGGACCAGAGGGGAGCGGCGACGAGGACGTGTTCCTCGTCGCAGAGCGGAGTCGCCGTGAGCAGGGCGCCGCGCGGGCGGGCCGTACTGATGGCCAGATCGTGATGTCCGGCGGCCAGCCCTTCGAGGGTTTCCTCGGCGTTGCCGAAGGACGCCCGCAGCGCGAAGCGCTGGCCCTCCTCGCCGGTCAGCTCGGTGAGTGCGGGCAGCGCCCGTTCCGCGGTGAACTCGGGAGGACCGGCGACGTGCAGGGATCGTAAGGAGGACTCGTCGTCGATCCCGGTTTCGGCGATCTCCACCAGGGCGTCGAGATGAGGGGCGGCCTTGTGGGCGAGTTCGTCGCCGATGGTCGTCGGCGTCACTCCGCGGGCCTGGCGCAGGAACAGGGGGCGGCCCAACTGCCGTTCCAGGGTGCGGATCTGCGAGGTGACGGCCGGCTGCGACAGTCCGAGCAAAGCGGCGGCGCGAGTGAAGGAGCCGGCCCGGTGCACGGTCACAAAGGTGCGTAACAAGGCCAGATCCATGCGACAGCCTCCCCTTCCCCGCCCTTCTCCCCACCCCCGGGGCAGGGGCCAACTATAAATAAGTCGATAGGTCGCTGTCGCTACTGTGATTGGACACTGACAGAGAGTCAACTAGCCTTGTTCGCGCGGTTCTTCGCGCGCGGAACCGAGGACGGTCCGAGCCACGAGGGGGGAGGCTCGGACCGTCCGTTCCACGTGAGCCGGATGCGACCGAACTCGGCCGCGGCCAGGTCACCGCGTCGATTCGTCCAGCGCGCGCAGCACGTCCGCCACCAGATCCGCTGGGTCCTCCGCACCGATCGACATGCGAACAAACCCCTCCGGTACGGCGTCTCCGCCCCAGCGTCCGCGTCGCTCGGCGGTGGACCGCACCCCGCCGAAGCTGGTCGCGTCGTCGACGAGCCGCAGGGCGTCGAGGAAGCGCTCGGCACGCGCGCGCGTGGGCAACGTGAAGGACACCACGCATCCGTAACGCCTCATCTGCTGCGAGGCGATCTTGTACGAGGGGTCGCCGGGCAGGCCCGGGTAGCGCACCCCGAGTTCCTCCGGCCAGTCCCGCAGCGCCTCGGCGACCGCGAGGGCGTTGGCGTTCTGCCGCTCCACGCGCAGCTCGAGCGTGGCGAGGGAACGGTGCGCGAGCCAGGCCTCCATGGGCCCCGGAATCGCCCCGACGATCTTGCGCCAGCGCCGTACGGCGACCATGGCCTCGGCGTCGCGGCCTGTGACGTATCCCAGCAGCACGTCGCCATGTCCCGTGAGCTGCTTGGTGCCGCTGGCCACCGAGAAGTCGGCGCCGAGCTCCAGCGGGCGCTGTCCGAGCGGCGTCGCGAGCGTGTTGTCGACGGCGACGCGAGCGCCACGCGCGTGTGCCGCCTCCACGAGCCGCCGGATGTCACACACGTCCAGACCGGGGTTCGACGGGGTCTCCAGCCACAGCAGCTTCGCTCCGTCCAGGACGTCGAGCTGGGCGTCCCCGCCGGTCGGCGCCGTGCGCACCTCGATGCCGTACGCCTCCAACTGCGCCCGCACCAGGGGCAGCGCCTGATAGCCGTCGCCGGGCAGGACGACCGCGTCCCCGGCCCGCAACTGGGAGAAGATCACGGACGAGGTCGCGGCCATGCCCGACGCGAAGACCAGCGTCTGGACGCCGTCCTCCCCCGGTGCCTCCAGCTCGCCGATGGCGCGCTCCAGGTGGGTCCAGGTCGGGTTCTCGTCGCGGCCGTAGGTGTACGGTCCCGTGGGCTCGCCCGGCAGGTGGTAGTGGGCGGCGAACACCGGGCCCGGGAGTGTCGGCTCGTGCTTGACCGGCTCGGGGAGACCGGCCCGCACCGCGCGTGTGCCGTCTCCGTCTCCGTCGCCGGAAGGCAGACCCTGCGCCTCCGTACCGCTCATGCCGCCCGTCCCTCCACCTGCTCGCGGATCGCCGCGAACAGGCCCGTGCTCGCCGCCTCCACCATCTCGAGGCACTCCTCGAAGCCGTCCCTGCCGCCGTAGTACGGGTCCGGCACGTCGAGGTCGTCGCCCGCGGCGGGGTCGTAGGAACGCAGCAGCCGCACCTTCGCGGCGTGCTCCGGCGAGGGCGCGAGGCGGCGCAGGGCATCGAGGTGACCGGAGTCGAGCGCGATGACGAGGTCGAGACGGGCGAACCAGGACGGCTGGAACTGCCGGGCCGTGTGGCCGCTGTCGTAGCCGTGCTCCTCGAGAACGGAGACGGTGCGCGGGTCGGCCGGGTCGCCCTCGTGCCAGCCGCCGGTGCCGGCGCTGTCGACCTCGACCAGGGCGTCGAGCCCGGCCTCGGCCACGCGGGCGCGGAAGACGGACTCCGCCATCGGCGAGCGGCAGATGTTGCCGGTGCAGACGAAGCAGACGCGGTAGGTCATCGATTCCTCAGTCCCCGTCGGGAAGGATCATGTTGAGGGCCCAGGAGACGATCGAGATGATCAGGCCACCGAGCACGGCGGTCCAGAAGCCGTCGACGTGGAAGCTCAGGTCGACCGTGTCGGCGAGCCATGAGGTCAGCAGCAGCATCAGCGCGTTGACGACCAGCGTGAACAGGCCGAGCGTCAGGATGAGCAGCGGCAGGCTGAGGAGCTTCACCACCGGCTTGACCAGGAAGTTCACCAGGCCGAAGATCAGTGCGACGAGGATCAGGGTGCCGACCTGCTTGCCCGTGCTGTCACCGGTGAGGGTGATCTTGTCGAGCAGCCAGACGGCGACCGCCAGGGCGCCCGCGTTGGCGATCGTCTTGACTACGAAATTCTTCATGTGTCTGATCGTGGCAGACGGGATCGGCCATGAGCACGGGGACGAGGGCGGACGAGAACGATGAAGGCATTCCGGCTGGACGAACTGGAGGCGGAGCGCGCCGCCAACGAGGGCGCCTACCTGCAGTTTCTGCGGGAGCGCAACATGTCGGTCGGTCTGTACGCGCTCAACGCCGGCGAGCATGATCCACAGAAGCCGCACAATCAGGACGAGGTGTACTTCGTTGTGAGCGGCCGCGCCCAGATCACCGTCGGCATGGAGACCACGCAGGTGGCGCGCGGCAGCGTGGTGTACGTGCCGGCCGGAGTCGCCCACAAGTTCCACCACATCAGCGAGGACCTGCGGGTGCTGGTGGTGTTCTCTCCGCCCGAGAGCTGACCTTTGGCCTCAGGGTTCCCTAGGGGATCGCTCAGGGGAGTACAAGGGCTGCGAGGCCCCCGCCGGAGCACCTGCGGCCCTAGCATCGAGTGCAGGGAATCAGCGGATTCGAAGGATCAGGACCCGGCACAGCGACGGGCGGAGAGATGAGGACGAGGGCGATGCGTGAGATCTTCGCGGGACTGCCGTGGTGGGTGAAGTGGATCGCGGTGCCGGTCATCGCTCTGGTCGTGTTCGGCGGGCTGATAGCAAATGTCGTCGGGTTCGTCATCGGACTGCTGTTCAAGGTGCTCGTCTTCGTGGCACTGGTCGGTGGACTCATCTACGTCGTACGCAAGTTCACCTCGAGCTCCTCGTCACGCAGCGACTGGTGAGGGCCGTGAGGCGAGGGGTGCGGTAACGGGAATCGCCGGTTCCCTCGGGCGAGGGAAGTTTCCCGGGCAGCCCGTCTGCGAGCGGTGGCAGGCGAATAGAGTCCGGAAATCGACGCGGGGACGACCCCGCGAGCGGCGTGCACCCCACCCGTGTTCCCCAGCACGGGCTCCCCCCTCGCGCTTCGGGAGTGACCCTTGGCCACGGTTGACACCGCACCCTCAGACCCTCACGCATCCATCGGACGGCCGTGTTCCTCCGTACCGCAGGTACCGCGGCAGGCGTCCCCGACCACCTCCGAGCAGTCGCACTCCGCGACGCTCATCGGATCCGTCCAGCGGGCGATGCGCCTGCTGGAATGTGTCGCCGAGCACGAGTACGGCGCTCCCGCCAAGCAACTCGCCCGAGAGACGGGACTGGCGCTGCCGACCGCCTACCACCTGCTGCGCACCCTGGTGCACGAGGGCTATCTGCACCGCGACAAAGGGCTGTTCTTCCTCGGCGAGGCGGCCGTGCGGCTGAGCAGCAGCGGAGCCCAGCAGAAACGTCGCAGCACGGTCGCCGACGCACTCGCCCACTGCCGTGACGCCATCGGCGTCCCCGTGTACTACGCCCTGTACCGAGAAGGCGAGATCGAGGTCATGTGCGTCTCCGACACCCCGGGCAATCCGGCGGTCGAGGAATGGGCCGACTTCCGTGAGACCGCCCACGCGCACGCCATCGGCCAGTGCCTGCTGTCCCAGTTGGACGAGGACGCCCGCCGCGACCACCTCGACCGCCACCCCGTGCAGTCCATCACCCCGTACACGGTGCGCGACAGCCGCACCCTGCTCCGACGCCTGGACCGGACCCGCCGGATGGAGACCGTGACCGAACGCCAGGAGTACGCACTGGGCACGGTGTGCGCGGCGATTCCGATCACGGTGGGCACCACGGCCGCCACGATGGCCATTTCTCTCCCTGTTCACCAGGCCGACCGGTTGCTGCCGGCGGCACGGCAACTGCAGGACGAGGTCGGGCGGTTGTTGGGGTCGCTCGCGATCTCTATCAGTATCTGAAAACTCACTCCTTGTGATCTCTCGTGTACGTTCAGCAAGATTCCACCAGTGTCGGGATCCGTTCCCGGCCAGTCGACGGCAAACGACGGGGTAGGCGATGCGCGAGTCCGTACAGGCAGAGGTCATGATGAGCTTTCTCGTCTCCGAGGAGCTCTCCTTCCGCATCCCGGTGGAGCTGCGCTACGAGACCTGTGATCCCTACGCCGTGCGGCTGACCTTCCACCTGCCCGGTGATGCCCCGGTGACCTGGGCGTTCGGCCGCGAGTTGCTGGTCGACGGGGTGGGCCGACCGTGCGGGGAGGGAGACGTACGCGTCTCGCCGGCCGGGGCTGAGACGCTGGGCGACGTGCTGATCCGGCTTCAGGTGGGCGCCGATCAGGCGCTGTTCCGCTCCTCGGTGGCGCCGCTCGTCGCCTTCCTCGACCGCACCGACAAGCTGGTGCCGCTCGGGCAGGAGGGTGCGCTCGCCGACTTCGACGCGCACCTCGACGAGGCCCTGGACCGCATCCTGGCGGAGGAGCAGAGCGCGGGCTGAGTCGTCAGGACAGCGCGGGTGTGGGGTGGCGTAACGCTTCGCCGGGTGCGGTGAGCGCTGAGGCGTCGTGCGGGGTGCTGTAAGTGCCGAGGCACGATGCCAGTGCCCGGGGGTGCCCATGGGTGCTGAAGGCACGCTGTGGGCGCTGTCGGCTGCTGCTGTGGGGCGCGTAGGAGCTTCAGAGGCGCGCGGGGACGCCCTTCCCTCACAGGCGTGCACCCGCATGCCGCCGGATGGACAGAACGGCTGCCTGGGACCGGTGGCCGCGTCCCTCACCGCTTCCGCCGTCGCCCCCGCCCGCCACGCGGAGCAGACTGCCCCGGAGCGGGCTGCGTGCCCGCCGCGGCCGACTGGGCCCCCACCGGCGCCGCCCCCTTCCCCGGCCGGTCGGCCGAGACGACCAGGGCCGCGAGAGCCGTGGTGACCGGCACCGACGCAACCAGGCCGATCGACCCCACCAGCGTGCGCACGATCTCCTCCGCCACCAGCTCACTGTTGGCGACCGTGCCGACGCTGCTCTGGGCGATCGAAAAGAGCAGCAGCAGCGGCAGCGCGGCGCCCGCGTAGGCGAGGACGAGGGTGTTGACCACGGACGCGATGTGGTCGCGGCCGATCCGGATACCCGCGCGGTACAGCCCGCGCCAGCCCATCGTCGGGTTGGCCTCGTGCAGCTCCCAGACCGCGGACGTCTGGGTGACCGTCACGTCGTCGAGGACACCGAGCGAGCCGATGATGATGCCGGCGAGCAGCAGACCGCTCATGTCGATCGACGGGTACAGGCCGTGGATCAGTCCGGTGTTGTCGTCGGTGTTGCCGGTGAGCGCGGCCCAGCCGTTGAACACCGAGCCGAGGACGCCGATCAGCAACAGGGAGATCAGCGTGCCGAGCACCGCCACGGACGTACGGGCCGACAGGCCGTGGCACAGGTACAGGGCGATGAGCATGATGGCGCTCGACCCGACCACCGCCACGACCAGGGGGTTCGAGCCCTGCAGGATCGCGGGCAGGATGAAGAAGGTCAGCACCATGAAACTGATGGCCAGCGAGATCAGCGCCATGACACCGCGCATCCGCCCGACGACCACGACGGCGAGTGCGAAGATGCCGGCGAGCACGGCCAGCGGCACGCGCCGGTTCACGTCGGTGACCGAGTACTGCAGGTCCCTGGGAGCCGAGGGCTCGTAGGCGACCACGACCTCCTGGTCCTCGTGCAGCTGCCGTGACTGGTCGGGCTGCACGATCTCCGTGAACGTACGGCCCTTGTCCTTGCCCGTGTCGACGCGGATCGTCGCCTTCTTGCAGGTGCCCTTCTCCTGCTGCACGGCGGAGGAGCCTTCGGCGGTGGAGGTGTCACCGGTCGGGGGCACTCCGGAGGCGCCCACGTCCTTGCAACTCACCTCGACCACCTTGGTGACCGTGGCCTGCTGCGTCTGCCGGTCGAAGCCGACTCCCGTGCGCTCGTGCGGCGGAGCACCGCCCGGCCACAGCACCACGAGCCCCGCCACCACCGCCGCGGCGAACGGGATCAGAACCGCCGCGATGACCTTGCGCAGATGCAGGGAGACGGGTGCCGCCGGCCCGTGGGCGTGACTGTGCGAGTGACCATGACCGCCGCTGCCCCCGCCGCTCCCGGCACCATCGTCGTCACCGCCGCCGCGCGAGCCTCCGGAACCAGGCCCGTGACCATGACCACCAGCGAAGTCGTCGCCATGACCTTCACCGAAGCCGTCCCCATGACCGTGGCGGGAATCGTGCCCGTGACCACTTCCGGAGTCGAGACCTTGACCGTGACCACTACCGGAGCCGAAACCTTGACCGTGACCATCTCCGGAATCGCGACCGGGACCACGACCACTTCCGGAACCGAGACCGTGGTCACGACCACTTCCGGAATCGCGACCGTGACCATGACCACTTCCGGAGCCGTGACCAGCCCCGCCCCCGCCCCCGGACCCCTGCCCCGGTACGCCGCGGTAGCCGGGACCGTAACCCTGCACGCCACCCGAACCGGGTCCGCGTTCGTGCCCGCCGCCGACCCCGCTCCCGCGCTCCTGCATCCCACCGGAGCCCTGGCCGTGTTCGTGCCAGCCGTCGGATCCAGCCGCGTCACCGTCGGGACCGCCTCCGGCACCACGGCCGAAGCCACTGTCGTAGGCACCGTCGTATCTGCCGCGGGGAATCGCCGAACCCCGGCCGTCGGTACGGCCGTTGCCCCGCGCGGGGCCGTTTCCGGAGCCGGAGCCGCGGTGCGGCTCGGGCGGTGGGTACGGAGGTTCATGCGTCGTGGTCACCGACCGATCATCGCAAGAACGACGGGGGCCCTCTGTTCACCGCGCCCGAATTGACGCTAGCGTGGAGCCACCTTTGTACACGCGGGAGCTCGGAGCACCGGGCTGAGAGGGCGCTGACCTCCGTCCCAGCGATGTTTCACATGAAACATCACCCATCGCGAGTGATGTTTCACACGAAACGTCGGCAGACGGAAGCCGCTGCGTCGACCGCCGAACCTGTTACCGGGTAATGCCGGCGTAGGGAGTAGGTCTCATGACCATCAAGGACGCGCGCACGCCTGCCTCCGTTCAGGACGAGAAGTCCCAGGAGGCCGGGAAGTCCATCGGCTGGCACAAGGCGTACGTCGAGGGCTCACGCCCCGATCTGCGGGTGCCGGTCCGCCAGGTGCACCTCACCAACGGGCAGTCGGTCACGCTGTACGACACGTCGGGCCCGTACACCGATCCACTCGCCGAGACAGATGTCCGCCGCGGACTGCCCGCGCTGCGGGAGAACTGGATCATCGCCCGCGGCGACACCGAGGAGTACGCGGGCCGCCCCGTCCGTCCCGAGGACGACGGGATCAAGCACACCTCGCCACGTGGCGGCCTGCGCAACCTCGACGCGGTCTTTCCCGGACGGCCGCGCCAGCCGCGTCGCAGCCGGGACGGCAAGGCCGTCACACAGCTCGCCTACGCGCGCCGTGGCGAGATCACCCCGGAGATGGAGTTCGTGGCCATCCGCGAGAACGTTTCTCCCGAGGTGGTGCGTGAGGAGATCGCGTCAGGCCGGGCGGTGCTGCCCGCCAACGTGAACCACCCGGAGATCGAGCCGATGATCATCGGCAAGCGGTTCCTGGTGAAGGTCAACGCCAACATCGGCAACTCGGCGGTCACCTCCTCCATCGAGGAGGAGGTCGAGAAGATGACCTGGGCGACGCGCTGGGGCGCCGACACGGTCATGGACCTGTCCACCGGCCGCAACATCCACACCACCCGCGAATGGGTGCTGCGCAACTCCCCCGTACCGATCGGCACGGTGCCGCTGTACCAGGCACTGGAGAAGGTCGACGGCAGGGCCGAGGATCTGACCTGGGACATCTACAAGGACACGGTCATCGAGCAGGCCGAGCAGGGTGTGGACTACATGACGGTCCACGCGGGCGTGCGCCTGCCGTACGTGCCGCTCACCGCCAACCGCAAGACCGGCATCGTCTCGCGCGGCGGCTCGATCATGGCCGCGTGGTGCCTGGCGCACCACAAGGAGAGCTTCCTGTACGAGAACTTCGAGGAGCTCTGCGAGATCCTCGCGGCGTACGACGTCACATACTCGCTGGGTGACGGCCTCAGGCCCGGCTCGATCGCGGACGCCAACGACGAGGCGCAGTTCGCGGAGTTGAAGACGCTCGGAGAACTCAACCGGATTGCCAAGCGTTTCAACGTACAGACCATGATCGAGGGCCCGGGACATGTCCCGATGCACAAGATCAAGGAGAACATCGACCTTCAGCAGGAGATCTGCGATGAAGCTCCGTTCTATACGCTCGGCCCGCTGACGACCGACGTCGCCCCGGCGTACGACCACATCACCTCCGGCATCGGTGCCGCGATGATCGCCTGGTGGGGCACGGCCATGCTCTGCTACGTCACGCCCAAGGAGCACCTGGGCCTGCCCAACCGTGACGACGTCAAGACCGGCGTCATCACCTACAAGATCGCTGCCCATGCGGCCGACCTCGCCAAGGGGCACCCCGGTGCGCAGGAGTGGGACGACGCGCTGTCCGACGCCCGCTTCGAGTTCCGGTGGGAGGACCAGTTCAACCTGGCCCTCGACCCGGACACGGCGCGGGAGTTCCACGACGAGACCCTGCCGGCCGAGCCCGCCAAGACGGCTCACTTCTGCTCCATGTGCGGGCCGAAGTTCTGCTCGATGAAGATCAGTAGAAGCATCACAGAGCAGTTCGGCGGCGACTCGGGTGCCACCCCGGAGGAGATCCAGGCCGGGATGCTGGAGAAGTCCAAGGAGTTCGCGGCCGCCGGCAACCGCGTCTACCTGCCGCTGGCGGACTGATCTGGGCAGACGGCTGGCCGATGCCTACCGAAGGTGTCGGCCAGCCGTTGAGCCTGTGATCAGGGTTGCTGAGCGTTCCGTAGCCGTTCCACCTGCCGACTGATCAGCTCGGTGGGGAATGACAGGTCTGCGCCTACGCCGAGCTCGGAGAACGTGGCGATGGTGTTCCCCGTGCGTACCACGATGAACTGCTCGTTGCGGTCTCCGGGCTGATCCGGCCCCATAGGGATGATCTCCCGGAAGGCCAACGCCTCTTCGCCGACCTGCGGCGGTGTCTCCGTCCGCACCGTCGCCTTGAACCGTCCGGCGTAGCTCTCCCCCTCGTAGGACCGGCAGGTGGTGAGGGCCTGCTTGACTTCCGCGAAGCGCTGTTCGGCCTTGTCCTCCTCATAGGAGGCGAGTGTCGAACTGCCGCCCATGATGTTCTCCTTCCAGTTGAAGATCTGGAAGACGTGAGCGGATGACCCCTCGCCGTTGCGGATGTCGATGAGGGGCTGGCAAGCAGGGACGGATACGGGCGGGAAGGAGCGTCCGCTTCCTTGCGGCTGGGGTTCCTTTACCGTGATGGGCTCGTGGGCTTGCGGGACCTCTCCGTCCTTGAAAGCGAGGTTCTTGAGTTGAGCCGTCGTCAGGGGTGTCACCGGGGCCTTGGCCGAAGGTGTGGTGGACGAGGCTCCAGCAGCGGCCTTCGGCTCCTGCGCCGGGGCGCACCCGGACGCGAGGAACACTCCGATGACAGTTGCTGCGGCTGTTGTCATCAGCCGTGTCGTGCGCGTTTGCATGAGTCCCCCGGAACGGTGTGGATGAGAAGCCGACGCTAGTGAGGTAAGAAGCCGGTGACCAGGGGATATTCGACCACGGATCGGGAAAATGGGATCCGGACCACGCATCGGGAAATCGGGATCCGGTGTCGGCCGACGGTGGGCTGATCTGTCGATCGGTGAAGATCTTCCAGGACATCCGCCGCGAACAGGGCGGTTCCCGGCAGGAGATCGAGGAGGGCATGGCGAAGAAGTCGGAGGAGTCCGCGGCGGCGGGCAACCGGGTGTACCTGCCGATCGCGGACTGAGCGAGTCCCGGCCGGACAGGGGAGCACGCACACCTCCGCGCCCGTGCCCGCCGGACTCGGCGAGCCGCCCGTCCCGTAACGGAACGAGCACGACGCCCCTCCGTCAGACCAAGATCCCTAGGGTCTCTCGTGTGAGTGGGATCGATGTCACCAACGGAGTGGTCGGCGCCTTCATCGGCATGCTGTTCGCGGTGCTGTTCCAGCAGCCCCTTCAGAACCTCTGGTACCGGCTGCGCAGACGGTCGGCCAGTGCGTTGCGCAGTCTGGGGCGCAGGGAGGAGTCCGGGCCTGTCTGGAGTACGTTCTCGCTGGGGCCGCTGCAGACGTCCGCGCTGATCGTCGAGGGAGACGGTGACAAGCCGATCGCCCCGGAGTCGGTGCACGTCCATGTGCTGGACGGTGAGGTGGAGTTGCCGTCGGACATGGCCGGCTGGCGGGCGGAGATCGCCGAGGAGAGTGAGCGGCTGCGGGCCGAGGGGCGCACACCGTTGTGGAACGGGCCGCGGTACGCGGTCGACTCGGTCGACATCACCCGTACCGCTCTCGACGAGTCGCCCGAGGTCCATCTGCGACTGCGTCCGACGGACTACTACACCTTCCTCGCCGCCCAGCAGCTCGACCGCCGACTTCCCGACGGCACGACTCCCCGCTCCCGCTACCTGGACCCGGAGAGGCCGCTCCAGGCACCGGACTTCCTCCAGTGCAGCTTCGCCGTCAACATCGCGGTCGTCACCGCCGACGACATGCTGGTGGTCAGTCAGCGCAGCGACCGGGTGCGCATGGCGCCGGGTGTGTGGAACTCCTCCGTCAACGAGGGCCTGTCACGGCACATCGACTCCTCCGGCAGAAGCGCACCGGATCTGCACGCGGTGGCCCGCCGGGGCATGCGGGAGGAACTGGCCGTGGAGCCGCACGAATACACGCTCGAACTGCTGGCGTTCGTGCTGGACATCGACAAACGCCATTGGAGCGGGCACTTCCACGCCAGACTCAAGGAACTGAAAAGCCCGGATCTCCAGGCGCGGATGAGCCGGGGTGTCGCGGACCGGTGGGAACACGAGACCATCGAGTACGTGCCCTTCCGGCCGGCCGCCGTGGTCAGGTACCTGCTGCGGGAGGACCGCGTGCATCGATGGGCACCCCTGGCTCCGGCCCTGTTCCATCTGTCCCTGGTGCACGCCTTCAGCCGACCACTGGTCGAACGCGTGGAAGCGCAGGTCCTTCGGCGTCTCTGACGCCGCGACGAAAACCTTCCATCGGGTCTTCGGCTTGCGCTCCCCTGGGCAGGGGGCGCAAGCCGAGGGGCAGATCCGGCTGGAGTCACTCCGGTCACTCCGGCTGGTGTTCCGGCCCCCCGAAGTCCGGGCTCGTGTAGTCCGGGCTGGTGAAGCTCGGGCGCGTACCACGGGAGGGTCCGTCGTCCGGGCTGCTGAAGCCAGGGCGGTCGTAGCCGAGGTTCGGGATGCGGCCGGCCGGCGTCGACGGTGGCGTGTGGTGCAGTGCCGATGCCGGACCGGGAGCGGCGAGTGCCTCCCGTAGGAACGGCAGGATGCCGCGCTCCAGCAGTGCCTCACGCCAGGCTTCCCTGGCCCGCGCCACCTCCTCGCCCAGTTCGCCGTACGGCCCGCCCTCGAACGCGGGGCGATTGCGCAGGGCGGTGAGCAGGAGTCCGACGGCGGCGACCAGGATCGCGGCCGCTGCCAGGGCGCCGAACACCCATCCGGTGGTGAGCATCGTCTGGGCGAACGCCGGCTCGGGGCTGAGCATCTTGAGGATGTAGCCGACGAGCAGGAAGATCGCCGCGGCGGTGCCGGCGAGGACGGGTGCCAGGACGGCGAGGACGGCGGTGACGCCCGGGCCTGCTGTCTCGGCGACTTCTCCCATGGTGGTGGCGAACCCCATCGCGCCGCCGCCCGACTCGGTGGAGCCGGACTCGCGGGCGGACGACGGGGTGGACGGCGCCGGTTGGCGCAGTTCCTCGCGGACCTTCACGTAGTGCTGGTACTCGGTCGCCGCGGCCGCCGTGATGAGTGCGGTGGCGTTGAGCGCCATGGTGCGCAGCTGTTCTGGGTTGAGCCGCTGTCCGACAGCGGCCAGTTCCGGGCGGTGTGGTGCGGAGCGCAGCGCCTCATCGAGGATCCGCTCGTATTCCTGGCGGTCCTCGCTGTGCAGGTGCTGCGGAACGCTGTTCATGTGCATCCCCCGATGCTCCGTAGGGCTTGGGGCTCGCATGCCAACGAGCCGTCGGGCAGAAACGGAGGGGAGCCTGCTACGGATAAGCCGATGGTAGAGCGGTGACGGCACACGGTGACAGGGGGTTTGCCAAAATTGGGCCTTGGCCTGCGCCGTCCTTTGTCACCGCGTCATGGGGCGACGCCTTCCCCGTGAACGTTCAGATACCCAGGGGAAGTTGCTGGACCAGCAGCTTTCCGGCCATGGTCACGCCGCCGTCCATCGCGATGGCGAGGCCGTCCGCGTAGACGTGCGGCCCCGCGACCGAGGGCCCGCTGTCGTCCTCGCCGTCCTCGGAGCCGACCTCGCCCAGCAGGTACGGAATGGGGCTGTGGCCGTGAACGATGCGGGTGCCGCCGTACGTATCGAGCAGGGAGCGCACATGGTCGGCGCCGCCCTGGTCACGGAAGGAGAAGCGCTTGGTGAACTTGCGGAAGAGGTCCCAGACTTCGTCGGCGTCGTTGCGGGTGAGCGTCTCGCGGACGGTGTCGTTGACCGCCTCGATCGAGTCGCCGTAGTCCAGATAGGCGGTGGTGTCCGAGTGCACGAGCAGGTGGCCGTCGACCTCCTCCATGGCGTCCAGCCGGGACATCCACTGGAGGTGGTGGTCCTGGAGGCGGTCCATGTCGGTCTTCTGGCCGCCGTTGAGCAGCCACGCCGCCTGGAAGGTGGCGGTGCCCGCGCCGGAGTTGACGGGGGTGTCCCCGAACCGCTTGGCGCCGATCAGCAGCAGCTCGTGGTTGCCCATCAGGGCCTTGCAGTAGCCGCCGGCCGCGGCAGCCTCCGCGGACAGCCGCATCACGAGGTCGATGACACCGATGCCGTCCGGGCCGCGGTCGGTGAAGTCGCCGAGGAACCACAGCCGGGCGGTGCCGGCGCTCCAGTTCCCCGCGGAGTCGATGAGGCCCTTCTCCTGGAGGGCGGCCACCAACTCGTCGAGATAGCCGTGCACGTCGCCGACGACGAACAGCGGGCCGGGGCCGTCCGCCGACTGCGGGACCGGCACAGAGGCGGGGTCGACATGCACCTGGACCGTGTCGCCGCGATTGATCACGGGCAGGTCCCGCTGCGTGGGCGTGTACCCCTCCGGATAGGTTTCGTCGAGGTGCGGGGCGACATCGCCCGAGTGTGTGCTGTGGACGTACGGACCGGTCTCGTGGACGTAAGCGGGCACCCGGAAGTCGCGCAACGTCGCCGTCCGCTCCACCTCGGGTCCCTGACCGGCCCCCTGAGTCATCAGACCCCTCCACCATCGCGCCGCAGCTGCACCGCATCGGACTGCCTGGTCGCAGCGGCCCGCGGTGTCGTGGGCCCATCATAGGAATGCCGATCGCGCCATGTGATGACCCAGGGGTGGTGAATCGGAGCGGGACTCCTGTTCGCCGCGGCTTTCGCCCCGATTGGGCAGGTCTTCGGCCGTCCGACGGCAGCCTCCGCGTCGCTCCCCGACCTGCCTTCGCCGACCTGTCCTCGCCGTTCCCGGACGGGCTCTGCCACCTCCGCCGACCTGCTCCTACCGCTCCTCGGGCGACCGGGGCGGGCTGACCGTCGTACGCGGTGGCCGTCGCTGGGACGAGGTACGCACGATCAGCTCGGTCGGTATCACCTGCTCGACCGGGTGATCCGACTGCGCTCCTTCGATGGCGTCGATGAGGAGTTGGACCACGGCCGTGCCGATGCGGCGCGGCTTCAGGGAGAGCGTGGTGAGGGGCGGATCGGTGTTGGCGTACACGGTCGACTCGCTGCAGCACACCAGCAGCAGGTCGTCCGGCACGCGCAGGCCGTAGCGGCGGGCGGCGGCGAGCAGGTCGGTGCCGTTCGGGTCGAACAGTCCGTAGACGGCGTCGGGACGGTCGGGGCGGGCGAGCAGCCGGTCGGCGGCGACGGCGCCCGCGCACGGATCGTGCGCCGGGTAGGCCTCGTACACCGGATCCTGGCCCACCCGCTCGCACCAGCGCAGGTACGCGGTGGTCGACAGATGCGTGTACGTGTCCGTCGTGGTGCCCGTCAGCAGGCCGATGCGGCGGGCGCCGGCGTCCGCCAGGTGGTCGAGGATGCCGAGTACGGCGGCCTCGTGGTCGTTGTCGACCCAGGCGGTGACCGGCAGCGAACCGGCCGGGCGGCCGTCGGAGACGACCGGCAGTCCCTGTCGGACCAGTTCGCTGACGACCGGGTCCTGGTCGGACGGGTCGATGACGACCGTGCCGTCGAGGGCGACGTTCGACCAGACGTCGTGGCGCGAGGTCGCGGGGAGGATCACCAGGGCGTAGCCGCGGGCGAGCGCGGCCGAGGTGGCCGCGCGGGCCATCTCGGCGAAGTACGCGAACTCGGTGAAGGTGAAAGGTTCATCCCCGTATGTCGTCACGGTCAGGCCGATGAGGCCCGACTTGCCGGTACGGAGCGTGCGGGCGGCGGCCGAGGGGCGGTATCCGAGCCGGTCGGCGACCTCGCGGACATGGCGTCGGGTGGCGTCGGGGAGCCTGCCCTTGCCGTTGAGGGCGTCGGAGACGGTCGTGATGGAGACCCCGGCGGCGGCGGCCACGTCTCTGATCCCCGCCCGCCCGGGCCGGCTGCCTCGACGTGAGGTTTCCGCGCGGCTCACCTGGTGCTTCCCTGCTGCTGTCATGGCGAGCCGATAGTAGGGCTCATGCGGTGGGGTAGTGCGGACGCATATGCACTCGTTGACAGGCACGTTTCTGCAAGGTCATCAGGCGTCAAAATCCTTGAATTGCAAGGGAGTTGAACGATCCAATAGTAGGACGTGACTTGTCGGCACGCATGAGCCTGCCAAGTGTCCGATGTTTCGAAGAGGTCTCAACTCACCTTCACGAGGGATGCGCGCCACGGCGCGAGCCACCGGCGCATAGATATATGTGTGATGCGCCCCCCAATTCGTACAGATTCGTACAGTGATGCCCCTGATGCTGATGTGGCAGAAGGGTTCACAGACGAGGGCTCGCACCTGTACGCATCGGCGTCGAATCCTCATAAGGTAAGGAGCATTGGAGCCGGCGGTGACGATGGGCCGCCAGTGGTCACGAGGAGGACTGCGGTGAGCGAGACGAGCCCCAGGCTGCGTGCCGAGCTGGAGGGTATCCCCACCTACAAGCCGGGCAAGCCCGCCGCGGCCGGTGGCCCGGTGGCCTACAAGCTGTCCTCCAACGAGAACCCGTATCCGCCGCTGCCCGGTGTGCTGGAGACCGTGACGGCCGCGGTCTCGTCGTTCAACCGCTACCCAGACATGATGTGTACGGCGCTGATGAACGAGTTGTCGGAGCGCTTCGGCGTGCCGGTCTCCCACCTGGCCACCGGCACCGGCTCGGTCGGCGTCGCCCAGCAACTGCTGCAGGCCACTTCGGGTCCCGGCGACGAGGTCATCTACGCCTGGCGGTCCTTCGAGGCGTACCCGATCATCACGCAGATCAGCGGCGCCACGTCCGTGCAGGTGCCGCTGACGCCGGGCGATGTGCACGACCTGGACGCGATGGCCGCCGCCATCACCGACCGGACCAGGATGATTTTCGTCTGCAACCCCAACAACCCGACGGGCACGGTCGTGAAGCGGGCCGAGCTGGAGCGGTTCCTCGACCGGGTGCCCGGCGATGTGCTGGTGGTGCTCGACGAGGCGTACCGCGAGTTCATCCGCGATCCCGAGGTGCCGGACGGCGTGGAGATCTACCGTGAGCGGCCCAACGTCTGTGTCCTGCGGACGTTTTCCAAGGCGTACGGCCTCGCCGGCCTCCGTGTCGGCTTCGCGATCGCCCATGAGCCGGTCGCGGCGGCGCTGCGCAAGACGGCTGTGCCCTTCGGAGTGAGCCAGCTCGCGCAGGACGCGGCCATTGCCTCGCTGCGTGCCGAGGACGAACTGCTCGGCAGGGTCGGCTCATTGGTGTGCGAGCGCAACCGTGTGGTCGACGGGCTGCGCGCTCAGGGCTGGACGGTGCCCGAGACCCAGGCCAACTTCGTGTGGCTGCGGCTGGGGGAGCGCACGGTCGCCTTCGCTCAGGCCTGTGAGCAGGCGGGCGTGGTGATCCGGCCGTTCCCGGGCGAGGGTGTGCGGGTGACGGTCGGGGAGGCCGAGGCGAACGACATCTTCCTGAAGGTGGCGGAAGGGTTCCGGAAGGAGCTCTGAGGCTCCACACGGCGCTTTACCTGTAGTAGCTGAGTCTCCGAGAGGAGCCTCAGCTGTCCACGAGTTCCACGCGTACGGGGTCGCCGTCGCGCACCGTGGACAGTAGGCGCGGGTCGCCGTCGACGCGACCCAGGACGTTGGACGGGCTGGCGAGGCGGCATTCGTCGCCTCGCGAGACCGGGGTGGGCCCGTAGGGGAGGGCGAGCGCGTCGCCGTCCGTCCAGAAGGCGACCGTGCCCGGTTCGACGACCTGTCGGGCATTGGTTTCACGTGGAACGGCGACGCCCGTGTCGAAGTAGACCTCCTCGCCCCAGGTGCGGGCGGTGGAGACGAGGGGCAGTGCCTTGGCGAGGGCCTGCGTGGTCGGGGTGTCGTCGAGGGTCGCGGTGAGGTGGCCCGCGGGCCAGGAGATCCGTATCTGTAGTGGCGGCTGTGTCTGCATGCTGCTGATTCAACAATATGTTGAAGGCCGCGCCAAGGGGTCGGTGTCGATGAGGGGACCCCCCTTCCGAGGCGGGAACAGCTGTGCTGCATAATTGCTTGTGAATGTGAACGCTTTCACAAGCGTAGGTAAGGAGCGGCGACGTGGACCTGGCTTTGGCGCCGGAGACTCTGGCGCGCTGGCAGTTCGGTATCACCACCGTCTACCACTTTCTGTTCGTCCCCCTGACGATCTCGCTGGCCGCCCTCACGGCCGGACTGCAGACCGCGTGGGTGCGTACCGAGAAGGAGAAGTACCTCAGGGCGACGAAGTTCTGGGGCAAGCTCTTTCTGATCAACATCGCGATGGGGGTGGTCACCGGCATCGTGCAGGAGTTCCAGTTCGGCATGAACTGGTCCGACTACTCCCGCTTCGTCGGTGACGTCTTCGGCGCTCCGCTCGCCTTCGAGGCCCTGATCGCCTTCTTCTTCGAGTCCACTTTCATCGGCCTGTGGATCTTCGGCTGGGACAAGCTGCCGAAGAAGATCCACCTGGCCTGTATGTGGATGGTCTCCATCGGCACGGTCCTGTCGGCGTACTTCATCCTCGCGGCCAACTCGTGGATGCAGCACCCGGTCGGTTACCGGATCAACGAGGCGAAGGGGCGGGCCGAGCTCACCGACTTCTGGCTCGTGCTGACCCAGAACACCGCGCTCGCCCAGGCCTTCCACACCCTCTCGGCGGCCTTCCTCACCGGTGGCGCGTTCATGGTCGGCATCTCGGCCTATCACCTGCTCCGTAAGAAGCACATCCGCGACATGAAGACCTCGCTGCGGCTCGGCCTGGTCACCGTCGTCATCGGCGGCATGCTCACCGCGATCAGCGGCGATGTCCTCGGCAAGATCATGTACGAGCAGCAGCCGATGAAGATGGCCGCGGCCGAGGCACTGTGGGACGGCGAGAAGCCGGCGCCCTTCTCGGTCTTCGCCGTCGGTGACGTCGACAAGGGCCACAACAAGGTCGCGATCGAGATACCGGGCCTGCTGTCCTTCCTGGCCAAGGACGACTTCTCCTCGTACGTCCCCGGCATCAACGACGTCAACAAGGCCGAGCAGGAGAAGTACGGCCCCGGCGACTACCGGCCCAACATCCCCGTCGCCTACTGGGGCTTCCGCTGGATGATCGGCTTCGGCATGGCGTCGTTCACCATCGGTCTGATCGGGCTCTGGCTGACCCGCAAGAAGTTCATGCTGCCGCAGCATCTCAGGGTCGGTGACGACGAGGTGCCGCATCTGGTCCTGCTCCCGAAGAAGGCGCTCGGCCCCAAGCTCACGAAGTGGTACTGGCGCATCGCGATCTGGACCCTGGCCTTCCCGCTGATCGCCAACTCCTGGGGCTGGATCTTCACCGAGATGGGCCGCCAGCCGTGGGTCGTCTACGGCGTCCTGCGCACCCGTGACGCGGTCTCCCCCGGCGTCTCCCAGGGCGAGGTCCTCACCTCGATGATCGTCTTCACCACGCTCTACGCCATCCTCGCCGTCGTCGAGGTCAAGCTGCTCGCGAAGTACGTCAAGGCCGGCCCGCCCGAGCTGACCGAAGCCGACCTGAACCCGCCCACGAAGATCGGCGGCGACTCCCGGGACGCCGACAAGCCGATGGCCTTCTCGTACTAGGCCGAGGGAGCTGCACAGTCATGGAACTTCACGACGTCTGGTTCGTCCTGATCGCCGTCCTGTGGATCGGCTACTTCTTCCTGGAGGGCTTCGACTTCGGGGTCGGTGTCCTCACCAAGCTGCTCGCCCGCGACCGGCCCGAGCGGCGCGTGCTGATCAACACCATCGGGCCTGTCTGGGACGGCAACGAGGTGTGGCTGCTCACCGCGGGCGGCGCCACCTTCGCGGCCTTCCCCGAGTGGTACGCCACCCTCTTCTCCGGCTTCTATCTGCCCCTGCTGCTCATCCTCGTCTGCCTGATCGTCCGGGGCGTCGCCTTCGAGTACCGGGTGAAGCGACCCGAGGAGAACTGGCAGCGCAACTGGGAGCACGCGATCTTCTGGTGTTCGCTGATCCCGGCGTTCCTGTGGGGAGTGGCCTTCGCCAATATCGCGCGGGGCGTGAAGCTCGACCAGAACCACGAGTACGTCGGCACCGTCCTGGACCTGCTCAACCCCTACGCGCTCATCGGCGGTCTGGTGACGCTGACGCTGTTCACCTTCCACGGTGCGGTGTTCACCGCTCTCAAGACCGTCGGGGAGATCAGGGGGCGGGCACGGACGCTGGCCACGCAGGTCGGGATCGCAGCCGCCGCACTGGCGCTGATCTTCCTGCTCTGGACGCAGATCGAGAGCGGCGACGGCAAGAGCCTGGTCGCGCTCGTCGTGGCCGTGGCCGCGCTGGTGGCGGCGCTGGTGGCGAACCAGGCCGGGCGCGAGGGATGGTCGTTCGCCTTGTCCGGCGTGACCATCGTGGCCGCCGTGGCGATGCTCTTCCTGACACTCTTCCCGAACGTCATGCCGTCCTCGCTCAATGACGAGTGGAGCCTCACGGTCACCAACGCCTCGTCGAGCCCGTACACCCTGAAGATCATGACGTGGTGCGCGGCGATCGCCACACCGATCGTCATGCTCTACCAGGGCTGGACCTACTGGGTGTTCCGCAAGCGGATCGGTACGCAGCACATCGCCGCAGACGCCGCTGCGGGGGCCAAGCACTGAGTCCGCGGTGGCAGGGTGTTTCGCGATGTTTCACGTGAAACACCCTGCCCTGGACCGAAGGGCATGTTTCACGTGAAACCGATCGATCCGCGTCTGCTCCGTTACGCCCGCGCCACCCGCCTCTTTCTGGTGGCGGTCGTCGGCTTGGGCATCCTCGGTGCCGGGCTGCTCATCGCACAGGCGATGCTCATCGCCGAGGCGGTGGTGGGTGCGTTCCAGCATGGGCTCTCCGCCGCCGAACTGCGCACTCCCCTGCTGCTGTTGGTGGCAGTCGCTGTCGGTCGCGCGGTGGTCGCGTGGCTGACCGAGCTGGCCGCCCATCGTGCGAGCGCGGCCGTGAAGTCGGAGCTGCGGGGGCGGCTGCTGGAGCGGGCGGCCGAGCTGGGGCCTGGCTGGCTGAGTGGACAGCGGACCGGATCGCTGGTCGCCCTCGCCACCCGGGGGGTCGACGCCCTCGACGACTACTTCTCGCGCTACCTGCCCCAGTTGGGGCTCGCGGTGGTGGTGCCGGTGGCGGTGCTGGCGCGGATCGTGACCGAGGACTGGGTCTCGGCGGCCATCATCGTCGGCACTCTGCCGCTCATCCCGATCTTCATGATGCTGATCGGCTGGGCCACGCAGTCCCGGATGGACCGTCAGTGGCGGTTGCTGTCCCGGCTGTCCGGGCACTTCCTGGACGTCGTGGCCGGACTGCCGACCCTGAAGGTGTTCGGGCGGGCCAAGGCGCAGGCCGAGTCGATCCGGCGTATCACCGGCGAGTACCGCAGGGCCACCATGCGGACCCTGCGGATCGCTTTCATCTCTTCCTTCGCCCTGGAACTGCTCTCCACGCTCTCGGTGGCCCTGGTCGCCGTGACGATCGGCATGCGGCTCGTCCACGGCGACATGCATCTGTACGACGGGCTGGTCGTCCTCGTGCTGGCGCCCGAGGCTTACCTGCCGCTGCGTCAGGTGGGCGCGCAGTACCACGCGGCAGCCGAGGGGCTGTCCGCGGCCGAGGAGATCTTCGAGGTGCTGGAGATTCCGGTGCCGGCGTCGGGTGGCACGGCGGTGCCGACGGGGTCGGTGTCGTTCGACGGGGTCTCGGTCCGGTACCCCGGGCGGTCCGCCGATGCCGTGTCGGACGTGTCCTTCTCCGTCGAGCCAGGGGAGACGGTCGCGCTCGTCGGGCCGAGCGGTGCGGGCAAGTCGACCCTGCTGAACGCGCTGCTGGGGTTCGTGCGGCCGACCGAGGGGCGAGTCCTGGTCGGAGGAGCCGATCTCGCCGAGCTCGATCTGGAGGAGTGGCGCTCGCGGATCGCCTGGGTGCCGCAGCATCCGCACCTGTACGCCGGGACGATCGCCGAGAACGTACGGCTGGCGCGTCCCGACGCGGATGACACGGCCGTACGACGTGCGCTGGGGGACGCCGGGGCGCTGGGATTCGTGGACGCGCTGCCCGAGGGCGTCGAGACGGCGCTGGGGGAGGACGGGGTCGGGTTGTCCGCAGGGCAGCGGCAGCGGCTGGCGCTGGCCCGGGCGTTCCTCGCGGACCGGCCCGTCCTGCTGCTCGACGAGCCGACGGCCGCACTCGACGGGGCCACCGAGGCCGAGGTCGTGGAGGCCGTGCGGAGGCTGGCGGTGGGGCGGACGGTGCTGCTGGTGGTGCATCGGCCGGCGTTGCTGGGCGTGGCGGACCGGATGGTGCGGCTCGCGGAGGCCGTGGCGTCTGTGCGGGTGGAGGGCGTGATCGACCCTGTGCGGGTGGAGGGCGTTTCCAACCCTGGGCAGACGGAAGCCGTGCTCGGGCCGACCGTTGCCCGTGCGGTCGAGGGGGAGGCGTACGGCGGTGCCGCTTCGGGCGACGCCGAGGACGTGTCGCTGGACGTGTCCCTCCCGAGGGACACACGCGGAGTCCTGGCCCGCGTCCGCGCCATGTCCGGTGCCCGGCGTGGCCGTCTGGCCCTCGCGCTGGTGCTCGGGAGCCTCGCGCTCGGCAGTGCGGTGGGGCTCATGGCCACCTCCGGGTGGCTCATCTCGCGGGCCTCGCAGCAGCCACCGGTGCTGTATCTGATGGTCGCCGTGACGGCGACGCGGGCCTTCGGCATCGGGCGGGCCGTGTTCCGGTACGCGGAGCGGCTGGTGTCGCACGACGCGGTGCTGAGGATGCTGGCCGACACCCGGGTCGCCGTCTACCGGCGGCTGGAGCGGCTGGCGCCCGCAGGTCTGCGCCGCGCCCGCCGGGGTGATCTGCTCTCGCGGCTCGTCGCCGACGTGGACGCGTTGCAGGACTACTGGCTGCGGTGGCTGCTGCCCGCCGCTGCCGCGACCGTCGTCTCCGCGGGGGCCGTCGGCTTCACCGCCTGGCTCCTGCCGGCGGCCGGTGCCGTGCTCGCCGCCGGTCTCCTGGCGGCCGGGGCCGGAGTGCCGCTCGTCACGGGTGCCGTCGCCCGACACGCCGAACGCAGGCTGGCCCCCGCGCGCGGCGTGCTCGCGACGCGCGTGACGGATCTGCTCACCGGCACCGCCGAACTGACCGTCGCCGGCGCCCTGCCCCGCCGTACGGCCGAGGTACGGCAGGCCGACGGGGCCCTCACCCGGATCGCCTCGCGGGCCGCCACCGCCACCGCGCTCGGTGACGGACTCACCGCGCTGATCTGCGGACTCACCGTCGCCGGCACGGCCCTCGTGGGCGCCCAGGCGGTCGCCGACGGGAGGCTCGCCGGCGTGACGATGGCCGTCGTCGTCCTCACCCCGTTGGCCGCCTTCGAGTCCGTTCTCGGCCTGCCGCTCGCCGTGCAGTACCGGCAGCGGGTGCGCAGGAGCGCCGAGCGCGTGTACGAGGTGCTGGACGCCCCCGAGCCCGTACGGGAACCGGGGCACCGCCGGCAGGCGCCCGCCTCGCCCTTCCCGCTCGCCGTCAGGGGCCTGACCGCCCGCCACGCCGGGCAGGACCGGGACGCGCTCGCCGGACTCGACCTCACCCTGGAGGAGGGCCGCCGGATCGCCGTCGTCGGGCCGTCCGGCTCCGGCAAGACCACGCTGGCGCAGGTGCTGCTGCGCTTCCTGGACGCGGACGCGGGCTCGTACGCGCTGGGCGGTGTGGACGCGTACGCGCTGGACGGCGACGACGTACGGCGGCTCGTCGGGCTGTGCGCACAGGACGCGCACCTCTTCGACAGCTCCGTGCGTGAGAACCTGCTGCTCGCCAAGAAGGACGCCACCAAGGCAGAAGTGCGCGACGCGCTGCAGCGCGCCCGGCTGCTCGACTGGGCCGACAGCCTGCCCGACGGACTGGACACGCTGGTGGGCGAGCACGGGGCGCGACTGTCCGGTGGGCAGCGACAGCGGCTCGCGCTGGCCCGCGCGTTGCTCGCCGACTTCCCCGTCCTCGTCCTCGACGAGCCCGCCGAGCACCTCGACCTGCCCACCGCCGACGCCCTCACCTCCGACCTGCTGGCCGCCACCGAGGGCCGTACGACACTGCTCATCACCCACCGACTGGCCGGGCTGGAGGCCGTGGACGAAGTGGTCGTCCTGGACCAGGGACGTGTGGTGCAACGGGGGACGTTCGCGGAGCTGGCCGCCGCCGACGGGCCGCTGCGGCGGATGGTGGAGCGGGAGGCGGAGGCGGACCTGTTGGTGGGGGCGTCGTAGCGCGTACGTCAACAGGAGTACTGACCCGTCCGCAGCAACCCGTCCCCCAGGCGTACGACCCGAACAGGACCGAGGCCCGCCTCGCGGGTCACGATCGCTGACATGCGCTCACATCGCCGTCGTGTCCTCGCCGTTCCGGCGCTGCTGTGCGCGCTCGTCGTGCCCATGGCGCGGCCCGCTGCCGCTGCCGGTGACGGCAAGGGGCCGCCCGGGCACAACGGCGTGGGTGACGACTCGGCCCTCAGCACGCAGGTGGTGCGGCTGTACGAGGACGCGGCCCTGGCCACGCAGCGGTACGAGACGGCGCGGCAGGAGGCCGAGGCGCAGCGGGCCAAGGCGCAGCGGGCCGAGGCGCTGCTCGAGCGGGAGCGGCAGGAGATCGGTGTCCTGCGCGAGGATCTGGGCCGTATCGCGCGTGCCCAGTACCGCAGCGGCGGCGGGGTGCCGCTCACCGCGCAGATCATCCTCGCGAAGAGTCCGGACGAGCTGATGCGCGGGCAGCGCGTGTTCTCGCAGACGAGTCTGGTCGTCGACAACGCCATCGAGAAGAGCCGCCGCGCCGAGGCCCGGCTCGCCGCGGACGAGGCCAAGGCAGCGGCGGCCTGGCAGACCCTGGAGAAGCGCAACGCCGAACTCGCCGGGCTGAAGAAGGGCATCGAGCAGAAGCTCGAAGAGGCGCGATGGCAGTTGCAGGGACGGGCTGACGCCTCCGTGGCCGCCGGCTCCTGCCGTGGTGCCGTACGGCTCGACCAGCCGAAGACGGACCTCACCAGCGCGTGGGCCGCTCCGGTGGATTCGTACGAACTGTCCGCGGCCTTCGGCAGTGGCGGACAGCGGTGGGCCAACCGGCACACCGGGCAGGACTTCGCGGTGCCGATCGGCACACCGGTGCGGGCGGTCGGGGACGGGCGTGTGGTCAAGGTGGCGTGCGGGGGCGCCTTCGGCATGGAAATCGTCGTCCGGCACACGGACGGCTACTACACGCAGTACGCCCACCTCGCCGCCGTAGCTGTCGATCAGGACGAGCGGGTCGACACCGGGCAGTGGATCGGTCAGTCGGGCACGAGCGGCAACTCCACCGGCCCGCACCTGCACTTCGAGGTGCGGGTCACTGCGGAGATGGGCTCGGCGGTGGATCCCGTGCCGTGGCTCAAGGAGCGGGGGGTGCCACTCGGGTAGGGCGGCCGTGGCCGGCCTTGAGCTAGTACCGCTCCGCCAGCAGCTGTTCGATGACGATCGCCACGCCGTCCTCGTTGTTGGCGACCGTCCGTCCCGAGGCGGCGGCGACGGCATCGGGGTGCGCGTTGCCCATCGCGTACGACTGGCCCGACCACGTCAGCATCTCCACGTCGTTGGGCATGTCCCCGAAGGCCACGACCTCCTCGTGCGAGATACCGCGCTCGGCGCAGCACAGGGCGAGCGTGCTGGCCTTCGAGACGCCGGGGCCGCTGATCTCCAGCAGGGCGCTGGGGCTGGAGCGGGTGACATTGGCGCGCTCGCCGATGGCGAGGCGGGCGAGGGTGAGGAAGGCGTCGGGGTCGAGGGTGGGGTGGTAGGCGAGGATCTTGAGGACCGGCTCGGCGGCCCCGGGGCCGTCCGGTGCCAAGAGGTCCTCGGCCGGCGCGAGCTGGTCCGGTATCTCCATGTGCAGCTTGGGGTAGTCGGGCTCCTGGTAGAAGCCGTACGTCTGCTCCACCGCGTACACCGTGCCCGGCGCCGCCTCACGCAGCAGCGCCACGGCGTCCAGCGCGTTCTCCCGCGCCAGCTCCCGCACCTTCACGAAGCGGTGGGCGCCGGGGCCGCCGTGCAGGTCGACTACGGCGGCGCCGTTGCCGCAGATCGCCAGGCCGTGACCGTGGACGTGATCGCTGACGACGTCCATCCAGCGCGCCGGGCGGCCGGTGACGAAGAACACCTCTACGCCCGCCTCCTCGGCGGCGGCCAGCGCGGCGACCGTGCGGGGGGAGACCGACTTGTCGTCACGCAGCAGGGTGCCGTCCAGGTCGGTGGCGATGAGCCGCGGGCGGACAGCGGCGGCCGGGGTCTGGTGCTGTCGAGTCGCTGAGGTCACCGGGTCATTCTCCCGCATATGCCTGCACGGCCGTGCAGGACTCCGCACATCTGAGGCGGCAGGTGAGGAGATACCGCCCCTGAGCACATCACCGACACCATCGACATCGCCCTCACCAGCGCCGTCATGCCCGCCGCGCTCAGCGCAGCTGCGCCGGCGCCTCCATGGCGATCTGCTCGAACACCTTCTCGTCGGCTGCGAAGTCCGAGTCGGGGATCGGCCAGTGCACCACGATCTCGGTGAATCCCAGCTCCTGGTGGCGCCCCGCGAAGTCCACGAACGCGTCCAGGGACTCCAGCGGACGGCCGCGGTCCGGGGTGAACCCGGTGAGCAGAATCTTGTCGAGATCACCTACCTCCCGGCCGATCTCGGCGCAGGCGTCGGCCAGCTTCTCGACCTGCCCGCGAATGGCTTGAACCGACTGTTCAGGAGTGCCGTTCTCGTACAGCTTGGGGTCACCCGTGGTCACCCACGCCTGCCCGTACCGTGCCGCGAGCCGCAGCCCGCGCGGGCCGGTCGCGGCGATCGCGAAGGGCAGCCGGGGTCGCTGTACGCAGCCCGGGATGTTGCGCGCCTCGTGCGCCGAGTAGAAGTCGCCCTCGTACGACAGCGAGTCCTCGGTCAGCAGCCGGTCCAGGAGCTGGACGAACTCGGCGAACCGGTCGGCTCGCTCGCGCGGCGTCCATGGGTCCTGTCCGAGCACGGTCGCGTCGAACCCGGAGCCGCCCGCACCGACGCCGAGCGTGAGGCGGCCACCGGAGATGTCGTCGAGGGAGATCAGTTCCTTGGCGTAGGGCACCGGATGCCGGAAGTTCGGCGAGGTCACCAGGGTGCCCAGCCGCAGATGGTCGGTGACGGCCGCGGCGGCGGTCAGAGTCGGCACGGCACCGAACCACGGGCCGTCCCGGAACGTGCGCCAGGACAGGTGGTCGTAGGTGTACGCGGCGTGGAAGCCGAGCTGCTCCGCGCGCTGCCACGCCTCGCGGCCTCCCTCGGACCAGCGGCGATACGGGAGGATCACGGTGCTCAGGCGCAGGCTCATGTTTCGAGCCTAAGCGGCCGCACGTGTTTCACGTGAAACGGTCACTGCACGCCGCTGCCCAGCCACGGAGTGAGGTTGTCATCAGCGTGTACTCCGATGCGCGCGGTCGGTCGCCGGTCGCCGGGTGGGGATCGCCGGGCGGCGGCTGGCGGGTGGCGGCACGATTCAGTGCGACGCGGGAAAGCGCAGGTACTCCGGTGGCACGGCTTTCGTCAGCCACACCCCGTTCGCACTGACGTGGAAGACATGGCCGTCGCGGTGCATGGCGCCGGCGTCCACGGAGAGCACCACCGGGTGACCACGTCGCGCGCCGACCCGTGTCGCGGTCTCGCGGTCGGCGGAGAGGTGCACGTCGTGCCTGTTCATGGGCCTGAGGCCGGCGCTGCGAATCGCGTCCAGACTGCGGGCGACGGTGCCGTGGTAGAGGTACGGCGGCGGGGTCGCCGGAGGCAGCCCGAGGTCGACGTCGATGCTGTGGCCCTGGCTGGCGCGGATCCGTGTGCCCTCGATCGCGAAGCGCTGCTTGTCATTGGCGGCCACCACGTGGTCCAGATCTTCCCGGGTGAAACGGAATCCGTGCGCCGCCGCGGCGGCGATCAGGGCGTCGATCTCGACCCAGCCCCCCTCGTCGAGCGTGAGCCCGATGTGCTCGGGCTGGTGGCGCAGGTGTTTCGAGAGGTACTTCGACACCTTCACGGTGCGTCTTTCGTCCATGCCACCAGGCTGCCGGGAGAGGTAGGAATCACGCGAACGATTTCGCTCCGGATGTTTGATCCACAACCAAGTGTGGTTATCCACAGGGGAATTGACGGTTCTGTGGACAACGAGCCGTTGTTTCAGGGGGTTTCGTCAAGATCAGCTGATGATCTGTGACTTGAGGCAAGGCGGTCCAAGGCGCGTGCCCGCACCTCCCGTTCGGCGGCCAGCGCGATGAAGTCGGCAGCCTGCTGAGGACCAACCAGCCTCTCCACGCCCCGCATTGTCTCTTCGGGGATGGGCACGGTTCTCGTCGGAATCGGAGTATCCGGCGCCTCGTCCGCACCCAGACGCTGACGCAGGTGCCGAACCGCCAACAGCCGCATCGCCCGGGCGAGTTCCGCGTCCACCGTCTGCTGGGCGAGCGGCCGCAGCCGGCGTACGAGCGAGGCTGCTTCGGTCGCGTCGGCGTCCGTCGGGCGGTGCGGTCCGTCCAGGTAGCGAGCGAAGAGGTGCTCGGTGGTGAACTGCAGGAAACCGGCGGCGATGTGCTCCACCTGCCCCCTCAACTCCCGCAGGTGACCTGAGATCGCGGACAGGGGAACCCCGGCAGCATGCAACTCCACTGCCACGGCAAGCTCTTGGGGACTCGGCACGAGGAAGGAGTCCTCGTCGCCGGGGACCGGCTCCAGTACGCCGAGCTCCACGGCCTCGGCCACCGCCGCGTCGTCGGGTGTGCCGCCGAAGCGCTCCTCCAGATCGGCGCGCGAGATCCGCGCCGCCTCCTCGTCGGTCCATGGCCCGTCCACCTCGGCGACCAGCCCGAGCACCCCGCCCAGGCCACGACCCGCGTCCCAGGCATCCAGGAGTTCTTTGATGGAGGCCAGGGTGTAGCCGCGGTCGAGGAGGTCGGCGATCTGGCGCAGGCGGACGAGGTGGGCGTCCGAGTAGAGGTTGGCGCGGCCCCGGCGCTCCGGGCGGGGGAGCAGGCCGCGGTCCTGGTAGGCCCGGATGGTGCGGACGGTGGCACCGCTGAGGTGCGCGAGGTCCTCGATCCGATGGGCGGGAGAGGCAGGTTCCGCAGTCACGCGCCCGACCTCACCGCCTTCGGCCCGATCCCCGGTCACACGATCGCCGTCGCCCCGGTTACCGGTCACGCCGCCGTCCCCGCCGCGGGTGATCTGCGCCGGTACCGGGGTATCGGCCCACCCAGCGCCGGGAGTTCACCGATCAGGACCGTACGCGACCGGTCGAAGGGCACACGGCGTGGAACGACGGCGTTCACAGAGGTGGCTCCAGTCGTGCGATCGCCCGCAGTGCCTTCGGCGTGAACCTCGACATGAGATACGCGCCACGCGCCTCCGGCGTCACCGGAACGACGGCCTCACCGCGCACCACCGCCCGCAGGATGGCGTCCGCGACCTTCTCCGGCGGATAGTTCCGCAGCCCGTACAGCCGCGCGGACTTCTTCTGCCGCCGCTTCTCCTCCTCGGCGTCGACCCCGGCGAAGCGCGCGGTCGAGGTGATGTTGGTGTTGACGAAGCCGGGGCATATCGCGGTGACCCCGATGCCCTGCCCGGCCAGCTCCGCGCGCAGGCACTCGCTCAGCATCAGCACCGCCGCCTTGGAGGTGCTGTAGGCGGGCAACGCCCTGGACGGCTGGAACGCCGCCGCAGACGCGGTGTTGACGATGTGGCCGCCCTGCCCGCGCTCGGCCATCTGCTTCCCGAACAGCCGGCAGCCATGGATGACGCCCCACAGATTGACGTCGAGGACCTTCTTCCAGTCCTCCGGTGTGGTGTCGAAGAAGGAGCCGCCCAGGCCGATCCCGGCGTTGTTCACCAGGACGTCGACCACGCCGTACTCGGCGGCGACCTTCGCGGCGAGCTTCTCCATCGCCTGCTCGTCGGAGACGTCGACCGTCTCCGCCCAGGCATCCGGGGCGCCGATCAGACGGGCCATCTCGGCGGTGCGGGCCGCGCTCTCCGCGTCCCGGTCGACGGCCACCACGCGCGCGCCGGCCTCGGCGAACGCGTACGCCGTCGCCCGTCCGATGCCGCTGCCGGCACCGGTGACCAGGACGAGCTGTCCGCCGAAGCGGTCGGCGTACTTCCCGCTCGCCGTCACCCCCTCCGGGCGCCCGCCCTCCACGGACGTGACGAAGTCCGTGATCCAGGCCGTGAGTTGGTCGGGGCGCGAGCGCGGTACCCAGTGCCTCGCCGGAAGCGTGCGCCGGGTCAACTGCGGAACCCACCGCTCGAGTTCGTCGTAGAGCCGCTCGGACAGGAAAGCGTCCCTCACAGGCGTGATGAGCTGCACGGGCGCGTGCGCGTATGCGTCCGGGCGCGGACGGCGCAGTCTGGCCCGGACGTTGTCCCGGTACAGCCAGGCGCCGTGCGCCGCGTCCGTCGGCAGTGAGGAGGTCGGGTAGTCGCCACCCGGAACCTTCTCCACGCGCTCCAGAATGCGCGGCCACCGCTTACCGAGAGGGCCGCGCCAGGCCAGCTCGGGCAGCACGGGCGTGTGCAGCAGGTACACGTACCAGGACTTGGCGCCCTGGCCGAGGAGCTGGCCCACCCGGCGGGGAGTGGGGTGCTTCAGGCGCCGGCTGATCCAGTGGCCGAAGTGGTCGAGGGACGGTCCGGACATCGACGTGAAGGACGCGATCCGGCCCTCCGTTCGCTTGACCGTGGTGAACTCCCAGCACTGCACCGAGCCCCAGTCGTGCCCGACCAGATGCACGGGCCGGTCCGGGCTGACCGCGTCCGCGACCGCCAGGAAGTCGTCCGTCAGCTTCTCCAGCGTGAACCCGCCACGCAGCGGCTTCGGTGCCGTCGACCGGCCATGGCCCCGGACGTCGTACAGCACGACATGGAAACGGTCGGCCAGCCGCGGCGCGACCTCGGACCACACCTCCTTGCTGTCCGGATAGCCGTGCACCAGGATCACCGTCGGCTGCCCGACCTCGCCCAGCTCGGCGACACACAGCTCGACCCCGCCGGTCCGCACCCGGCGCTCGCGCGCGCCCTGAAGAGTCACCGGCACCGTCACTTCTCCTCCACCCAGCGCCGCACGTGCGGCAGATCGTCGTCCAGCCAGAAGGCGCTCTGCTCGGGATCCGCGGAGTCGGTGACGACCAGGATCTCCTCGAACTTCGCTCCCGTGCCCCGGAAACCGAGGTGCGGTTCGACCGCCCACAGGCCCGGCTGCGGCGGGTGGTCGGAGAAGCGGTACGGCGACCACAGCGGCGACCAGCCCTCGCGGTGACCGTGCAGCGCGTCGCTCGCCAGGCCCTTCAGGGACTGCGTGCCGAACCCGAACACATGCGGTGACCAGCGGCGCTGCCTGACCCGGTCGACCTTGTGCGCGATCACGCCGAAGGGATAGGCACGGTGCCGGTTGGCATAGCCCTGCCGGACCATGAGGCGGTCCACGTCCTCGTAGATCTCCCGCAGCGGCCGCCGCTCGCGCACCTCCCGCAGGATCAACTCCCGGTGCGCCTCCAGGTCCGCCACCAGCTTGTCCTGTACGGGGTTGATGCCGAGCGAGCCCGAGTAACCGATGTCCGCCGTGTAGCCGTCGAACACGGGGGCCATGTCCAGGATGAACGGCATCCCGGGCTCCAGCCGGCGGTTGGTGGGGAAGAACTGCAACGGGACGCGGAAGTTCACGAACGCGGTGCGGTCCCCGAACCACGCGAAGGGCAGATGGAACCAGTCCCGTACACCGCGCTCGCGCAGCCACTCGCGCTGCATGCGCGCCGCCTCGCGCTCGGTGATGCCCGGTTCCAGCCGCGCCGCGACGGCCTCCGCGCACTCGTACGCCAGCCGCTGGACCCGTCTGAACCCTTGCAGGTCCGCGGAGTCCGCCGAGAGCTCCCCTGCCATCGCCGTAGTCATGCCACCGCCCCACTTGTCCACGCTGACTGCGGTACGTGCCCGTAACTTGACACTGGCGAATGTGACAGTTGTTAGAGGCCGCGTCAATAGAGGTGCCTCGGGCTGTGGAAAACCCTGCACCTGTGGAAAACCTGGGCGCCGTTGTTCGACCTCAGGGTGACCCCTAGGGTCCCGTACACCTGAGGTCTGACTTCAAGACAGCTCTGCGGGGTGACGACCGGCGCGGGCCGCGTCACTACCTTCGAAGCGTGACTGTGATCGCGACCGAAAGCCTGAGCAAGCGGTTCCCCAGGGTGACCGCGCTTGACCGGCTCTCCGTGGACGTCGGGCCCGGTGTGACCGGACTCGTCGGAGCCAACGGAGCCGGCAAGTCCACACTGATCAAGATCCTGCTGGGTCTGTCCCCCGCCACCGAGGGCCGTGCCGAAGTGCTCGGACTCGATGTCGCCACCAAGGGCGCCGCCATCCGCGAGCGGGTCGGGTACATGCCGGAGCACGACTGTCTGCCGCCGGACGTCTCGGCGACCGAGTTCGTCGTGCACATGGCCCGCATGTCCGGCCTGCCGCCCGCCGCAGCGCGCGAGCGCACCGCGGACACGCTGCGCCACGTCGGTCTGTACGAGGAGCGCTACCGCCCGATCGGCGGCTACTCGACCGGCATGAAGCAGCGCGTGAAGCTGGCGCAGGCCCTGGTGCACGACCCGCAGCTGGTCTTCCTGGACGAGCCGACCAACGGCCTCGACCCGGTCGGCCGCGACGAGATGCTCGGCCTGATCCGCCGCATCCACACCGACTTCGGCATCTCCGTCCTGGTCACCTCCCACCTGCTGGGCGAACTGGAACGCACCTGCGACCACGTCGTCGTCATCGACGGCGGCAAGCTCCTGCGCTCCAGCTCCACCACCGACTTCACCCAGACCACGACGACCCTCGCCATCGAGGTCACCGACACCGACGACCACCCGGACGGCACCCGCGCGGTGCGCGACGCGCTCCACGCGCGCGGGGTCGACGTACTCGACGGCAGCGGCGGCCTCCCCGGCGCCGGCCACATCCTGCTGCTCACCGCGCAGGGCGAGGAGACCTACGACCTGGTGCGGGACGTGGTCGCCGACCTCGGCCTCGGCCTGGTGCGCATGGAACAGCGCAGGCACCACATCGCCGAGGTCTTCAAGGACAGCGAGCAGAGCACCGACGCACAGCGGAAGGAGGCGGTCGGCCATGGCAGTTGAGCAGCCCATGCGGACACCCGTCACGACGTCGGGTGACCAGACCCGCATCCACAACATCGGCTACCGCACCTACGACGGCCCCCGCCTCGGCCGCTCCTACGCCACCCGCTCCCTCTACTCGCAGTCCCTGCGCGGCGCCTACGGCCTCGGCCGGTCGGTGAAGTCCAAGGTGCTGCCGATGCTGCTGTTCGTGGTGATGTGCGTGCCCGCGGCCATCATGGTCGCCGTCGCGGTCGCCACCAAGGCGAACGACCTGCCCGTCGACTACACGCGCTACGCGATCGTCATGCAGGCCGTCATCAGCCTCTACGTCGCCTCGCAGGCACCCCAGTCCGTCTCGCGCGACCTGCGCTTCAAGACCGTACCGCTGTACTTCTCGCGGCCCATCGAGACCGCCGACTACGTACGCGCCAAGTTCGCGGCACTGGCCTCCGCGCTGTTCCTCCTCACCGGGGCCCCGCTGCTGGTGCTCTACGTGGGCGCGCTGCTGGCCAAGCTCGACTTCGCCGACCAGACCAAGGGATTCGCACAGGGACTCGTCTCCGTGGCACTGCTCTCGCTGCTCTTCGCCGGCATCGGCCTGGTCATCGCCTCGGTCACGCCCCGCCGCGGCTTCGGCATCGCCGCCGTGATCGCCGTACTGACCATCTCCTACGGAGCCGTCTCCACCCTCCAGGCCATCGCCGAGGTGCAGAACAGTTCGGGCGCCATCCCCTGGGTCGGCCTCTTCTCACCGGTCACGCTCATCGACGGCGTGCAGTCCGCCTTCCTGGGTGCCACGTCCGCCTTCCCGGGCGGAGTCGGCCCGTCCAACGGGGAGGGCGCGGTCTATGTCCTCGTCACCCTGGGCCTGATCGCCGCCTCCTACGGCCTCCTGATGCGCCGCTACCGAAAGGCCGGACTGTGACCACGCTCTCCATCGACCACGTCTCCCGCTGGTTCGGCAACGTGGTCGCCGTCAACGACATCACCATGACGATCGGCCCCGGCGTCACCGGCCTCCTCGGCCCCAACGGCGCCGGAAAGTCCACCCTCATCAACATGATGGGCGGCTTCCTCGCCCCGTCCACCGGCACGGTCACCCTCGACGGACAGCCGGTCTGGCGCAACGAGGCCATCTACAAGCACATCGGCATCGTCCCCGAGCGTGAGGCGATGTACGACTTCCTCACCGGCCGCGAATTCGTCGTCGCGAACGCCGAGTTGCACGGCCTGGGCGCCAAGGCGGCCCAGAAGGCCCTGGCCACGGTCGAGATGGAGTACGCACAGGACCGCAAGATCTCCACGTACTCCAAGGGCATGCGCCAGCGCGTGAAGATGGCGAGCGCCCTCGTCCACGACCCCTCGCTGCTCCTGCTCGACGAGCCCTTCAACGGCATGGACCCGCGGCAGCGCATGCAGCTCATGGACCTGCTGCGCCGCATGGGCGACGAGGGCCGCACGGTGCTGTTCTCCTCGCACATCCTCGAAGAGGTCGAGCAACTCGCCTGGCACATCGAGGTCGTGGTCGCCGGACGGCACGCGGCGAGCGGTGACTTCCGCAAGATCCGCCGCCTGATGACCGACCGTCCGCACCGCTACCTGGTGCGCTCCAGCGACGACCGCACGCTCGCGGCCGCGCTGATCGCCGATCCGTCGACGTCCGGCATCGAGGTCGACCTGACCGAGGGCGCGCTGCACATCCAGGCCGTCGACTTCGGCCGCTTCACCGCCCTGCTGCCGAGGGTGGCGCGTGACCACGGCATCCGCCTGCTCACGGTCTCGCCGTCCGACGAGTCCCTCGAGTCCGTCTTCTCGTATCTGGTCGCGGCGTAGGAGGCCGAAGATGTATGACCCCACAGTCGCCCGACTCACCTACCGGGCCCTGCTCGGCCGCCGACGGGCCCTCATCCTCGGCGCGCTGCCCCTGCTGCTGATCGTGATCGCCGTGGCCGTACGCGGCCTCGCCGGGGCGGACGACCAGACGGCGTCCGACCTGCTGGGCGGCCTCGCCCTCGCCACGATGGTGCCGATCATCGGCGTCATCGCCGGAACCGGCGCGATCGGGCCGGAGATCGACGACGGCTCGGTGGTGTATCTGCTGTCCAAGCCGGTGAAACGACCGACGATCATCTTCACCAAGCTGATCGTGGCGATCGCCGTGACGATGGTGTTCTCGGCGCTGCCCACCTTCATCGCAGGCTTGATCCTCAACGGCAACGGCCAGCAGATCGCCGTCGCCTACACGGTCGCCGCACTGGTCGCGTCCATCGCGTATGCCGCGATCTTCCTGCTGCTCGGCACGGTGTCCCGGCACGCGGTGGTGTTCGGGCTCGTGTACGCGCTGGTCTGGGAGGCCCTGTTCGGCTCCCTGGTGTCGGGTGCGCGCACGCTGAGCGTCCAGCAGTGGTCGTTGGCGGTGGCGCAGAAGGTCGCCGGCGGGGACATGGTGACGTCGGATGTCGCGCTGCCCACGGCGACGGTGCTGCTGGCGGTGGTCACCGTGCTCGCGACCTGGTACGCGGGGCAGAAGCTGCGGTCGCTGACGCTGGCAGGGGAGGAGTAAGGAGTCGGGCCCCTGACCGGGCCCGCTCTTGACGAGGGCTTCACCTCTTCCCGGGCACACTGGGCAAAGAGGACGCACCGCATGAACGGGAGGACGGGATGGCAGGCGGGACGTCACAGCACGAGGATCGGGAACAGTCCGGGGACGACGCCTGGGACGACCTGGTCCTGGACGACGACTTCATACGCGGGGCCGAGACCTCGGAGCCGTCCGCCCGCGCCCGCATGCTGGCCGCCCGCTGGCGCCGTGAGAAGCCCGAGCCGCAGCCGTGGCGCTCGGACGAACCGCCGGCGGGGTGGTTCTTCAGCAAGGGGCGCCGGCGCAAGTGGCGCCGCCGGTAAGGGGCGTGCGGGCGCCTTCCCCGGGCTCCTTAATTCAGTGGCGCGCAACTCGTCGTACAGGCACAGTGGTTGTGTCCACATCGCCGGACGGTGAGTTCGGCGCCACGTTCTGGGAGAGGAGCTCGGCGATGTCCATGCACGGCAGTACGTCGAGCTCCCGACAGGGCAGCCGGCGGCGGACTCCGGAGTAATCGCTACCCCTCCGTCGAGTTCGTCACGCCCGGGGAGCTGCCCGGGGCGGCCGCTTCGAGCACGCGATGTCGCTCTCGCGTGGGCCGCCCACCCGGAGGATTGGCCGAGTGGTAAGGCACCGGTTTGCTAAACCGTGGTCGGGTCTGAAAAGCCCGCGCACGTTCGATTCGTGCATCCTCCGCGAGACGTTGCCACTGGGGCTGGGCCGATGTGCAGGGCTTGGGGTGCGTGGAGAGGCGCCCGGCGCTGCCGAGAGGTCGGCCGACGCAACCCGGCGCCGACGGGTTGCCGCCCGCGCCCACCTGTGCCGCCCCGGCAGCACGACTGCCCGCGACTTGGCTGCGCCAGCTGCGAGCCGCCGTCCCCCGTGGCTCCAGCCGCTGTCGGCTGCCGCTCGTGGGTCAGCCGTTGAACATCGTCGGCCGCGCAGTCCTCCGGCCGCCGCCAGCCGCTCCAGCGACACGGCTACCCGCGACTACGGCTGCGCAAGCCACAAGAGCCGCCAGCCCTCGCGGCGCGGCCAGCCGCCAGCCGTCAGCTGCTGCTCCTGGGCCAGCCTCCAGCCGCCGCCATCTGCCCCAGCCCCTAGCCGCCGCCGACTACGCCCGCCGCCAACCGTCGGTTACCGCTACCTACCGGCTGCCCCCGCCGACGACGCCAGCCGCCAGCCGCCGGCCGTCGCCAACCGTCCCCCACCGCCACCTACCGGCTGCCCCCGCCGCCGACGTCAGCCGAGCAACCGCTCCAGTACCGTCGCGATCCCGTCCTCCTCGTTGGAAGACGTCACCTCGTCCGCCACCGCCTTGAGTTCCTCGTGGGCGTTGGCCATGGCCACTCCGTGGGCCGCCCAGGCGAACATCGGGATGTCGTTGGGCATGTCGCCGAAGGCGATCGTGTCGGCTGCCTTCATGCCGAGGCGGCGGGCCGCCAGTGACAGGCCGGTCGCCTTCGACAGGCCCAGGGGAAGCAGCTCGACGATGCCCTCGCCGGCCATCGCCACCGTGACGAAGCCGCCCGCGGCCTGGCGTGCGGCCTCAGCCAACTCGTCGTCCGACAGCTTCGGATGCTGTATGTAGATCTTGTTCAGCGGGGCCGTCCACAGATCCGACGCGTCCGTGAAGGGGGTCGACGGGAGGGCGCCCATGACCGCGTAGCCGGGGCCCACCAGGACGTCGCCGTCCAGGCCGTCGCGGCTCGCCGCCAGGAACAGCGGCCCTACCTCGGCCTCGATCTTGGCCAGCGCCACCCCCGCCAGCTGTCGGTCCAGGGTCACCGACGTCAGCAGACGGTGCTCGCCGGCGTCGTACACCTGGGCCCCCTGGCCGCAGACGGCGAGGCCGTGGTAGCCGAGGTCGTCGAGGATGTGGCGGGTCCAGGGGACCGCTCGGCCCGTGACGACGATGTGCGCCGCGCCCGCCGCGGTGGCCGCGGCGAGCGCGTCACGGGTGCGCGGGGAGACCGACTCGTCGGAGCGCAGGAGCGTCCCGTCGAGGTCGGTCGCGATCAGCCGGTACGGGAAGCCTTCCGATCTGCTCGGGAGGTCTCCCGAAGCGTCCTCGGAATTCCCGGCGGAAGCCGTGTCGCTCACTTGGCCACCGGCTCCAGGACCTCCCGGCCGCCCAAGTACGGGCGCAGCACCTCGGGCACCCGGACGGAGCCGTCGGCCTGCTGGTGGTTCTCCAGGATCGCCACGATCGTGCGCGGCACCGCGCACAGCGTGCCGTTGAGGGTGGCCAGCGGCTTGACCTGCTTGCCGTCACGGACCCGGATCGACAGGCGGCGGGACTGGAACTCGGTGCAGTCCGAGGTCGAGGTCAGCTCGCGGTACTTGCCCTGGGTCGGGATCCACGCCTCGCAGTCGAACTTGCGGGCCGCCGAGGAGCCGAGGTCGGCCGACGCGACGTCGATGACCCGGAACGGCAGTTCCAGTGACGTCAGCCACTGCTTCTCCCACTCCAGCAGGCGCTGGTGCTCGGCCTGCGAGTCCTCGGGAGCGACGTACGAGAACATCTCGACCTTGTCGAACTGGTGCACGCGGAAAATGCCGCGCGTGTCCTTGCCGTGCGAGCCGGCCTCGCGGCGGAAGCAGGGGGAGAAGCCCGCGTAGCGCAGCGGAAGCTTCTCGGCGTCGAGGATCTCGTCCATGTGGTAGGCCGCGAGCGGGACCTCGGAGGTGCCGACCAGGTAGAGGTCGTCCTTGTCGAGGTGGTAGACGTCCTGGGCGGCCTGGCCGAGGAAGCCGGTACCGGCCATCGACTGCGGCCGGACCAGCGCCGGGGTCAGCATCGGCGTGAAGCCGGCCGCCGTCGCCTGTGCCATCGCGGCGTTGACCAGGGCCAGCTCCAGCAGGGCGCCGACGCCGGTGAGGAAGTAGAAGCGGGAGCCGGAGACCTTCGCACCGCGCTCGACGTCGATCGCGCCGAGGAGCGAGCCGAGCTCCAGGTGGTCCTTCGGCTGGAAGCCCTCGGCCGCGAAGTCGCGGATCTCGCCGTGCGTCTCCAGCGTGACGAAGTCCTCCTCGCCGCCGACCGGGACGTCCGGGTGCACGAGGTTGCCGAGTTGGAGGAGCAGCTCCTGGGTCTCCGCGTCGGCCGCGTCGCGCTCCGCGTTGGCCGTCTTGACGTCGGCGGCCAGCTGGCTCGCCTTCTTCAGCAGCTCGGCCTTCTCGTCTCCGGCGGCCTTGGGGATGAGCTTGCCGAGTTGCTTCTGCTCGGCACGCAGCTCGTCGAAGCGGACGCCGGACGACCTGCGCCGCTCGTCGGCAGACAGGAGGGCGTCGACGAGCGCGACGTCCTCTCCACGGGCGCGCTGCGAGGCGCGCACTCGGTCGGGGTCCTCACGGAGCAGGCGAAGGTCAATCACGTGCTCAAGGCTACCGGGGTGGGGTGACAGCCCACGACTCACTATTCCGGAGCGCGGCGTTCATCCCGTTGTGAGTGAATTGCGTGACGTGTCAATGGAAGGCGTCTCACTCCCTGGAACGGGGCAGGCGCACGGCGGCCGGTTGACTCGATTCCCTTGTGGGGAACGGGACTTGGGCCGCCGTTGTCCACAGGAATCCCCAGCCTCGGCAGAGTTATCCACAGGGTGTGTGGATGGGTTGTGGACTTCGGAATTGATCACTCCGTAACGGGCCGAGCGAGCCGAGGATTCCCAGGACAAACCCTTCTGATCGACACTTTCGAGTGGAAAGCGGTCGCCCCAAAGGATGGCTCAAAGGAAAAGAGTGGACGAAGGGTGACTTGCGTGACGGTGGACACCGAAGGGGCCTGGGGAGCGATTTGTCGACAGTGTCACGCTTGCTTGTCGACTTGTCCCCAGGTCGAGATGAGGACCTGTGGATAACTCCTGTGGATAACGACAACCAGCTGGTAGGACTGGCGGAAATCCAGCGTCTGCGGTGGCCTCCGAGGCCCCTCAGAACCGCCCGTCCTGGCATCGCGCCACCCAGTCCGCCGCCGACACGAACTCCTCGTCCGAGGTCCCGGGGCGCGGCGGCTGGACATCCCCCGGCGCCATGTCCGCGCGTGGGTACGAGCCCAGGAACCGCACCTCCAGGCAGATCCGCTTCAACCCCATCAGCGTCTCGGCCACCCGGCGGTCGGAGATGTGTCCTTCGGCGTCGATGCAGAAGCAGTAGTTGCCGATGCCGGCGCCGGTCGGCCGGGACTGCAGCAGCATCAGGTTTATGCCGCGCGTGGCGAACTCGCCGAGGAGGTCGCGCAGCCCGCCGGGGTGGTCGTCGCGCTGCCACAGCACGACGGACGTCTTGTCCGCGCCGGTCGGCGCCGCGGGCCGGGCGGGCCTGCCCACCAGCACGAACCGCGTCTGGGCGTTCTCGGCGTCGTGGATTTCGGTCTCCAGGGCCTCCAGGCCGTACCGGGCGGCCGCGAACTCCCCGGCGAAGGCGGCGTCGTACTGGCCCTCCTGGACCAGGCGCGCGGCGTCCGCGTTCGAGGCGGCCGACTCCCAGTGGGCGTCGGGGAGGTTCTTCTTCAGCCAGTTGCGCACCTGCGGCTGGGCGGCCGGGTGCGCGGAGACCGTCTTGATGTCCGACAGCGTCGTGCCGGGCCTGACCAGCAGCGCGAAGGTGATCGACAGCAGCACCTCGCGGTAGATCATCAGCGGCGCGCCCGCGACCAGCTCGTCGAGCGTGGTCGTGATGCCGCCCTCGACGGAGTTCTCGATCGGCACGAACGCGGCCTCGGCCTCACCGGCGCGCACCGCGTCGAGCGCGGACTGCACGGACACATAGGGGATCAGCTCCCGGGTCGCGGCCTCGGGAAGCGTGCGCAGGGCGACTTCGGTGAAGGTGCCCTCGGGGCCGAGATAGGCATAGCTCGCTGGCATGACCTCACCCTAATGGGCCTTGCGAAGGGCGGCGCACGGATCTCACTCGGCCGCCGAAAGGGGCGATCGGCGCCACATCACCCCTCCAGCAACCGCTGTCCCACGTACTCCCCCTCCGCCGCCCCGCCCGGCACCGCGAAAAGCCCGCTCGCCTCGTGCCGGATGAACTTTGACAGGGCGTCGCCCCGGTCGAGCTTGCGCTGGACGGTGACGAAGCCGCGCAGCGGGTCGGCCTGCCAGCAGATGAACAGCAGCCCCGCGTCGGGCACCCCGTCCGTGTCGATGCCGTCGTGGTACGAGAACGGGCGTCGCAGCATCGCCGCGCCGCCGTTCTGGTCGGGCCGGGTGATGCGGGCGTGCGCGTTGATCGGGACGACCAGGTTCCCCGCTTTGTCCGTCTTCTCCAGGTCCATCTCGGTCGTCTCGGTGCCCCCGGACAGCGGCGCCCCGTCGGACTTGCGGCGCCCGATGACGTCCTCCTGCTCCTTGACCGAGAGCTGCTCCCAGTCGTCGAGGAGCATGCGGATGCGGCGTACGACGGCGTAGGAACCGTTCGCCATCCAGGCCGGGTCGTTCGAGCCGGACTCCGGCACGAAGACGCGCTCGTCGAAGTCGGCGTCCGTCGGCTTCGGATTGCGCGTGCCGTCCATCTGGCCCATGAGGTTGCGGGCCGTCATGGGGTGCGCGGTGGCGCCCGGCGACCGGTTGAAGCCGTTCATCTGCCAGCGCACCTTGGCGGCCCGGCCCGCGTCCTTCTGGATCGCACGCAGGGCGTGGAAGGCGACCAGGGCGTCGTTCGCACCGATCTGCACCCACAGGTCACCGTTGCTGCGTGCCTTGTCGAGCTGGTCGGAGGAGAAGTCGGGCAGGGGGTCCAGGGAGACCGGGCGCTGCTTCTCCAGGCCGGTCCGCCCGAAGAAGCTGTGCCCGAAGCCGAAGGTGATCGTCAATGAGGCCGGTCCGGCGTCCCGGGCGACATCCGTGTCGTCCTGCTTGGCCGCCTCGCCCGCCATCAGCCGCCGAGCCGTCTCCGACCAGCGGCGTAGCAACGCCGCTGCCTCCTTGCGGCCCGCGCCCGCCGCCAGATCGAAGGCGATCAGATGGCCGCGCGCCTGGAGTCCCTGGAGGATGCCGGGCTGATGTTTCCCGTGAAACATCACCTGATCGGCGCCCAGCGAGGTGAGCGGAGTCGCCTCCGCCGGCCGTGCCGCATAGCCCACGGCCCCGCCGGCCGCCCCGAGGACCAGCCCGGTGGCACCGGCGGTCCCGAGCAGCAGCCGCCGCGAAATGCCCTCCTTGCCCGCGGCGCGTTCGTCGCCGGCGCCTTCCACAGGGGCGCCTTCGCGGACGCCGCCCTTGAGTGCCGCCTCGGGAGCTTCGGTGGTTCCGGGACTCCGAGGGGTGCGGGCCTCCGGAATGGACTGGTCAGCCATGGTGAGGTTCAGCCGATCTGCGCGTTCTTGGAGACGGTGGTCTGGTCGATGTCGGAGGTCCGCACGGTCACGGCGATCTTCCACTCGCCCGCCATGGGGATCTGGACTCCGCTCGCCGACCAGTGTCCGGTGGCGATGTGGTCGGGGACGACGGGCAGCGGCCCGATGTCCTGGGCCTCCAGGGTGAAGGCGATCTTCACCTCGGGGATGTCGAAGGCGCGGCCGTTGGGCCGCTGGACGTAGACGTGCATCTCGTTGCCGCCCACGCGCGCCGGATCGAGGTCGACTCGTACGACGCCCTTGCCGTCCTCGCCGCCGGTGTCGAAGGACATGTCCAGGGTCAGCGCCCCGGACGCGGACGCGTCGGCGGAAGAGGAGGACGACGCGGCCGCCTTGGCCTCCTCCTCCGTGCGCCCTGGCTCCGTCGACGTCAGCATGGTGGTGACGGCGAGCAGGACGACGGCGACGCCCGCCTCGGCGAGGACCGAGCGCCGCAGTCCGAACCGGTTGGGGTCGGCGTCCCGCTGCCGCTTCTGCCGGGCGGCGTCGATCGCGTCCTGCTGCCGGGCGAGCTGGGCGGCACGCTCGGAGTCGCCGCCCTTCTTGCCGGGCACGGCGGCCGAGGCGGCCTTCTTGCCGGAGACGGACAGCGAGGCGGAGGTGCCGGACCGGGCGGCGGCGTGCTCCTTCTCGCCCTCGCCCGCGGTCTCCTCGCCTTCGTCGGCCCTCGTCTCCCGCACGTGGGCCGCCTTCGTCTCCCGCTCATCGGCGCCCTTCTCCGCCTCGCCGGGCTCCTTCTCGCGCTCGACGGCGTCCTTCGCCTTCCGTGGCTTCAGCACCGCCGTCTCCGCCGTCTCCGCCGGCACCGCCGTCTCCGCCAGCCGCGCCGTCCACCGCCGCGACACCCACGCGATCCCGACGAGCAGCACCACGAGCCCGATCTTGACCAGCAGTAGCTGCCCGTACCGCGTGCCGGTGAACGCCGACCATGAGCCGAGCTGCCGCCAGGACTGGTAGATCCCGGTCGCGACCAGCGCCAGCACGCTGCCGAAGGCGACGCGCGAGAACCGTCGTACGGCGGACGCCTCGACCGGCGTGTCCGCGGGCGCCCGGTAGAGGGCCACGAGCAGCGCGGCGAGCCCGCCGAGCCAGCCCGCGACGGCCAGCAGGTGGACGACGTCGACCGGCATCGCGATCCCGGCCTGGAGCCCGGTCGAGGCGTGCTCGGACATGGCCCAGCTCGCCGCGAGCCCCGCCGCCACGACGGTCCCGCCGATCGCGAGCCCGAAGGTGAGGTCCCGCTTCTCCTCGTCCTCGCGCTTGTCGTACGCCCCGAACAGCACCGCGATGAACAGCGCCGCCGCGGCGAGCAGCAGCAAGCGGGACACCAGCGCCGCACCCGTCTTGGTCTGCAGCACCTGCCCGAGCAGCTCCAGGTCGAAGATGTCGCCGACCTTGCCCGTGCTGGTGTACGAGCCGCGCAGCAGCAGCAGTCCGAGCGTGGCGGCGGTCAGCGCCAGCCATCCGGAGACGACGAGCCGTTGCAGCGCCCGCACGCCCGACCCGCGCTGCCAGCAGGCCAGCACGAAGGCGGCACCGCCGACCAGGACGATGAAGCCGGCGTACGACACGTACCGCCCGAAGCCGTACAGCCAGCCGACGACCCCGCCGCCCGCCTCCTGGGCGGAGACCGAGACGGTGGTCTGCGAGGGCGCGCCGATGGAGAAGGTGTAGGCGCCGGCGACGGGATGGCTGTCCTCGGACACCACCTGGTAGGTGACGGTGAACGTGCCGTCGGGCAGGCCGCTGTGGAGTTTCACGGCGTACGTCGTGCCGCTGACATTGGCCGGGTCGCCCCGGTCGATGCGCTTGCCCTTGGGATCGAGCACGCGCAGCGAGTCGTCGGACAGGGCGACCTTCTCGGAGAAGGTCAGCGAGACCTGCGTCGGGGCCTTGTCCACCACCGCCCCCTGCCGGGGGTCGCTGCCGGTCAGGGCGGCGTGCGCGGAGACCGGCCCGGCACCGGCGAGGAGCAGCCCGGTGGCGGCCAGGAGCAGCAGCACCAGGGTCCGGACGCGGGGGGCGATGGTCTGGGTCAAGGCGATCTCTCCCTCAGTGTCCGGTGGTCGGGGTGTACGTCGCGGACTTCACCGGCATCTCGACGGTGACCGTGCCGGACTCGGCGAAGTGGAGCTTCACGGTCACCTTCTCGCCCTGCTTCGGCTTCCGCTTCAGCTTCTCGAACATCAGATGGCTGCCGCCGCTCTTGAACACGAGCTGCCCGTGCGCGGGGACGTCGATGTCCTTGACCTCCTGCATCGACGAGTCGACGGTCTCGTGGGTGGTCACATCGCCGATGTCGCTCGTGACGGAGGTCAGTTCGTCCTTAGCGCCGCCCTTGTTGGTGATCGTCAGGAAGCCGGCCGCCATGGAGTCCGAGACCGGCTGCGGGATGTAGGCGCCGCTGACGGACAGTTCGGCCTGGGAGTCGCCGGAGTCGCCGGAGTCGCCCGAGCCGCAGCCCGCCAGGACGAGGGCCGCGGTCGTCACCAGGCTCACCAGGGTCACCGGGGCCAACCGCCTCACGGCTTCTCCCCCTTGATCAGCTTGGGGAGGTCCTTGGTGTAGTCGCCCACCTGGGCGTCCTCGGTGTAGAGGACGTACCCGGCGTCGGTCTTCGGCGAGAACGCGACGACCTGGGTGCCGTGGGTGGAGACCATCTTGCCGTTCTTGTCCTTGTGCGGCGGCTCGATGGAGATGCCGAGCGTGCGGGCGCCGGCCTGGATGGTGTCGAAGTCGCCGGTCAGGCCGACGACCTGCGGGTCGATGCCCTTGAGCCACTTGCCGAGCGCGGACGCGGTGTCGCGCTTCGGGTCGGTGGTGACGAACACGACGCGCAGCTCGTCCTGCTCGGCCTTGGGCAGCTGCTTCTTGGCGACGGCGATGTTGCTCATCGTCAGCGGGCAGACGTCGGGGCAGTTGGTGTAGCCGAAGTAGATCAGCGTGGGCTTGCCCTTGGTCTCCTTGCGGAGGTCGTACTTCTCGCCGTGGGTGTCGGTGAGGACCAGGTCCGGCTTCTCGAACGGCTTGTCGAGGACTATGGCGGCCTTGTCCGAGCCTGCCTCCTCGGAGACGACGGTGACGGGCTGCTTGCCGTCGTCACCGCTGCCGCAGGCGGAGAGGGTGAGGGTGGCGGCGGCGAGCAGTGCGGCCGCGGTGAGGGTCTTGGCCGGCGTGGCCGCAGCCGCCGCAGAAGCCGCCGCTGTTGCACTCGCAGCCGCATCCGTGGTTCTGGGTTTCCATTTCCAATTCCCCTTTCTCTTC
>NZ_JBEXQG010000067.1:0-49989 GCF_040612485.1 Streptomyces sp. NPDC006385
ACCGGCGGCCGCGGGCTGCTGCTGGTCGAGGCGATGTCGGAGTCCTTCGGCTCGGTGCCGGTGGCGGGCGGCAAGCAGGTCTGGAGCGAGATCCGCGTGCCCCTTCGCGAGCCGGCCCACGCGGGCTCGACGCCCCGAGAGGAAGGCGAGGGTCCGCCATGAAGACCCGGTTCCGTGTGCGGCACGTCGTCGCGGCGCTCGCCGCGGGACTCATGGCGGTGCCCCTGACGGCCTGTTCGGACGGCGACGGCGGGGACGCGGACGGCTTCGCCGTGGGACTGCTCCTCCCGAGCCGGGCGGTACCCCGCTGGGAGCACTCCGACAAGCCCCTGATCGAGCAGCGACTCAAGGAGCTGTGCCCCCGCTGCACCGTGCAGTACGCCAACGCCGAGAACGACGCGTCACGGCAGCGGGAACAATTGACCTCCATGATCACCAAGGGGGTCAAGGTGGTGATCCTCGACGCCGTGGACAACAAGGCGCTCCGCTCCTCCATCCAGGAGGCGCGCAGGGCGGGAGTCCCCGTCGTCGCCTACGACCGGCTCGCCCAGGGCCCGATCTCGGGCTACGTCAGTTTCGACGGGGGGCAGGTCGGCAGGCTCCAGGGCGAGGCGCTGCTGAGGGCCATGCGGGAGAAGGCGACCACGGGCAGCGTCGTCATGGTGAACGGAGATCCGTCCAGCCCCAACGCGGCGTGGTACCGCAGGGGCGCGCTCTCCGTCCTCCAGGGCAAGGTGAAGATCGGCAGGTCGTACGACACCCGCGGCTGGAGCACGGACAACGCCCACGCCAACATGTCCGCCGCCATCGCCGCCCTGGGCCCGGACCGGATCGGCGGCGTCCTGGTGGCCAACGACGCCATGGCCGCGGGCGTCATCGCGGCCCTCAAGAACGCCGGTGTCAGGCGTCTGCCTCCCGTCACCGGCCAGGACGCCGACCTGGAGGCCGTGCGGCGCATCGTCAAGGGCGAGCAGTACATGACGGTGTACAAGCCGTTCAAGGCGCAGGCCGCCGCGACCGCCGCCATGGCCGTCGCCCTGGGGCGTGGCGAGGACGTCCAGGACGTCGCCACGACGACGGTCGACAGCCCCACGACCGAGGACATCCCTTCCGTGCTGCTCACTCCGCGTACGGTGACGGCCGGGAACATCGAGCAGACACTCGTCAAGGACGGCGTGTACACCGTCGGGCAGATCTGCACCCCGAAGCTCCGGCCCGCCTGCGCCCGGGCCGGACTCGCACCGTGACGGGCGTGCAACCGTTCGGCCCCGCCGGAAGAGGACCTCATGCCCCGATCGATCGTGCGGCACCAGCCAGGCCTGGATCGACGAGGGCGATGGCCTGACGTACACCTTCAAGCTGAAGATCGACAAGGCGGTGCCGGGGGCCAAGGGCTCGGTGGCGCTGGAGGCGGAGCCCCGGCCGTTCGACAAGAACAAGGACAACGACAAGGCCGACATCACGCTCGACGTCGCCGACGCCGGTTCCACGGGCGGCGGTGGCTCGACGACCTCGGGCTCGGACTCCGGCTCCACGTCGAGCGGCGGATCCGGTTCCAGCGGTGGTTCCAGCGGTCGTTCCGGTGCCGCCGACTCGACCGCCGTCTCCGGCGACCTGGCGAGCACCGGCTCCGGCTCCGCCCTGCCCCTCGCGGGCGCGGTGCTGCTGGTACGCCGCCGCCGAGCCGCCCGGCTCTGACGACCGAACCCGGTCCGGTCTCTGATCAGGGCAGTTCGGCCCGCGCCGGGCTGTCGTCGAGGAAGCCACCCGACTGGTGCTGCCACAGTTTCGCGTAGGCGCCGTCCAGCGCGAGCAGTTCCTCGTGGGTGCCCTGCTCGACGATCCGTCCGCGGTCGAGGACGACGAGCCGGTCCATGGTGGCGACGGTGCTCAGCCGATGTGCCACCACCAGTGCCGTCCGCCCGTCCATGAGCCGCCACAGCGCCTCCTGCACCAGGATCTCGCTCTCGGAGTCCAGGGCGCTGGTCGCCTCGTCGAGCAGCAGGATCGGCGCGTCCCGCAGGATCGCCCGGGCGAGGGCCACCCGCTGGCGCTGACCGCCGGACAGCTTGACGCCCCGCTCGCCCACCAGGGTGTCGAAGCCGTTCGGCAACGCGTCGGCGAACTCCGTGACGTGCGCCGCCTCGGCCGCGCGGCGGATCTCGGCCTCGGTGGCGTCCGGCCGGGCGAACGCGATGTTGTCCCGCAGGGTGCGGTGGAACATCGCCGGATCCTGCGGCACGTAGGCCATCAGGCCGCGCAGGTCGGCCTGGCGCAGCCTGGTGATGTCCTGACCGCCGATCAGGATCCGGCCCCCGTCGATGTCCGTCATCCGGAGCAGCAGCCGGGCGAGGGTGGTCTTGCCGCCGCCCGACCGGCCCACCAGGCCGATCCTCGCCCCGGCGGGCACCGCCAGGTCGAGCCCCTCGAACAGCGGCCGGCCACCGGCGTGGGCGAAGCGCACCCGCTCGAAGCGGACGTCGGCCCCGCGCGGCACCGGCTCCGGCGACGGCGGATCGAGCACCGTCGGCGGCGTCAGCAGCAGCTCGGTGAACTGCGCGGCCTCCGTCATCGAACTCTCCAGCCGGCGGTAGATCTGGTGGAACTCGAACATGATCCGCGTCGCGTTGCTGTAGTAGGTGAAGGCCACCACCACCGCCTCCACGCCGTGCTCGCCCCCGCCCAGCGCCACCGCCAGCAGCAGCCCCAGCGCGTTGGTCAGGACCGACATCGGCGCGACGAGCGTGTCGATGCGCAGATTGCCGTAGTCCCACGACCGCAGGGTGAGCCGCCGCGAGGTCGCGACACGGGAGCGGTGCTCGGCGGCCTCGCGCTCCTCCGCGGCGAACGCCCGCACCGTGTCCATGTTCATCAGACTGTCGGCGACATGCCCGGACACCCGGGCGATCGCCTCCTCGCGCTCGTCGACGAGCGCCTGCCGGCGCCGGATCAGGGGAACCACGCACACCGCGGTCACGGTGATCATCACCAACAGGCCGACCACGAGCAGGGGTTCGTAACGCCACAGCACCACGGCCCCGAAGGCCAACGGCACGAAACTGCCCACGACCTGGAACGTCAGTGTGTCGACGAACTGCTCGAAACGGGAGGCGAAGCTCAGGACGCGCTTGGTCAGCGAGCCGGCGAAGTTGTCGTGGAAGAACGCGGCGTCCTTGGCGAACAGCTCGTCCATCCCGATCACGTACAGATGCTCGATGCCGAGGGCGTCGAGGCGGTTGAGGCAGTGCAGGGCGATACGCCACAGTGCCTCCGCGAGCAGCAGGACACCGGCGAACCCGAGCACGTACGGCAGTGTCGAGGCGAGCGTGACGTCCTTGTCGGCGGCGAGGTCACCGACGAGCTTGGCGACGATCAGCGGCGCGATGTAGTTGATTCCGATGTTGCCCAGCGCCGAGAGCAGCATCGCGGGTACCGTCAGCCGGCGGAGCCGGGCCAACTCCCGTCCGTAGTGACGAAGTGCGAGAAGCACCGAGCGTTTGCCCGGCTGAACCCTGCGAGATTCAGGCGTTGCCATCCCACCCCTGGTGTTGTCCTGCGGCAGCCCGGCACGCGCCACGCGGGCAGGGGCCATCGCCGCAACGGCCGTGTGGATTTCGGTTCGAGTCCGGCAGTGTCCCGCGCCGACGACCGCGGCGTCCAAGGGTTTTCCGGCCGGGCTCGCACGGTATGCGGCGGTACGCCGGGCCCAACTCCCCCACCCCACGGAGGACTTCGTGCGTCTTCTGCCCCGCTCGCTCTCCGGCTGGACCATTGCCGTGTTCGGTCTTCTCGCCGCCACCCTGGGCGCGGTTGGCCTGATCGCACCGGACGTCCTGCTCACCCTCATGGGCTTCGCCACCCCGGCCGGCTCCCGGCGCGCGCAGGAGGACCACACGCCGGTCTTGGTGACCGCCTCCTCCATGGCGGCGCTCAACATGGGCGTGTACTACGTCCTGGCCGCCCGCACCGACTGGAAGCCCTTCTTCCGCTGGACCGTCCCCTTCCGCCTGCTGACCTGCGCGGTCTTCACACTCGCGGTCATCGCAGGCCGCGCCCCCACCGCCTTCCTCGGCGTGGGCCTGTGGGAAGGGCTCGGCGCCCTGGCCACGGCCGCCGCCCTCCGACACGAGCGCAGGCACAGCGGCAGACGGTGCGGACGCCGTCGAGGTCTGCCTCCCTCCCCTCACGGCCCTCGGTGACGACTCGGCGGACCGACGCCACGGCGGCCGTGATCTGGCCCGGCCGGCAGCAACCTGACAGCCCTCGCGCTCGGCGGGACGTTCACCAGCCGGTGTCGTCCCACTGGTCCAGCAGCGCGTCGGCCACCGCTCCGTCGGGTTCGCCCGCCGGGCCGTGGACCGACTGCTCGGCCCAGATGACCTTGCCCCGTGCCATGTAGCGGGTGCCCCACCGCTGCGCGAACTGGGCCACGAGGAACAGCCCCCGCCCGCCTTCGTCGGTGGTCGCCGCCCGGCGAAGGTGCGGCGCGGTGCTGCTGCCGTCGGCGACCTCGCAGATCAGGCTGTCCCGGTCGTGCAGCAGCCGCAGGCGGATCGGGTCGGTGCCGTAGCGGATGGCGTTGGTGACCAGTTCGCTGATCACCAGCTCGGTGGCGAAGGCCACGTCCTCGAGCCCCCAGGACCGCAACCGCCGGGTGACCTCGGTCCGGACGTCGGCGACGCTCGCCGGATCGTTGGGCACCTCCCACTCGGCGACCTGGGAGGGATCGAGCCGGCGGGTACGCGCGACGAGCAGGGCGACGTCGTCGCCCGGACGGGTCGGAAGCAGGGCGTCGAACACCGCCTGACAGGTCTCCTCCGGAGTCCGGCCCGGGTGCGCCAGGGCATCGCTCAGGGTCCGCAGTCCGGCGTCGATGCCCCGGTCCCGGTCCTCCACCAGGCCGTCGGTGAACAGGGCCAGCCGTGATCCCTCGGGGAGGGTGAGCTCGGCGGTCTCGAAGGGCAGGCCACCCCCCAGGCCCAGGGGCGGGGAGCCCGGCACGGCCACGTACTCCACGGAGCCGTCCGGGCGCACCAGAGCCGGCTCCGGATGGCCGGACCGGGCCAGCGAGCACACCCCGGAGGCCGGGTCGTAGACCGCGTACAGACAGGTGGCTCCCGTGACCCCCTCGCCGTCACCGCGCGCGCTCTCCGCCGCGCTGTCGATCCGCGTGACCAGGTCGTCCAGGTGCCCGAGCAACTCGTCCGGGGACAGGTCCAGGGCGGAGAAGGTGTGCACCGCGGCACGCAGCTGGCCCATGGTGGCGGCGGCGTGCAGGCCGTGCCCGACCACGTCACCGACCACGAGGGCGACCCTGGCGCCGGGCAACGGGATGACGTCGAACCAGTCACCGCCCACCCCGTCCCGGGCGGGCAGATAGCGGTGGGCGGTCTCGACGGCCGAGTGGTCGGGGAGGGCACGGGGCAGCAGGCGGCGCTGGAGGCCTTCGGCCAGGGTGTGTTCGCGGGTGTAGCGGCGGGCGTTGTCGATGGCCACCGCCGCCCGGGCGGCGAGTTCCTCGGCGAAGGCCAGATCGTCCTCCTCGAAGGCCCCCTCCTGCGAGCGCCAGAAGCTCGCCATGCCCAGCACCACACCACGGGCCTGCAACGGCACGGTGATGCGGGAGTGCAGCCCGTGCTCCAGGACGCGCCGTGCTCGCTGCGGATCCTGGGCCCGCCAGTCGTCGGACGCGGTCAGGTCGGCCTCCAGGACAGCCTGCCCACGCCGGACACCGACGGCCACCGGCGTGGTGGGAACGTGCCGGATCAGCTCACCCACGGGGTAGAGGGACCGGGCCGCCTCGTCGCCGTGCACCGCCGCGCGGCGCATCTCGGGGCCGGGCCCGGGCGACTCCTCACCCCGCAGGACCGGATCCAGCAGATCGACCGTGGCGGCGTCGGCGAACCGGGGAACCGCCACCTCGGCCAGCTCCTGGGCGGTACGCGTCACATTCAGGGTGGTGCCGATCCGCCCCCCCGCCTCGTACAGCAGCCACAGCCGCTCCCGGGCCACCTCGGCCCGCCCCGCCAGAGCCCGCAACTCGGTGGTGTCCCGCAGCGTGGCCACGCTGCCCGCCGGGCCGCCGTCGGGATCGACCGGCCGCATGTTGACGGCCAGCAGACGGTCGCCGACCAGATGGACCTCATCGGTGACGGTCCGGCCCGAGACCAGCAGCCCGGTGGTGTTGGTCTCCAGCCCCAGGTCGGTGACAGGGCGTTCCTCGGCATCCCCGGGCAGTTCCAGCAGGCGCCGTGCCTCGTCGTTGGCCAGCAGCAGTCGCCCGTCACCTCCGATGATCAGCACGCCTTCCCGCACCGCGTGCAGCACCGCGTCGTGGTGCTCGTACATCCGGGTCATCTCGGACGGGTCCAGACCACGGGTCTGCCGCCGCAGCCGCCGGGAGACCAGCGCCGTCCCGCCCGCGGCCACCGCCAGACCACCACCGGCGAGGCCGAGCAGCTGCGGCATCTGGTCCCGCGCCACCTCGTTCACGCTGTCCACGGTGATGCCGACCGACACAAAGCCGGCGATCGTCCTTCCGCCGGTGTCATAGACGGGAACCGTCGAGTCCACGGAGAGGCCGAGACTGCCCTCGTAGGTCTGGGTGATGGGTCGGTCGGCCGCGGCGCCCTCGCGCTGCGCGAAGACGTGCTTCCCGATCAGCCTCGGGTCGGGGTGCGTCCAGCGGAAGCCGTTCGGATCGAAGGCGACGACGTAGTCGACCCGGGACTCCTTCCGGGATTCCTCCGCCCGCGGCTGGAGCAGCTCGGTGGGATCGGCGGACTTCATGGCCTCCAGCGTCCCCGGGGCGTTCGCGAAGGTGTGCGCGACCCCCCACGTCAGCTGACGTGCCTCGTCCATGATCGAGTCCCGCGTCTGCAGGACGAGGGCCACGCCCGCGGCGGCGGCGAACAGCACCATGATGACGAGCTGCAACAGGAACACCTGGGTCGCGACGCTGCGCGCCTTCGGCAGGAAACCCCGACCCGTTGCCGCACGTGGGCGTCGGACTCCGAACCGGTGGGACCAGGAGACCGAAGATCGGCCAAATGGTTTGGCCATACACTTTCTTTACCATACGGGTACACATGCGGCACTCGGGGAGTGCGGGTATCGCTCCCGGCTCAGGACCGAATCCACTCCTGCCAGCGCCGGGTCACCGGAGCCTGGTTCTTGATCCACCAGTCGATGTCCAGGTCGAAGCCGGTCTGCAGATGACCGGGAGAGCTCGCCAGGTCGGCGGCGGCGGTGGACGGGATGCTCGCGTAGGCGGCGGGGACGACCGGGCCCAGCGGGTAGATCCTCGCCAACCCGGCCTGCACCTCGGGCCGCATGGCGAAGTCGATGAGCCGGTAGGCGGCGTCGACGTTGGACGCGCCCTTGGGGATGCCGTAGCCGTTGGTCTGCCTGCGTGCGCCGTTCCACTGGTAGGCGAGCGGGGCGCCGTCCGCCATCAGACGGGTGAGGCGGCCGCTCCAGACGGTCGAGGCCACCACCTCCTTGCGGTCCAGCAGGACGCCCGGCGCATTGCCGTCGTCCCAGAACCTCCGCACGGAGTCCTTGATCCGGTCCAGGGCCCGGAAGGCACGGTCCACGTCCAGGGGGTACAGCCGGTCCATCGGCACCCCGTCGGCGAGAAGGGCGAACTCCAGTTCCGGCCAGTCCATCGCGCTCTGCAGCGCACGGCTGCCCGGGAACGCCCCGGTGTCCCAGAAGTCCGCCCAGGACTCGGGCCGTCTGCCGCCGAAGGCGTCGGTGCGGTACGCCATGACGCTGGCCCAGTACTCCTTGCCGACGCCGTAGGAGGTGAGCAGGGACGTGGCGATGCCCGCGTTCCGGGTGTTCCTCAGCCGGTCGTGGTCGAGCTCCTCGACGGCACCCGCGCGCTGGAAGAGCAGCAGGTCACTCATGTTGGTGTCCATGACATCGCACGGCGGCCGGCCCGCCTTGATCCGGTCGAGCATCTCCGGGTAGAGCATCTTCACCACTCGGATCCGGATGCCGGTCTCCTTGGTGAACGGGTCGTAGACGGCCTTGCGTTTCGCCTCGCCGGCGACGCCGCCACTGTCCCGGACGACGAGTGTCCCGGTCGCCCTGGTGCTCCTGGTCCCGGAGGTGGTCCGGTCGGTGCCGCTCCCGCAGGCGGTGATCGAGAGAGCGCCCCCCGTCACGCCCGCGACGCCACGGAGGAAAACCCTGCGGTCGATGCCGACGTCTCTCACATCCTGCTCCCGTGAAGCGTGATCGAGGCGCGTGGGCCGCCAGGAACATTAGTACGTATCAGAGAGTACCGGTACATACAGGGCGAACCAGGAGGAGAACGGGCGGGAGAGCCGGCGGGGCGTGAGTGCGCCGATCGCGCGGTTCAGGACAGCGGAGCCGTCGATCCCCTGATCACGACGCGGCAGGGCAGCGCCTCGACCCCTGAGCGCCGCACCCCCGAGATCGCGGTGAACAAGGCGTGCGCCGCCACCCGGCCGACCTCCTCCAGACCCATGTCGACGCTGGTCAGCGGCGGACGGGAACCGGAGGTCAGCACCTGCCAGTCGTCGAAGCCCATGACCGCCACATCCTCCGGCACCCGGTGGCCGCGCTCGCGCAGCACGTCCATGACGCCACGGGCGATCTGGTCGCTGCCGCACAGCACGGCGTCCACGTCCGGGCGCCGGTCGAACAGCAGCGCGGTGGCCGCCCGGCCCCAGCCCTCCGTCCACGCCCCGAACCGCGGTTCGCCGACCAGGGCGAGACCGGCGTCGGCGAGCGCGGCCCGCGCCCCCTCGGCCCGTTCCCGCGCCGCCAGATATCCGGGGTCGCCCGTGATGTGCGCGATCCGGGTGCGCCCACAGGCGAGCAGATGCTCCACCGCGATCCGACCGGCGTCGACGTTGTCGGGGACGACGGACAGATCCGTCGGGTCGTCCGACGGCGCGTACGCGTAGACGACCGGAACGGGCAGCTCACGGCCCAGGGACGGACGCGGATCGGTCCGGCTGCCCACCACGATGAGGCCGTCGACCCGGCGCCCGAGGAGCGCCCGGACGTGGTGCTGCTCGCGAATCGCGTCGCCGCGGGCGTCGCAGAGGAAGACCGCGACCTCACCCGCCCCGAACGCGTCCTCCGCGCCCATGAGTATCGGAATGCTGAACCGGCCCTCCAGATCGCTGGTGAGCAGACCGACGGTACCCGTCCGCCCGGCGAGCAGACCGCGGGCCAGTTCGTTGGGCCGGAACGACAGCCGCGCGGCGGCGTCGATGACCCGCTGCCGGGTCTCGGCGCGCACCTGACCGCGGCCGTTGAGGGCCTTGGACGCCGTGGCGATGGACACCCCCGCCAGCCGGGCGACGTCGCTGAGCGTGGCGGGCTGCGAACGAGAGGGGTCGGCGGCCTGTGCCATGGAGTTCTCCTGTCTCGCGTCGCGCGCCGTAAACCGTACGCGAGAAGTTTCGGTCCGGAGGCGTGCGGCCGCGTATCCGCAGGACGCGACAGGACCGTACATTCCAGCGCTGCAAGGGGATTGACGAGCAATCAGCCGCGTCCTAGCTTGCTGAAAGCCTTTTCTGTCTTCTTTCTGTCCGCAGCTCGTCCCTGAAGTTCGTCGCAGAAGTTCGTCGCAGACGCCACGGCCCGCCCGCCATCCAAGGGGGATCGTCATGGGGAGCACGACCGGACCACATGGACACCTACGCCGGTTCGCCACCGGAGTCGTCGCCCTCCTCGCCGCCGCGAGCCTGGTCACGGCGTGCGGCTCGGGCGGGGACGGTCCGGGCGGCGGGGGAGGAGGCGCGGCGGCGGACGCGAACGGCGTCGACGACGGCACGACGCTGACGATGTGGACCCGCGCCGCGACCCGGCCGCAGAGCGAGGCCCTGGTCAAGGCGTACAACGCGAGCCACCGGAACAAGGTCGAACTCACCGTCGTCCCGACCGACGACTACCAGGCCAAGGTCGGTGCCGCCGCCGGCTCCCGGGACCTGCCCGACCTCTTCGCCTCCGACGTGGTGTTCGTCCCGAACTACACCTCCAGCCGTCTCTTCGCCGACATCACCGAACGCGTCGACGCCCTGCCCTTCGCCGACGACCTGGCCCAGTCGCACATCAAGGCCGGGACGTACGAAGGGAGGAAGTACGTCGTGCCGCACACGCTCGACCTGTCGGTGCTCCTCTACAACAAGGAGCTGTACCGCAAGGCCCGGCTCGACCCCGACAAGCCGCCCACCACCCTGGCCGAATGGGACCGGCACGCACGGGCCGTGGACGCGCTCGGCGAAGACGTCGCGGGCACCTTCTTCGGCGGCAACTGCGGCGGCTGCGGTGTCTTCACCTGGTGGCCGTCCATCTGGGCCGCCGGCGAAGAGGTCCTCCACGAGGAAGGGACCGGGGCGAACCTCGACTCCGACACCGCGCGGAAGGTGTACGACACCTATCGAGGCTGGGTGAGGGACGGCATCGTGGCCCCCGGCGCCCGTGACGAGACCGGCACGACCTGGACCGGGGTGTTCCCGAAGGGCAAGGTCGGTGTGATGCCCATGCCGTCCACCACCCTGGGGCTGATGCCCGAGGACCTGGACTTCGGCGTCGCGCCCATCCCCGGCCCCGACGGCGGCCGATCCACGTTCGTCGGCGGCGACGCCATCGGGATCTCCGCCACCAGTGACAAGACCGACCAGGCATGGAACTTCCTCGCCTGGTCGCTCGGCGACGAGGCACAGGTCGACGTGGTCGCCGCCCACAAGGACGTGGTGGCGCGCACCGACCTCGCCGCCAACAAGCACTCCGTCGCGGACCCCCGCCTGGTCACGATCAACGAACTCGTGGCGGACGGCCGGACCCCGTACGCCCTGAAGTTCGGCCAGACCTTCAACGACCCCAACGGGCCCTGGCTGACCCTGATGCGCAACGCCGTCTTCGGCGACGGCACGTCCGTCGAGAAGGACAACGAGGCGGTCACCGCGTCGCTGGCCGACTGACCGTGCCTCACGGCAGAGGAGAGCCATGGTCGAAAGGACCCCTCACAGCGGAGGAGAGCCATGCGGGTGAAGGCGCCCGACCGAACGGCCGCCGAGCAGCGGGCGCAGCCCGAACACCCGCCCCGCCCACCCCGTACGGCCACACCCCGGTGGCGCTCCCGCACCGCGCAGGGCCTGGGGTACGCGGCCCCCACCGCCCTGTTCGTCGCCGTCCTCTTCCTGCTGCCCCTGCTGCTCGTCGGCCAGATGTCGCTCAGCCACTGGCCGCTGCTCGCCGGGAACCAGGGCGGCAACGCGCCCGAGAACTTCACCGACGTCACCGACAGCCCCCTGTTCGGGCCCGCCGTCCGTTTCACCCTCCTCTACACCGTGATCGTCACGGTCGTCCTCCTGGGCCTCGCGCTCCTGCTCGCCCTGCTGGTGCAGGAGTCCCGCCCCGGCGCGGGCTTCTTCCGCACGGTCTACTTCCTGCCCGGCGCCCTGGGACTGGCCTCCGCCTCCCTGCTGTTCTGGGGCCTGTACAGCCCCACCACCGGCCCGCTCAGCCGCCTGCTGGAACGGCTCGGCGTCGTCGACGAGCCGGTGTCCTTCCTCGGCTCGCCGACCTCCGCCCTGCTGTCGACGGTGTTCCTCGTCGTCTGGAAGTTCGCCGGCTTCTACATGCTGATCCTCCTCGTGGGCCTCCAGCGCATCCCCCACGAGGTGTACGAGGCCGCGCGGATGGACGGGGCGAACCGCGGGCAGATCTTCCGCCGCGTCACGCTGCCGCTGCTGAAGCCGTCCCTCGCCCTGTCCCTGCTGCTGTGCGTGACCGGATCGCTGCTCGCGTTCGACCAGTTCTTCGTCCTCACCAAGGGCGGACCGGACAACAGCACCGTCACCCTCGTGCAGCTGATCTACCGGGAGGCCTTCCAGCGGCTGGACCTGGGCACCGCGGCCGCCCTGTCGCTCCTCGTGCTGGCCGCGCTGCTCCTGCTCAACAGCGCGCAGTTCCGCGGTCTGCGCCGCGCCGACGAGTCATGACCCGCCCCGCCAGGAGAAGGGACACCCCGGTGCTCACCCGCGCCCTCGGCCGGACGCCGTACTACGTGGTCGCCGGAGGTCTGGCCGTCATCTTCCTCTTCCCGCTGCTGTGGAACGCCTGGGCGTCGGTCAGCCCCCAGCCCGGCACCGCACAGGAGTCCGGCTACGGCCTCGGCAACTACCGCACGCTCCTCGACTACGACGCGGGCCTGTGGCGGTACCTCCTCAACAGCACCGTCGTCTCGGCGCTCACCGTCGCCCTGACCCTCGGCGTGTCGCTGCTCGGCGGCTACGCCTTCGCCCGCTTCGACTTCCCGGGCAAGAACCCGCTGTTCCTGCTGACGCTGGCCATCCTCATGGTGCCGTACGCCACCCTGCTCATCCCGCTCTACGTGCTGCTCGGCAGACTCCATCTGCAGAACTCGCTGATCGGGCTGAGCCTGGTGCTGGCCATGTTCCAACTGCCGTTCGCCACCTTCATGATGAGGATCTCCTTCGAGGCGGTGCCGCGCGAACTGGAGGAGGCTGCGCTCGTCGACGGGTGCGGCACGGCGGGCGCGCTGCGCCGGGTCCTGCTCCCCGCGGTGAGACCGGGGCTGATCACCGTGGGACTCTTCGCCTTCCTCGCGGCGTGGAACGACTTCATCGCGCCGCTGATCCTCATCTCGGACAGCGAGAAGGCGCCCCTGCCGCTGGCCGTCGCGAACCTGCGCCAGCAGAGCATGGGCGCGGTCGACTACGGGGCCACCGAGGCGGGCGTGGTGGTCCTCGCCGTGCCCTGCCTGCTCGTCTTCCTGCTGCTGCAACGGCACTACGTACGGGGCTTCATGTCGGGCGCGCTGAAGGGATGATGCGGTGACGGAGAACACAGCGGGGCCATCGGTGCTGCCGGTGGCGCCGAGCCGCGGTCGGCTCAGGCCCCTCGGCCTCGACGAGGTCCGGATCACCGGGGGCTTCTGGGCCGGGCGCCGGCGGACCAACGCGACCGCCACGCTCGACCACTGCCGTGACTGGATGGAACGCGTCGGCTGGATCGGCAACTTCCGCGCCGTCTTCGAGGGCCGGATCGGGCGGGACCGGCGCGGCCGCGAGTTCGCCGACTCCGACGTCTACAAGCTCCTCGAAGCCATGGCCTGGCAGTCCGGACAGGGCGCCGGCCCATCGCTCGACGCGCAGATCGCGGAGCTCACCGAGACCATCGCCGCCGCCCAGGAGCCGGACGGCTACCTGAACACCGCCTTCGGCCACCCCGGCCGGCAGCCCCGCTACAGCGACCTCGAATGGGGTCACGAGCTGTACTGCTACGGCCACTTGATCCAGGCCGGCGTGGCCCAGGCGCGGGCCCGCGGCGAGGGCGAGCTGACGAAGATCGCCCGGCGGGCCGCCGACCACGTGTGCGCCACCTTCGGGCCGGGCGGCATCGAGGGCGTGTGCGGGCACCCGGAGATCGAGACGGCCCTGGTCGAACTGGCCCGGGCGACCGGGGAGCAGCGCTACCTCGACCAGGCCGCCCTCTTCGTCGACCGCCGCGGCCACGGCACCCTCGCCGACATCGAGTTCGGCCGCGCCTACTACCAGGACGACCTACCCGTACGGCAGGCCACCGTCCTGCGCGGGCACGCCGTCCGCGCCCTCTACCTCGCCGCCGGAGCCGTCGACGTGGCCGTGGAGACCGGCGACGACGCCCTGCTCGCGGCCGTCGTACGGCAGTGGGAGGCGACGGTCGCCCGGCGCACCCATCTCACCGGCGGCATGGGCTCGCACCACCGGGACGAGTCCTTCGGCGACGACTTCGTCCTGCCGCCCGACCGCGCCTACGCGGAGACCTGCGCCGGCGTCGCCTCCGTGATGCTCAGCTGGCGGCTGCTCCTCGCCACCGGCGAGCCGCGCTTCGCCGACCTGGCCGAGCGGACCCTGTTCAACCTGGTCGCGACCTCACCTTCCGACGACGGCCGGGCCTTCTTCTACGCCAACACCCTGCACCGACGCCGCCGGGGCGCCGTCCCCCCGGCGGACGCCGACAGCCCGCGCGCCGAATCGAGCCTGCGCGCCCCCTGGTTCGCGGTGTCCTGCTGCCCGACCAACGTGGCGCGGACCCTGGCCCTGCTGCCCGCGTATCTGGCCACGGCGGACGGCCACGGCATCCAACTCCACCAGTACGCCGACGCGGAACTCTCCGCCGGCGGCGTCGCCCTGCGGGTCCGTACCGACTACCCGTCGGACGGACGCGTGACCGTACGGATCGACCGCTCCCCGGACCACCCCTGGACCCTGTCACTGCGCGTCCCCTCCTGGACGGAGGGAGCCACCGCATGGCTCGTCGACGCCGACGGGACACGCCGGGCCGTCCCTCCGGGCACCGCCACCGTCACCCGCATCTTCCGGCCCGGCGACGAGATCCGGCTCGATCTGCCCATGGCCCCCCGCTGGATCGCGCCCGACCCGCGCATCGACGCCGTACGCGGCACGGTGGCCGTCCAGCGCGGACCGCTGGTGTACTGCGCGGAGTCCGCGGACCTGCCGGGCGGGCGCGAGGTCGACGCCGTACGGGTGGACACGGCCGGCGAGCCGCAGGACGGGCCCGAGGACACCGTCGTGGCGCCCGGCGAACTCGCCGCATCGCAGGAGCCGCGCGACGCCGCATGGCCGTACCGGCCGCTGGACCGAGCCTTCGCGCCCGCCGCCGAGCGCACCGGCATCGTCCTGGTGCCCTACCACTCCTGGGCCGGTCGCGGGCCCTCGACGATGCGCGTGTGGCTGCCGACCACGCAGCCGCGGACCACGCCCCCCGGGAGGTAGACGTGCACGGATCACGAAGACGACACCACCGCACACCCTTGGCCGGAGCGCTGGCCCTGGGACTGCTGGCCTCGCTCGCCGCCGCCACACCGGCCGCAGCGGACAACTCGGCCATCGGCCATCCGGTCTTCTCCGGGGCCACCGAGCCCGTGCCGGAACTCCCGGCCGGCTTCACCACCCACCGCACCCTGCGCGCCCAGTACGACGCCGACCGCAGGGCCGGCGACGGCACCGACTTCTGGATGGACCGGATGCTGGCCCGCAAGGGCGAGGACCCGGCGGGCGACTGGCTGTTCACGCGGGGCCGTGCGGTGTTCATGAAGGAACACGACCCCTCGCGGCTCGGTTTCGCCGGCAAGGTCGCCTACTGGGAGAGCATCGACAACCGGTCCGCGTACACCGTCGACCTGGTCGTGAACGGAGAGAAGCTCACCCTCCGTGAGGACACCGGCGCACGCGCCCAGACCCCGAGTCACTGGCGCGGCGAGTTCACCCACGAGGCCACCGGCCTGAAAGTCACGCAGACCAAGTTCCTCACCGACGCCAACGTCGCCGTGACGAACCTCGCCCTCACCAACACCGGTTCCGCGGGCCACCACGTCACACTGCGCGCCTCGTCCCCGTACACCACCACCGCCGAGGGCCGCGAACTCACCGGCACGGTGGCCGCGAAGAACAACCTCACCACCGTCTTCCCCCGCTTGAGCGGCGACGGCATGACCGCGGACGGCGAGAGCCTGACGCGCACCCTGGCGGTCCCCGCGAGCGAAACCGTCACCCTGAAGGTCCAACTCGGCTTCGTCACCGAGGAGATCGCCCGCTCCCGACCCGAGTACGACGCCGTGCGCACCGCGACCCCGGCCACCGCCTTCCGCCGCCACGTCCAGACGTACAACCGCTGGTGGGCCGAGAACCTGCCCTACCTCGACATCCCGGACGACAACATCGAGAAGACCCTGTACTACCGCTGGTGGCTGCTGCGCTACAACTACCTGGACGCCGACATCCCCGGCAGCGACTACCAGTTCCCCACCTCCATGGAGGGCGTCCTCGGCTACAACAACGCCATCGCCCTGACCGTCGGCATGTTCGTCGACGACCTCAAGTACCTGCGCGACCCCAGCTACTCCTACGGCCCATGGGTGTCGGCCGGAGAGGTCTCCAAGAACGGCAAGTACACCGACAACCCCGGCGACCCGGAGAACTGGTCCAACAGCTACACCCAGTACATCTCCGAGGCCGCCTGGCGCTCCTACCAGGTGCACGGCGGCCCCGACGGCATTGTGCGCAACCTCGCCCGGTACGCGGAGGGCGACGTCCGCGGCCAGCTGGAGAGCTACGACCACGACGGCAACGGCCTCATCGAGTACGACTGGGGCGCCATGACCGGCAACGACGCCGACGCGGTGTCCTTCGACTGGAAGCCCGGGAACCTGGACCGCGCCGAGTCGGCGTACGTCCACAGCAACGCCACGGCCGCGGCCCGCGCCTACGACCTGCTCGGGGAGAGCGCGAAGGCCGACGAGATGCGCGGCGTCGCGAAGCGGGTGAAGGACGCGGTCCTGAAGTACCTGTGGGACCCGAAGGACAAGCTGCTCAAGCACCGCCACGTGGCCTCGGACAGCCTCGTGCCCTGGAAGGAGATCAACAACTACTACCCGTACAGCGTGGGACTGATGCCGACCCCGGACGAGGACCCCCAGTACCTTCAGGCCCTGCGGCTGTGGGCGGACGCGAAGCAGTACCCCGTCTTCCCGTTCTTCACCGCCAACCAGGCCGACAAGGCGCAGGCGGCCGAGCAGGGGCATCCGGGGAGCAACAACTTCTCCGTCATCAACTCCACCGTCACCTTCCGCTTCCTGTCCTCGGTGCTGCGGAAGTACCCGAACAAGTACATCGACCGCACCTGGTACAAGAAGCTGCTGTCCTGGAACGCCTGGGCCCACTACATCGACGGCGACAACCGGTGGCCCGACCAGAACGAGTTCTGGGCCGACGGCAGCGCCGACCCGCAGCGGATCGGCTACCGCTCCTGGATCCACCACACCATCCTCGGCACCACCAACTGGACCGTCATCGAGGACGCGATGGGCTTCCGCCCCCGCACCGACCGGAAGATCGAACTGTGGCCGATCGACGTCGACTGGCCCCACTTCGCCGTCACGGACATCAACTACCGAGGCACCGACGTGGCCGTCCTGTGGGACGAACCCGGCGACGGGAGACGGCCGTACGGCGAGCGGGTCCCCGAGGGCTACTCCGTCTACCTCGACGGCAGGCTCGCCTTCACGGCCGACTCCCTCACCCACCTCGTCTACGACCCCGCCACCCGCAGGGTGACCTTCCCCGACGGGGGTGACGCCAAGGCGCGAACGACCGCTCTGCGCACGGCCGTCGCCGCACCGCAGGACGTCGAGTACGGTCCGCGGGACCGCGTCACCGACCTCTTCGCCAAAGCGGGCCGGGACCTCACGGGAGTGGCCGAGGAGAACCTCGCCGCCGGTGCCGCGGCCCGCGCCTCCCACGAGGAGCGGGGGCGCCCAGCGGCAGGAGCCGTCGACGGGTTCACCGTCAACGAGCCCTTCTGGGGCGCCCGGGGCTCGGGCAACGCCGAGGACTGGTACGAGATCGACTTCGGGCGCCCGCGCGAGGTGGACGACGTCCGGCTCCACTTCTCCAGCGACAAACGGCCCGGCGGATACGCCGAACCCGCCCTCTACACCGTGCAGTACGAGGGCGGCGACGGACGGTGGAAGGACGTGGCCGGACCGGTGAAGTCGCCGGTCCGTCCGAGGGCCAACCTCAACCAGGTGCGGTTCAAGCAGGTGACGACTGAGAAACTGCGGGTCCTGCTGCGGCACCGGGACGGTCACACCAGCGGCCTGACGGAGATCCAGGCGTTCGCCACCGGCGAGCGCCCCCCGGCCGCCCGCAACCAGCCCCCGTACGTGGAGGCGTGGCGCGACACGACGTACAACCGGCCCGGCCAGGTCCGGCTCACGGGCGTCGTCGAGGACGACGGGCTCCCGGAGCGGAAGCTCTCCGCCGCGTGGCAGGCGGTGGAGGCACCCGAGGACGGCACCGTCATCTTCGACGACCCGCGCACCCCCACGACCGTCGCCCGCTTCACCAGGGCCGGCCTGTACACCCTCGAACTCACCGCCACCGACGGCGCGTCGCAGTCGTCGAAGAAGGTCGTGGTCAAGGTCGACGACCTCGGCGACGGGCAGGTGAACGTGGCGCCGTACGCGACCCCCACCGCGTCCTACACCTCGGGCTGGGAGTCGGTGGCCGCCATCAACGACGGCCGCGAACCGGCCTCCTCCGCCGACGCCCCACGCTGGGGAAGCTGGCCGGAGAAGGGCACCCAATGGGTGCGGTACACCTGGGACGACCCCGTCCGCGTGGACGGCTCCGACCTGTACTTCTTCCGCGACGCGCAGCCCGGCGCGGCGGACGGCGTCGGGGTCCCCGAGTCCTGGGTCATCGAGTACCGCGACGGCGACACCTGGCGCGAGGTCGACTCACCCACCGGCTACGGAACCGCCGAGGACCGCTACAACAGGACCACCTTCACACCCGTCACCACGACCGCACTGCGCGCCCGGCTGACCGGACACCCGAACCTGGCCCTCGGCGTCCAGGAGTGGAAGGTGTACGCCGAGCCGCCGGAGTCCGTGCGCGAGGTCCATGTCCCCACCGCACGCGGCACGATCCCCGACCTGCCCGACCAGGTGACGCTGGTCTACGCCGACGGCTCGGCGGCGCGCTCACCCGTGGCCTGGCCGGCCCTCACCGAGGAGCAGGTCGCCGAGGGCGGCACCAGCGTGCGGCTCACCGGCCTCGCCGACCGGACCGCGCAGCCCGTCACCGCCACCGTGTGGGTACGGCACACCGACGCGGTCGAGATCACCAGCATCGCGCAGGAGCGCGTCACCACCCGCACCGGCAGGGCACCCGCACTCCCGGCGACCGTCGTCGCCACCTACAACGACGGCTCCAAGGACAGCCGGATCCCGGTGACCTGGGACCCGGTGCGGCCGGACCAGTACGCCGGGCCGGGGACCTTCGAGGTGACGGGAACCGTGCCGGGGACCACCTACCGGGCCACGGCCACGGTCACCGTGACGACCGCCCCCTCGTGACCGAGGGCCGCCGTACTCCCGGCCCATGCCCGCCGCCCATCGACGATCGGAGTCCGCGCATGTCCCCACCACCCTCCCGCCGCCGCGTGCTGAGGATCACCGCCGGCACCGCGGCCGCCGCCCCGGTCATGGCCTCCGGCCCACTGGCGCACGCCTCCGCGCCCACCCGGACCACGGCGGCCGCCACGTCCGCCCCGACCGCGAGGGACGCGGCGCCCGCCCCGCCCACCTGGGCGGTACGACCCTTCCCCCTGGACCAGGTGACCCTCGGCGACGGCGTCTTCCGCCGCAAGCGCGACCTGATGCTCGACTACGCCCGGTCCTACCCGGCCGACCGCATCCTGGCCGTCTTCCGCGCCAACGCCGGACTCGACACCCGCGGCGCCCTGCCGCCCGGCGGCTGGGAGACCTCCGACGGCAATCTGCGCGGCCACTACGGCGGCCACTTCCTCACCCTCGTCGCCCAGGCGTACGCCGACACCGGGGAGCGCGCCCTCAAGGCCAAGCTCGACCACCTGGTCGGCGCGCTCGGTGAATGCCAGCAGGCCCTGGCGGAGCACGGCGACCCGAGGCCCAGTCACCCCGGCTATCTGGCGGCGTACCCGGAGACGCAGTTCATCCTGCTGGAGAGCTACACGACGTACCCGACCATCTGGGCGCCGTACTACACCTGCCACAAGATCATGCGCGGCCTCCTCGACGCGCACACCCTGGCCGGGAACGACCAGGCGCTGTCCATCGCCTCCAAGATGGGCGACTGGGTGTACAGCCGCCTCGGCCGGCTGCCGAAGGCCCAGCTGGAACGCATGTGGTCGATCTACATCGCCGGCGAGTACGGCGGCATGAACGAGGTCATGACCGACCTGTACGCCCTCACCGGACGGCGGGAACACCTCGCCGCCGCCCGCTGCTTCGACAACACCGCGCTGCTGCACGCCTGCGCCGAGAACCGGGACATCCTGGAAGGCAGACACGCCAACCAGCACATCCCGCAGTTCACCGGCTACCTACGGCTGTTCGACCACACAGGCGAGGAGGAGTACGCCGCCGCGGCCCGCAACTTCTGGGGCATGGTCGCGGGCCCCCGGACGTACAGCCTGGGCGGCACCGGCCAGGGCGAGATGTTCCGCGCCCGGGGTGCCATCGCGGCCACCCTGGACGACAAGAACGCCGAGACCTGTGCCACGTACAACATGCTCAAGCTGAGCCGGCAGTTGTTCTTCCACGACCCGGACCCCGCCTACATGGACTACTACGAGCGGGGCCTGACCAACCACATCCTGGCCTCACGCCGGGACGCGGCGAGCACGGACAGCCCGGAGGTCACGTACTTCGTGGGAATGGGCCCGGGAGTACGGCGCGACTTCGGCAACACCGGCACCTGCTGCGGTGGCACCGGTATGGAGAACCACACCAAGTACCAGGACTCGGTCTACTTCCACTCCGCCGACGGCGACGCGCTCTACGTCAACCTCTACCTGGCCTCGACCCTGCGATGGCTGGAACGCGGGCTCGTCATCGAGCAGACCAGCGACTACCCGGCCGAGGGCGTCCGCACCCTGACCTTCCGCGAGGGCGGCGGCAGGCTCGACCTGAGACTCCGCGTGCCGTCCTGGGCCACGGCCGGCTTCTCGGTCACGGTCAACGGCGTACGGCAACGGGTCGAGGCCGTGCCCGGCCGCTATGTCACCCTGCGCGGGAACTGGCGGCGCGGCGACCGGGTCGGCGTCTCCGCCCCCTACCGCCTGCGCGTCGAGCGGGCCCTGGACGACCCCACCGTCCAGTCGGTGTTCCACGGGCCGGTGCTGCTGGTGGCGCGGAGCCCGCAGACGCAGTTCCGCGCGTTCTCCTTCTACAAGGACTTCACCCTCCGCGGCGATCTCGCCGACGCGATCCACCCCGAGGGCCGGCCGCTGCACTTCACCACCAACGGCCTGACCCTGGCCCCGTTCACCCTCGCGGACGACGCCCGCTACCACGCCTATTTCCAGCGTGCCGAACCCGTCGTCGTCTTCGGCTCCGCCGACTCGGGTGTCCCGAACCGCGCCCGCGGCGACGGGCTGACCTTCCTCGACGTCCTGTGGGAGCGGGCTCCCTTCGCGTCCTCCGGCCGTTTCGTCGCGGCGGTGCGGGCTCTTGCCGACCGCTGGCTGTCCGAGGGGCTGTTCACCCGCGAAGAACGGGACCGTGTCGTCGCGGCGGCGGTCGGCTCGGACCTGAGGCGCTGAGCACGAGGCGGGCGCAGGGCGGCTCAACGCAAGGCGCGGACGAACACGTCCCCGACCAGGTTCGTGTCCTCGGGCACCAGGCCGGGGTGGTAGGAGTCGAACACGGCCGTCCCCCCGTCCGCGCTCAGCGCCGCCCGCCCCACGGTCACGGGCTTTCCGTCCTGCCCCGGTGACAGCAACTCCTCGTGGCCGGTGCGCAGATCACGCAGCACCAGCCCCAGCGTCGCGCGGTCCGCGGTGGCCGTGTTCAGGAGCAGCTTCGAGCCGTCCACCGAGAGGCCCGACACCTGGGTGAGGTCGGTGGGGGAGCGGCCGTCGTACCGCTGGAGCGTGCCGGTGCGCAGATCGCGGACGAAGGCGTTCCAGGACGTGCTGCCGGCGCCGTTGGGGTCGACGCCGGGGACCAGATTGGAGGCCACCGAGTTGAAGCCGACCTTGGAGCCGTCGGCGCTGAGCACCGGGGCGATCGCCGACCTGTCGGCCGGGGCGCCGTCATGGGTGGCGTCGGCCCGCACGGTACGTCCGGTCACCCTGTCGTACACCAGGATGTCGCCCTGGTCGTCGTCGGACGGCCCCGCGTAGCCCTCGAGGTAGGCGCCCTTGCGGCCGTCCGCGCTCATGGAGATCTGCCGGCACTGGTGGAAGTTCTTCGAGCCGTCCGAGGGTCGGCTGACCCGCCGCACCTGCTGGGTGCGGCGATCCAGGAGCATGACCCGGCAGGCGTACGCGCCGTGCTCGTCGACGGCGGGCCGGGCGACGAAGGCGACGTACCGGCCGCTCGCGCTGATCGGGGCGACGCCGTACGACACCTGGTAGCCCTCCTCCATCGCGGGTGCCAGGCGTTCGACGCGACCGGTGCGCAGGTCGAGGACGTGCACGGAGGACGCCCCGGTCGTGGCCGAGTACGAGGTGAAGGTCAGATGGCGACCCGACTCGGACAGTTGGGGCGTCGACGTCGTCTCGCCCGGCACCACCACCCGCCGCAGCGGCGCGCCGGGAGCCGTCCGGTAGAACACGCTGGTGGGCACGTCCGTGCCGGGCACCAGGTTGGTCGCGCTCGACGTGAAGGCCACGACGCGGCCGTCGGCGCTGACCACCGGTTCCACCGAGTGACTGTTGCCGCCCGTGCCGTCGGCGGCCACGCTGATCCGTTCGGTGCGCGGGGCCTCGTCGTCGCTCGCCGCCCCCGCCGCCCCGGCGGGCCAGGCGAGACAGACGGCGAGGACGGCGGTCGTGAAGACAGGTAAGGAAGGTCTCATCAGGTGGCTCCCCCTTCGGCCGCGGAGCGGCGACCGCCGCCCCTCGTGCCCCCCGGCCACGCGCCGGAGGGCTCACGCGATGAAAGCGCGCGGCCGACCAGGGGTCGATGCGCGGCGCGACGCCGGGCGGCTCGTCACCTCAGGACGGCTTCCCAGGTGTCGACGGCGAAATGGACCGCCATCCCGTGGCGGGCGTACAGGGCGGGAGCCCCGGTGGCGTTGGCGGTGTCCACCCCGAGCCCCACCACATCGCGCCCTCGCGCGGCGAAGGCCGCGAACGCGTTCCGCAGCAGCAGCCCGCCGATGCCCAGCCCACGGCCCTCACGGACGACGCCGATGCTCCGGATCCACCCCATCGCCTCACGGTCGTCGCGGGCGAGCAGGAACCCGACGTCGCCCAGTTCCTCGGTACTGGCGATCCACACCAGCGACCAGTCGAGCGCGTCGGCGTCCACGTCGTGCAGCCACTGGTCGTAGCCGCGAGGCTGGAAATCGAAGTGCTGGGCGAAACTCGACTGGTACAGGGCGTGGACGCGCGCACGGTCCGCCTCCTCGGCGCACGACCGCAGCCGTACCCCGGGCGGCACCTGCGGCACCAGGTCCTCGGCGGGATCCACCGGCCGTCGCAGCACGTGATAGCGCCGTACGACGTACCAGCCCCGCTTCTCGATCAGACCGGTGTCCAGCGTGGGCTGCGTGTTGAGGTGCAGGTGCACCACCGCCCGGTCCGCACCGTTGCCGCGGGCCTTCTCCAGGGCGCGGGCCTCCATCGCGTCCAGCAGGCGCTGTCCGACGTCCTGGTGGTCGGGCAGGAGGTAGTGGTCGATGTCGACGCGCTCGCCGGCCGACTCGTCCCACAACAGGCCGTACGCCACCAGCCGGTCGTCGTGGAAGGCCAGCCAGGAGTCGCGCTCCAGATCGACGTCGGGCCGCTTCAGATCGGCCTCGACGGTGTGCAGGTCGGTCTCGGGCCGACCTATCTCGATCCGGTCGACCTCGTTGAGCAGGTCGGTGATGGCGGCCGCGTCGGACAGGCCGGCAGGACGAAGGGCATAGGGCATGGGCACAGCGTCCGGGGGAGGGCAGGGTGACCGCAACGGATTTTCGGCTCCGGCCCGGCAACCCGAGCGGCCGCAGAACCGTCCTCGAACACATCATGGTCACCACAAACATGACAGGCCCCATGGCCTCATCGGTTCGCCAGCTGCTCGACTTCGCGTGGACACAGACGCGGGCCTGCGCGTTCGCCATCGCCCTGCTGTCCGGCGTGGCGGCGTCCGCCTTGCTGCCCGGCCTGCCCATCGCCCGGTACGACCTCCTCGTCGCCTACGGTGTGCTGCTCACCCTGCTGTTCTGGGTGCGCGGCTGGGAGAACGGCCGGGACGTCGCCGTCATCGCGGTCTGCCATGTCATCGGCCTGGCGTTCGAACTGGTGAAGGTGTCCCTCGGCTCGTGGAGCTACCCGGAGCCGGCCGTGCTGAAGTTCGCGGGCGTCCCGCTGTACGGGGGGTTCCTCTACGCGGCTGTCGGCAGCTATGTCTGTCGTGCCTGGCACCTGTTCGACCTGGAGCTGGTCCGGTACCGCCCGCGCTCGACGGCCGTGGTCGCCGCGGCCGTCTACGTCAACTTCTTCAGCCACCACTGGCTGCCCGACGCGCGGTGGCTCCTGGCCGGCCTGCTGCTGGCCGTCACCGCGGGCACCTCGGCACACTTCACGGTGCGCGGTGTACGCCGCCGGATGCCGCTGGCGCTGTCCTTCCTCCTGATCGGCTTCTTCCTGTGGGTCGCGGAGAACCTCGCGACCTACCTGGGCGCCTGGCGCTACCCCTACCAACTCGACGGCTGGCAGCCCGTCGGCGTGGACAAGATCGGCGCCTGGTCGCTGCTGATCAGCGTCACCGTCGTCCTGGTGGCGGTCACCCGACCGCACCGCGGACAGCAGACCGAGAGCAGGGCGCCGAGCTCCGGACGCTAGCCTCGCATGCCGACGGTGCCGACCGAACTCCGCGCTTCCTCCGCGGCGTCGGCCGTGGCCGGGCGGCGGAGGCGCGCAGGCGGAGGGGGCGCCGGCGGGCGACAGGGCGGAACTCGACTTCGAGGTGACGGTGGACGCGGGATTGCTGGAACGGGGCGCGGACTTCCTCGAGCGGTGGGGACTGCGGCAGGAGGGCGCCCCGATGAACGGTCGTGTCTCGGTCGTCCTGCCCGTGGTGTGCCCGGACGGCAGACGGGCCGCGCTGAAACTCCAGGACATCGACGACGAGACGGCCGGTGAGGGACTCGCGCTGCGGACCTGGGACGGCGACGGCTGCGTCCATCTGCTGGCCGAGGACGCGGAGACCGGCACGCTGCTGCTCGAACGGCTCCACGAGGAGCGGCCGCTGGCGACCGTGCCGGACGTGATGACGGCGACCCGCATCCTCGCGGAACTGCTCGCGCGGCTCACGGCCCTGCCGGCACCGGCGGGGCTGCGGCGGCTGGACGCGATCACCGCGGGCCTGTTCGAGCGGCTGCCGCCCGTCCTGGCGACCCTGCAGACCGCGGGCGCCGACGACGAGGTACGCCTGCTGAAGGACTGCGCCGCGGCCGTGCGGGAGGTCGCGGACGAGCCCGGGGACCGGCTGCTGCACTGGGACCTCCACTTCGAGAACGTCCTCGCCGCCGACCGTGAGCCCTGGCTGGTCATCGACCCGAAGCCCCTCGCCGGCGACCCGTGCTTCGAGCTGCTGCCCGCGCTGTGGAACCGTTTCGAGGAGGGCCGGCTGACGCACCGCTTCGACCTGATGACGGAGATCCTGGGCGTGGACCGCGAGCGAGCTCGGGCGTGGACGCTGGGGCGTGTGCTCCAGAACTCCCTGTGGCGCGCGGAGGAAGGGCAGGCACTGAACGCCGAGCACGTGGCCATCGCGCGCACGCTGCTGGGGACAGGCGGCCCGCGCCGCCCGGCGCCGCCGGCCCCGCGCCTGCCGCACCGACAGCACTCGGTGAGGCCGACTCGGCCCGCCGACCGGCCGGCCGGCCTCACCGAGCCCGGACGGAGCGCTCGCTGAGGCCGGCGCCCGACGCTACCTGCGTCGGCAACCGTCAGTCGTTCGCCGGTGCCGCCTGCTGGACGACCTCGAAGGACCACAAGGTCGATCCGCTCGCCGCCGGCTTCGGACGCTCCGCGCCGTCCGCACCGCCGCCCTGATGGGCCGCCTTCATGGGACCCTCCATCCAGGCCTGGAAGGACTCCTCGTCACGCCACCGCGTGTAGACGAGGTAGTTGTCGGTGCCCTCGACCGGGCGGAGGAGTTCGAACCACTCGAACCCGTCGGAGTTCTCCACGGCGTGCGCACGGGAGGCGAAGCGCTTCTCGAGCGTCTCGCGCTGCTCGGCCGGGACGGTGAGTACGTTGATCTTGACTACGCTCATGGTCCTCATCCTGCACTACGGCCGGCTCCGCACGGGCAGCGGCTCGTACTTCCGGCCCGCCGAGGCGAACAGCGGCCTGAGCGCCGAAGGTGGCGCCCCCTCCTGGAGCGCCACCCGAACGCTTCCCCGGCCCGCGGTCAGGCCGTGTGCAGCCTCAACCCGTAGCGGGCGAGGATCTCGTTGACGGGCTGGAACCACGTCTGCCCGCCGCCGGAGCAGTTGCCCCAGCCTCCCGACGTGACGCCTTGCGCCTGGTCACCGGTGATGAAGGAGCCCCCGGAGTCGCCGGGTTCGGCGCAGACGCTGGTCTTCGTCATCTGGTGCACCGCGCCCTGGCTGTAGTTGACCGTCTCGTTCTTGGCCAGGACGGTGCCGCAGTGCCAGTGCGTCGTGGAGCCGGACCGGCACACGGAGGTGCCGACGGGCGCCTCGGCCGAGCCGCGCACGAGGCGGTCCGGGACCGTGCCCCAGCCGAGGACCACCGGCACCGTCCACCAGCCGCTGCCGACACTCACCCACGCGTAGTCGTTGTCCGGGAACGACGAGCCCTGGAACGTCCCGATGTGGGTGCCGTCCCAGCCCCTCACGGCGGCCCCCGGCCGGCCGCAGTGCCCCGCGGTGACGAATCCGCCGTGCACCGAGAAGCCTATGGAGCAGCGGACGTTGCCGGTGTGGTACGGGTCGCCGCCGACCGTTCCCGCCGCGAAGGTGCGCGGGGCGGCGGCGACGGTGTCGACGGTGACGGGTCCGGCTTCGCGGGCGCGCGAGACGAACCGTCGGACATCGTTGTCCGTCTTCCTGCCCCGGACGACGTTCACGACGACGGTGTTGGCGACCGGATCGACGTGCCAGCTGCTCACGCCCGACGGGGCGGAGAGCCGGTCGATGCGGGCTTTGGTCGCGTCGAGTTCGCGCGCACTGTGGGCGACGGTGCGAACGCCCGCTCCGGTGGCCCGGACCTTCCGCACGGTCGAGGGTGGGGCCTTCGCGGTGACGGCCACGGTGAGCCGCTCGCTCGCCGCGTCGAACCACGAGCCGCCGTAGGCGGATCCGGCTGCCCCGCGTGCCTCGGAGGCGATGTCCATGGCGGTGCGTTCCGCGGCCAGTCTGTCCTCGGCGCGCTCCTTCGACAGACGGAGGTCCCGCTGCATGGCCCGCAGCAGTTCGGCGGAGGCGGAGGCGGAGGCGGAGGCGGAGGCGGAGTCGCTCGCCGAGGCCGGCCCGGTTCCGCCCGCGGTCCAGCCACCGAAGACGAGGAGTGCGGCCAGGCCGGCGTACGTGAGTCTGGTGCGTCTCATGGGAGGTGCCCTTCGTCGTTCCAACGAGGTGGGGTGGAACAACCGCGATCTGAGAGCGCTCTCACTCAGGTCCGGGCAGAGCCTAGTCATGCTGACGTGTCAGGTCCAGACCAACGTCACGATGGAGCGCCGGACGTGAATCGAGGCCGGACTGGTCAGACTCAGTTCCCATGAATTAGTAATTAATCTTGACGTGGCGAGAGTGCCAGGCGAACGTGGTTCCGCCGCGCGGATCCACAGGGAGCCCTCCATGACGAACCCGACGGCCGCCCGGGACCGGGAGGAGATCGCCACAGCCGTCGCCTCCCTGGGGGCGGCATGACGCCCTACGCCCGCCGCGGTGTGCACGGCCAGATTGTGGAGGCCCTCGCCCGCCGCATTCTGGGCGGCCGGATCCCCGAGGGAGCCACGCTCGACCTGGTGGCGCTCCAGGGGGAGTTGGGCGTCAGTCTCACCGCCCTGCGCGAGTCCCTGAAGGTGCTCGCCGCCAAGGGGATGGTCGACGCCCGCCAGAAGCGCGGCACCTTCGTCAGGGCCCGCGCCGACTGGAACCTGCTCGACGCCGACGTACTGCGCTGGCGGTTCGAGGGCGCCGACCGCGTCACCGGCGCCGACCGGACGCTGCTGCACGACCTCGCCGAGGTACGCGCCGTCGTGGAACCGGCCGCTGCGCGCCTGGCCGCCGAGCGCCGCACCGACGCCGACCTGGCGGCCCTGGAAACGGCGCTGGAGGCGATGGACACGCGGGGCTCCGACCCCGCCCGCGCCGTCGAGGCCGACCTCGCCTTCCACCGCGCCCTGCTTCGCGCCACCCGCAACGAACTGCTGGACCGCATGGAGATGGTCATCGAGCCGGGCCTCGCCCACCGCGACCGCATCGTGCACAGCCACCCGCACAGCGGGGACCCCGTGCCGGCCCACCGCGCCGTCCTGGACGCCGTACGCCACCAGGACCCGCGGGCCGCGGAGGCGGCGATGAGGGCCCTGCTCGTCCAGGCCGGGCGCGACCTGGACCGGATCGACGCCCCCGACGACGTAGTGAAGATCAGAGAAGGAGCACCGTTCGTGGACCTCCCAGCCGCGCTCGCCACCCACCGCCTGGTCGCCATCGTGCGCGGCGACGACCCCGACGCCGCGCTGCGCACCGTGCTGGCCCTGGCCGACGAGGGCGTCGAACTGATCGAGGTGTCACTCACCGGCACGGCCGCCCTCTCCGTCATCGAACGCGCCCGCGACGCCCTCGGCCCGGACCACCCCCTCGGCGCGGGCACCGTGCTGACGGCCGAGGACGCCCGCGCCGCACACGGCGCGGGAGCCGACTTCGCCGTCACACCGGGACTGGGTGACGGAGTCCGCGCGGCACAGGATCTGGGCATGCCGGTCCTCGCCGGCGTGCTGACCCCGACGGAGATCATCGCCGCCCGCGCCCTGGGAGTGGCCGCGCTGAAGATCTTCCCGATCGCCCAAGCCGGGGGAGCGGCCTATCTGAAGGCCCTGCGCGGCCCGTTCCCCGAGGCACCGCTGGTCCCGGTGGGCGGAATCGACGAGGCCGCCGCCCGCGCCTGCCTCGCGGCGGGAGCGCTCGCGGTCGGCGTCGGCTCCCCACTCATCGGCGACGCCGCCGACGGCGGCAGCATCACCGCCCTCAGGAAGCGCGCCCGTCTGTTCCGCACCGTCGTGGCGGAGGCGCCGCGATGACCACGGACCGGCGTCCCACCCGCCCGGACCGCCTCCAGTCGCGCGGGGGCACTCATGGGACCGGCACCGGTCACCGCCTCCACCGCGGCGGCACGGCCGCACGAGTACTGGGGCAGACATCCCGCATGGCCGCCCCATGGCGTCCCACCCCCGGCTCGGTCGTCTGCGTCGGGGAGACGATGGCGGCCCTGGCCCCCGACCCACCGAGCCCCCTGCTGAACGCGGCGCACCTGCGCCTGTCGGTGGCGGGAGCCGAGTCGAACGTCGCCATGTACCTGGCCGACCACGGCATCCCGGCCGCCTGGCTCTCGGCGCTCGGCGACGACCCCCTGGGCCACCGCGTCCGCGCCACGGTGGCCGCCGCCGGCGTCGACGTGTCGTATGTGCGCACCGACCCCCACCGCCCGACCGGCCTGCTGGTGAAGGACCCGGGCCCCGCCGGCACCCGCGTGCACTACTACCGGCGCGGCTCGGCCGCCTCCGCCCTGGGTCCCGAGGCACTGGACGGCGAACCTCTGCGCACGGCCGCGCTGCTGCACCTGACCGGCATCACCCCGGCGCTGTCCGAGTCGTGCCGTCAACTCGTGCTGCGGGCGCTGGCCACCGACCCCGGCGCACGTCCGTACGCCGTCAGCTTCGACGTCAACCACCGCGCCGCCCTGTGGCCGGACGGATCGGCGCCTGCCGTGCTGCGCGAACTGGCCGACCGGGCCGACATCGTCTTCGTCGGGCTGGACGAGGCACAGGCACTGTGGGGCGAGCACCTGACGGCGGCGGGCATACGGGCACTGCTCCCGCGGCCACGCATCCTCGTCGTGAAGGACGGGCCGAACGCCGCGACGGCGTTCACCGCCGAGGGCAGCCACACGGAGCCGGCATCACGCACGACGGTGGTCGAGCCGGTCGGCGCCGGTGACGCCTTCGCGGCCGGTTTCCTCGCGGGCCTGCTGCGGGGCGCGACAACGACCCGAGCCCTCCGACTGGGCCACATCACCGCTGCCTCCGCCCTCCAAGTGACAGGAGACCACGGTCCGTTGCCCCACCCGAAGGAAACGGAGGCACTTCTCGCCCTCTCGGCGCGGGAGTGGACGGAGCGGGCGGGCACCTTCCGCTTCCCCTGACCACGGTCACCAGGCACCGGCCGCCTCAGGCGAGCGGCGGCTTCAGGGTGGCGGGCGAAGGGCCGTCGGGGCGGACGGTGATGCCGTACCGCGCCCTTGCCGGGGTGGCGGCGAAGGCAGGGGTGTGGGCCGGCAGCAGGTGTTCGAGCAGGACGGTCGATTCGCGGAGCGCGAACTGCAGGCCGAGACAGGCCCGCGGACCGATGCCGAAGGGAAAGTAGGCGCCCGGGTGGGTGGGACGGCCGCCCGGGGCGGTGAAGCGCCGCGGGTCGAAGTGCTCCGGGTCCGGCCACAGTTCGGGATCGCGGTGCGTCAGGTACGGGCAGACCAGGACGTCGGTGCCCGCCTTGACGGTGTAGCCGGCGAGGGTGTCGTCCTCGGCGGCGTGGCGGGGGAGAACCCATGCGGAAGGGTAGAGCCGGAGCGTCTCGTGGACCAGCGCCCGAATGGCCTCGCGGCGTTGCGCCGACCCCGCCTCGCCGGCGGCGAGAGCTTGTTCGCGGGCGGTGGGATGCCGGTCGAGGAGAAGGTGGAGCCAGGTCAGGGTCGTGGCGGTGGTCTCGTGCCCGGCCGCGAGCAACGTGACCAGCTCGTCGCGGATCAGCCGGTCGGTGTACTCGGGGCGCTCGGTGCCGGCGTCGATCAGGATGTGCAGCAGGCCCGGACCGTCCGGGCCCGCTTCCCCGCCGCGGGCCGCCTCGATGGCGCGCAGGGCGACCGCGTCGATACGGGCGAGATCGGCGGCCACGGCGGCCTCGGCGTCGGTGACGTCCGCGGGCAGCGTCGGAAGCGCGGCCCCCACGGCCGACACGGCCGCCAGTTCGCGCTCGGTCCCGTCGTCGAGGGAATGGCCGGTCAGCGAGCGCCAGATGGCGTCCAGGGCGAAGCGGTGCATCTCCTGCCCGACGTCGAAGGTCTGCCCGGTACGGGCGTACGACTCCCAGCGCTCGGCGGTGGTCCTGGCCGCCTCGGTGATCCGCCGGTCGTAGCGGCGCATGCCGGTGCCGGTGAACTGGGACTGGAGCAACCGGCGTTGCCGCTGCCACGCCTCACCGGTCGCGGACAGGACGCCGTCGCCCACCAGGAGGCGAGCGCGGTGCGAGCGCTTGACATAGCGGTCCGGGTGCCGGGCGAGCACGTGCTGGACCGCGCCCGGATCCGTGACGAGCACGGTGGGGTTCGGCCCGAGACGGAAGGCGGCGACGCCGCCGATCCGCTCACGTACCTGCGACAGCAGCTCGACCAGTTGACCTCCTCCCGCCTGCCACCGCGCCACGAGGCCGGGCTCGGCCTCGGGGACCGGCCGCTCCGTTCCGGGAACGTGCGGGGGTGAGCCGAGGCCGGCTTCGGTGTCCATGTGTCTTCTCCTGGTCGACCGCTGGGCTTGCCGCGGCGAAGCGCTCGATGCCACGGAACGGGTGCTGGTGCCACGGACTGTACGGGAGCCGGCACGCCCGGTGACAGCCCGCACCGCGTCGTACGACGCGGACGGACATCCCCTCAACACGCCGTCCCCGCGCACCGGTTCCACCGTCAGCATCTGCGGCCGTCGCGCAGCTCCAGCCGTTCGCCCTCGAACCGCCGCCGGAAACCGCGGTCGTGCGAGACCGCCACGACCGCACCCGGGTACGTGGCGAGCGCCGCCTCCAGGTCCTCGACCAGGTCGAGTGCGATGTGGTTCGTCGGCTCGTCGAGGACGAGGAGGTCCGCGGGCCGGGTCACCAGGCGGGCGATCTGCAGCCGCCGCCGCTGTCCCGCGGACAGCGCCGCCACCGGCACGTGCAGGTCCTCCGCACGGAACAGGCCCATCGCCAGGAGCTGTTCGGCGTGCTCCTCCGCCAGCCCGGGCCGCCCGGCCGCGAAGGCGGCGAGCAACGGCAGCCGCGTGGAGCGCGCGGGCAGCTCCTGCGCCAGGTAACCGATCCGCGCCGGGCGGGACACCGCGCCCGCGTCGGGTTCGAGGTCGCCCGACAGGACGCGCAGCAGGGTCGTCTTGCCCGCCCCGTTCTCGCCCGTGACCAGCAACCGCTGCCCGGGCGCTATCGTCAACCGCCCGTCCAGGCGCAGCCGTTCGCCGACCGCCACGCCGTCGAGCTCGGCGAGCGGGCGACCGGCAGGGTGCTCGCCGCCCGCCGCGGTCAGTGCCGCCGTGAACCGCAGGGGTTCCGGTGGCGCCGCCACCGGTTTGCGCCGCAGGGTGGCGAGCCGTTCGCGAGCCGCCCGCACCTGTCCGCCGAGTTTCGCCTCGTGGGAGCGGCGGTGCTTGCCGAAGCCCTGCCGAGGATCCTTGCCGGTGCCGGCCAGCCGCCGCCCGGCGGCCTCCAGCAGCTCCTCGGTACGAGCCACCTCCTCCAGCCAGTCGGCGTACTCCTGCTCCGCGCGGCGCCGGGCGGAGGCCTTCGCGGTGCGGTAGCCGGCCCAGCCGTCGCCGTACCGGCGCACCGTGCGTGCGTCCCGGTCCACCTCGAGGATCGTGGTGGCGATGCGCTCCAGGAAGCCGCGGTCATGGGTGACCGCGACGACGGTGCCGCGGTGTGCGCGCAGGTGCTCCTCGAGCCAGCGCACGGCGGTCACGTCGAGGTGGTTCGTCGGCTCGTCGAGGAGCAGCAGCTCAGGAGCGGCGGCCAGCACGCAGGCCAGCGCCAGCCGCGACTGCTCACCCCCGGACAGCGAGCCCAGCACGCGGTCACGGGTGATCCCGGTGAGCCCGAGCCCGTGCACGGCGGCGTCGACGCGGGCGTCCGCCTCGTACCCGCCACGTTCCTCGTACGCCGTCAACAGATCGCCGTACGCGGCGAGTTCCTCCGCCGACGCCTCACCGAGGCGCTCCTCCGCCGCACGCAGCCGGCGCTCCATGTCGCGCAGTTCGGCGAAGGCGAGGTCGACGGCGTCCTGCACGGTGCAGTCCGGGTCGAGGTCGAGGGTCTGGGCGAGGTGACCGACGCCACCGGGGAAGCTGACGGTGATCTCCCCGGCGTCCGGCGCCTCGATCGCGGCGAGCAGCCGCAGCAGGGTGGACTTGCCGGAGCCGTTCTCGCCGATGACGGCGGCCTTCTCGCCCGGGCGGACGGTGAAGGAGACCTGGTCGAGGACGGTCCGGGTGCCGTAGGACTTGGTGACGTCCTTGACGGAGAGCTGCGCCACGGCAGCGGGTGCGGCGATATGAGCGCGTTCGCGCATGTGACTTTCCCTGGGGATGCGAAGTGTCTACGGGCGGCGGAAACGGCGGCGTCGGCCGCGCCCGGACTCAGAGAAAGTAGAAGAATGCCACGCGCCCACTATAGCAAGACGGTGCGTATCGTCTCCACTCCTGGCTCCTGGCTCCTGGTTCCTGGCCTTCGGTATGGGTCTCCCCGGCATGGGATCCCGAGCGGGGTGTGTGACAACGGGCATGAACCGCAGCAGACCAGGAGCCCTCCGTGCCTTCGGGGGGCATCCACATGCGCCTCTACAAGGGGCACGCCCAGGCCGGCTGCGCGCACAACGCGACTGCGGTCACCGGCCGACCCGCGGGACGCCCGCGTGGCGGCACGGCGTGCTGATCGCCGACGGGTCCGTGCTGCCCAGCTGCCCGCAGGTGAATCCACGCCGGTGCGACAAATCCCGCTGCTCCAAACGATGTACACCGTGGGCTCCTCCCACTCGGTGGGAGGTTAGGTCACCGTCGGCGGCGGCATCGAAGGCATCATCACCGCCAGTGTGACCGCGACGTACAACCACACCTGGCAGAGCTCGCACACGGAGACAAGCTCCTTCACGGTGTCCGTGCAGCCGGGAGAGGTGGGTTGGATCTCCCGTGTCCAGGTGATGCGGCAGATAACGGGCATCTGGCAGACCCACTACGACGACCCCGAGTGGGGCCACTGCTACTGGTTCGTACCCGACGCGATCACCGGCCCCGCCCCGAACGGCACGGACGGTCGGCACAGCGCGGTCGTGGTCGAGTCCCGCAAGATGACGGCCGCCGAGAAGGAGCTCTGCTCCACCGGCTCCACCCAGCACAAGGTCTTCACCCGGAGCCGCTGACTCCACGGGACGGAGAACGGAACGGCCCCGCCGCCACACGGAAAGCGGCGGGGTCCCCTGCCACTCGACCGAGATCCCGCCCTCGCGTCGGCGGCCTCTCACCCTCCAGCCATCGTCTTCGACGAGGCGTCCAGCGGCGTGGGGCCGACCAAGGGGCGCGACGCTTTCCGTCTCCACCGGGACGAACTGCCCGAGCCGGTGCGGGACATCATGGCCCGACGTACCGGAGGCGCCGAAGCGGCCCGTGACCTCGCTCGCCGTGTGGACCTCTCGCCGCCTGATCGGTGCCAGTACCCGCCTGATCGGTGACGTACCCGCCTGATTCGCCGGTCGGCTGCCGTCGGTCCGGACGCTCGACTCATTGACAGGTCCGAACCAGAGCGCAACTCTGAGAGCGCTCTCAGAACTTCCTGAATCGGCCCATGTCGAACGGAGACAGAGCATGTTACGCACACTCAGACGCCGGGCCGCGGCCGCCGGGTTGTCCCTCGCGACGGCCGTCGCCGGTTCACTGCTCGCCACCGGAGGGGGCACCCCGGCCCACGCCGCCGTCCCCGCCACGATCCCTCTGAAGATCACCAACAACTCGGCCCGCGGCGAGCAGGTGTACATCTACAACCTCGGTACGGAACTGTCGACCGGACGGCAGGGCTGGGCCGACGCCAACGGCACCTTCCACCCCTGGCCGGCGGGCGGGAACCCACCGACCCCCGCGCCCGACGCAGCGATCCCTGGACCGGCGGCAGGTCAGTCGACGACGATCCGCATGCCGAAGTTCTCAGGCCGCGTGTACTTCTCCTACGGCCAGAAACTGGTGTTCAAGCTCACCACCGGGGGCCTGGTCCAACCCGCCGTTCAGAACCCCACCGACCCGAATCGGAACATCTTGTTCAACTGGTCGGAGTACACACTGAACGACTCCGGCCTGTGGATCAACAGCACTCAGGTCGACATGTTCTCCGCGCCCTACGCCGTGGGCGTGCAGCGAGCCGACGGCACCACCGCGAGCACCGGCCGCCTCAAGCCCGGCGGCTACAACGGCTTCTTCAACGCCCTCAGGGGACAGCCCGGAGGCTGGGCCAACCTGATCCAGACCCGTCCCGACGGCACCGTGCTGCGCGCTCTGTCGCCGCTCTACGGACTGGAGACCGGCGCACTGCCGACCACCGTCATGGACGACTACATCAACCGCGTCTGGCAGAAGTACTCCACCTCGACCCTGACGGTCACGCCGTTCGCCGATCAGCCGGGCACCAAGTACTACGGCAGGGTCTCCGGCGGCGTCATGAACTTCACCAACAGCGCCGGCACCACCGTCACCGCCTTCCAGAAACCCGACGCCGCCTCGGTCTTCGGCTGCCACCGGAAACTCGACGCGCCGAACGACCTGGTGCGCGGCCCGATCTCGCGCACGCTGTGCGCCGGGTTCAACCGCTCCACGCTGCTGGTCAACCCCAACCAGCCCGACTCCAGTGCGGCCGCCTTCTACAAGGACGACGTCACCAACCACTACGCCCGCAAGATCCACGCTCAGATGGCCGACGGGAAGGCGTACGCGTTCGCCTTCGACGACGTGGGCCATCACGAGTCCCTCGTACACGACGGCAGCCCGCGCCAGGCGTACCTCACACTCGACCCCTTCAACTGACCGCCCGCCGCAGCCGGGCGCCCGGTACACGCACCCGCCCTGCGGATGGCCGCCGGCACCGATGGCTGATCGCGGTGCCGGCGGCTTGCGGCCGGCCTCCCGCCGGAAGTCCGCGCGTTGGACCGACAGGGTGGAGGTCGACGAACGGCTCGGCTTGTGTGCCCAGGTGGTGGCGGTGAGGGCTGCTAGCTTCGCGTGCTGTTGACAGGGTCCCCGGTTCTGTCGAGTCGCGGTGGGCCCACGGCTTCCAGCTGAGGCGAGGGTGACGGGTATGAGCGAAGAGTCGGGCAGTCCGGCGGTTGCTCCGTTCAAGCGCAGGACTTTTCTGGCGTCGGCGGCCCTGGCGGCCGGCGCGCCCGCCGCGGTCGCCGGTGCGGCGGAGGCCACAGCGGCGCCGGCGACCGCGCCGCTGGCCGCGCCCGGCCTCGGGTCTGTGGCGCGTCTGCTGGCCGTTCCGAAGAACGACCGCGGGGTCGGCTGGCTCAGATCGGCTCTCCAGGTCGCGGTGGGACTCGAACTCGCCACCATTCCCCCGTACTTGTGCGGCTGGTGGTCCGTCAGGGACCGGGGCAGCGAGGTGGCGCGGATGATCCGGCGCATCGTCGGTGACGAGATGTACCACCTGGGCATCGTCTGCAACCTGCTCGTGGCGGTGGGCGGGAGACCGCAGATCAAGGCCGCGGCGCCCGTCTATCCCGGTCCGCTGCCCGGAGGTGTGCGGGCCGGCGTGACGGTCTACCTGTCCGGCCTGACGAAACCGTTCGTCCGTGACGTGATGATGGCGATCGAGGCTCCCGAGGAATCGCTGGTCAGGAGCGTGCAGGCGGCACCCACGGTCGGCGAGTTCTACGAGGACATGCAGAAGGCGTTCCGGGCAGTGAGGCCGCAACTGTCGGTGCGCGGACAGTTGTCCGAGTACGTCGGTGGCGACGACCTGCGGCCGGTCGAGACCCTCGAGGACGTCGAGCGTGCCATCGAGATCATCAGGGAGCAGGGGGAGGGCACCGCCGGCTCCCCGGCCGACTCGTTCGAGGACGACCATCCGGCGCACTACTACGCCTTCGGCGAGATCTACCACGGCCGGGAACTGCGCGAGACCGACGAGGGCTGGAAGTACGTCGGCGGGCCCGTACCGTTCCCCGACGTGCGCCCCATGGCCCCGGTCCCGGTGGGCGGCTGGCCCAACCCGCCGGCCCGTGTCGGGCAGCTGCTGTTTCGCTTCGACGCCACGTACAGCACCGTTCTGGACAGGCTCGACGCGGCCTGGGCCGGCGGCGGCCACCGCAGCCTGGGCGCGGCCCTGCACGCGATGCGGGGACTGGAGGATCCGGCCGTGGAACTGATGGAGACCAAGATCCCCTACGCGCCGGGCACCTACGGCCCCCAGTTCAGGGCGCTTCGCAGGCCGACTCGCGCCTTGTGACGTCGCCCAGGGGGCTACTCTCGTCGGGCTGGGCGACATCGAAGGCGCGTGACTTCTGGGGGACGCGGTGGCGGCGGCTCACGAGGACGTACGGATGGGGACCGGCGCGATCGACTCCGACTCGATCCGACCGGAGCCGCAGAAGGCGTCGGTCCTGATCGTCAACGACGGCGGCGAGTACCTTCTGCACCTGCGGGACCAACTGCCCGGCATCTGCGAGCCCGGCGCCTGGTCCCTGCTCGGCGGGGGACGCGAGCCGGTCGACCGGTCCCTGGAGAGACAGCCCGCCGGGAACTGTGGGAGGAGGCCGGCCTCGTGCTGCCGGTCCTCCAGGAGTTCCGAGTGGTGTACGCGACGGCCCTCGGCGGGGCGACCGTGCCCGTCCAGATTTTTGTGGGCCACTGGAACGGAGATCCTGACTCCCTTCGCCTCACCGAAGGGATCATGCTGCGGTGGTTCGCCCCGGAGACCGTGCCGCGTCTGCGGCTGAGCCCTTCAACCCTTGAGGTGTGCATCTCTACTTGGAGAACGCACAGGGTGAAGTCCTGCTCGGCCTGCGTCACCCCGACTGCGTGTTCGCCGGCGGCGAATGGCACTTCCTGGCCGGGCGCGGTGAACAGGAGAGCGCGATCGCGTGCCTCGTGCGGGAGGCGTACGAGGAAGCGGGCTTGCTGATCCACCCCGAGGACGCCGAACTCGCGCACATCCTGCACCTCTGCGACACGCCGGGCAGTCGGCCGCGCCTGCACCTGGTCTTCCGTGTACGGCGGTGGGCGGGGGAGCCGGTGATCCGCGAGGCCGACAAGTGCCTGGCCTGGCGCTGGTGGAGCCCGGACGCCCTGCCGGAGCCGATCGTGGCCTACACCCGCACCGCCATCGAACGCTTCCGCGCGGGCCACCGGTACACCGAGCTGGGGTGGACGTGAACCGGGCTGTCGCACTGGCCGTCGCCGGCTATGGGCGGGCGGTCGAGGAGGTGCCGTGGGGCCGGGGTCTGAGCGTCCGTGCCCAGGCCCCGGCCCTGCGGCCTGTGAACCTATGCGAAATGACCGGCCGTCAGCAGGTGCGGCCCACGTAGTGCGCGCCCTGGATCTTGGCGGCGGAGCCCAGCCAGGTCCTGCCGGGCGCCACACACCGCTCGTAGTCGGCCGCGTAGGCGACCCTGACGTGGATGACCACCCGCGAGCCGTCGGAGGTGCAGTGGTTGTAGAAGGCGTCGGAGCCGGTCTCGTAGAAGCCGCACGGGTCCGCTGCGGCGGGGCTCGACTGGGCGGTCACCGCGCCGAGGGACGTCAACACGAGGGCGGCGGCTCCGAGAACGCCGGTCACCATACGACGAAGACTCAAGGGGGACTCCTTGGCCAGGGGAGGCGATGGGCACCGGAATGCCCACGCCCGCCGATGAGTTGGATACGCGCACAAGGATGGCCGTGCCGCCCGGCGCGCTTGATCCGATATCGCGCCGTTCACCTGGTGAATCGTTCGCCCGCTACGTCGATGGGATGATCTTGTCACGGTTCCGGGGTCGAGCCCGGACAAGACGGTGTATAGCGGTCTTTCCTGCGACCATGACCCGGTGGACAGAAATCCGGACTTCGGCGCGGGTGGTACGGAGGATGTGCTCGAGGTGGCGCCGACGGCCCGGACGGCCGTGGCGTGGCTGCCGCCGCGCGAGCTCTGGCCGGCGATCCAGGACATCCGCTGGGAGCATGATCCGCAAGTACGGCGGTGGCCGCCGCATGTGAACCTGCTGTTCGGTTTTGTACCGGAGGAGGAGTTCGCGCGTGCCCTGCCGCTGCTCTCCGCCGGGGCGGCGGCCGGCGCGGCGTTCACGGCGCGCCTCGCCGGTGTGCGGTACTTCCGGCACCGGCACTACGCGACGGTCTGGCTCGATCCGGCCGCGGCGGAACTCGCACCCTGGGTCCGTCTCCAGCGGGAGTTGCAACTGCGGTTCCCCCTGTGCCTCGGGCGCGGTGGCCGCTTCACCCCGCATCTCTCCCTCGGCCGCACCCGAGACCCGAAACACCTGGCGGCCGAGTGCGCCGCCAGGCTCGGCACGCTGTCGGCGGCGGTCGACGAGGTCGTCCTGCTCTCCCGACGAGGTGAGGAGCCCATGAGGCCCCGGGCCATCATCAAACTGGGCACGGGCGAGGTCTGCCTCCCGCCCACGTCCTGAACGATCTCCCGGCACCGGTCCAAGCGACTCGGCGCCTGCGCCCCCCCACGACGCCCCGTCATGGGGGGGGGCTCAGCCGTCGGGTTCTCTCTGACGGGAAGGTGACTCCGGGTCGTGCGGGAGGTCAGCGCGGTTCTTGGAAGAAGGCCATGAGCGCGGCTGTGAGTTCGGCGGGCGCGTCCTCCTGTACGAGGTGGCCCGCACCGGCGATCGGCTCAAGGCGCGCGCCCGGGATGCGGGCGGCGAGCTCCCGTCCTTTCGCCACGGGAATCCAGCTGTCGTCCTCGCCCCAGCACACCAGCGTCGGCATGCTGAGCTCGCCGTACCGGTCCTGTACTTCGTCGGTGTACCGCTGATCGGCCTGGGCGATCTGACGGTAGAAGGCCGCTTGGCCGAGGTCGTCGAGCCAGGGCCGGGTGAGCCGGTCGAGCACGGCGGGGTGCAGGCCAGGGCTGCTGGCCGAGCTCACGTACTCGCGCACCAGCGCTCGGTGCAGGGCGGGAGGCAATTGTTCGAAGACGTCGGAGTGCTCGCCGACGAGCCGGAAGAAGGGGGAGCCCCACGGGGCCAGCGCGACCGGGTCGACCAGGGCGAGCGCGCGGTAGCGAGCCCCGTGCAGCAGGTGCGCTCGCAGGGAAACGGCGCCGCCGAAGTCGTGGGCCGCCACCAGCGGTTCGTCCAGGCCCCAGTGAGCCAGGAGCTCGGTGAAGACCCTGCCCTGGGTGGCGAGGGACACATCCTGGCCGGCGGACTTCTCCGATGCCCCGTACCCGGGCATGTCCCACACGAAGACCTGGTGGCTGCGGGCGAGTGCGCGGGCGACAGCGCGCCAGACGTACGAGGAGAAGGGGGTGCCGTGGAGGAGTACGACGGGATCCCGGCCGGGTTTTCCGAGGCTGGCCCAGCGGACGTCGCCCGATGTGCTGGGGAAGGTGTCGGTCAGTTGCCATTCACTCATGCGTGCTGTTCCTCCCGTGGTGTCCATGAACCACGTCCGAAGCCGCTTCGAAGCCAGCTTTTCATTTCCGTTGTGTCCCTTTAAATCCGGCGATTGCGCGTAGAGCGCGTGTGCAACTGATCTGAGGGGTACCCGGCGAGCCGGATCCGCACGCGAAAGGGGCTGTCAGCCTGCACATCGATCTGAAGGGCCGCACCGCCCTGGTCACCGGCTCCACCCAGGGGATCGGCACGGCGATCGTCACCCCGGCTGCTCGCGGTGAGCCGGGGCTTCGCCAGGCAGGCGGCCGGCACGGGGGTGACGGTGAACTCCGTCATCGCCGGACCCACCCGCACGGGCGGGGTGGAGGACTTCGTCCACGAACTGGTGGACCGCGACCTGCCCTGGGACGAGGCCCAGCGCGCCTTCATGCGGGAGCACCGGCCGCAGAGCCTGCTGCAACGGCTGATCGAACCGGAGGAGATCGCACACATGGTGGTCTACCTCAGCTCCCGCCACGCCTCGGCCACCACCGGCAGCGCACTGCGCGTGGACGGCGGGTACGTCGACTCCATCCTGCCGTGACCGCACGACAAGAACCGCGGATTCAAGTCAGGGTGACTGTTCCAGCTGATCCAGGCGACGGCTCGCGGCGTTGCGGACGCGGCGCGTTCGTCCGTGTTCGGCGAGCAGCAGGAGGGCATCGGGTGCGGTCACCGTCTCCGTCGTCACGGCCGTGCGCTGGAACCAGTCGGAGGCCCCGGTGATCTCCTCGGCTGACCAGGACCCACCCAGGGCGACGGATCTCAACAGGCTCCACTCACGAAGCCGACGAGTGAGGAAGTCGCGCTCCTGGACCACCTCGGTCATGGCCTGGGCCCAGGTGGTGAACCGGGGGCCGGTCAACAGCTGAGCGGCCCGTCGGTCCAGATGGCGACCCACCGCGCCGTCCGCCATCGTCGTGTCCTGGTCGGTCAGCACGGTGGCCACCAGGTCGGCTTCGTCCGTCTCGGCGACCACCTCCAGCGCCCGCAGGTACTCGGCGAACCGCCGGTGCTCAGCCGGCTCTCCGTCAGCCCGGGGGCCGGTCATGCCGCCCTCCCTTCCGGCCGACGGCTTGACGTCGGCCCACTCGGTGATCAGAAGTCGGTCCCCTGGGAAGGTACGCCCTTCCCGCCCCACCCGATGCGAGCCGCCCGAGCAGCGGCAAGCGGCAAGCGCCGCGCTCTCTCAAAGACTCTGGAGCCGTACGGCCGTCCGCCGGGGTGAGGGAGCACGAACCGGGTACCCGTCTGTGCTGTCTGGAGGCTGTGCTGTGGAACTCACCGACTGGCTGCTGACCTCGGACGAACGCGGCAACAGCGCCACACGTCTGGACAGCCGCCGACCGGATCGGGCCGCTTGGTCGCACGGGAACCTGGTGCGCCCCCTCGTCCACGGCGCGACGTACTTCCCCGCGCTCCTCGGCGCGATCCGCGCGCAGCGCGCCGGGGATCTGCTCCTGTTCACCGACTGGCGGGGCGACCCCGACGAGCGCCTGGGCGGCCCCGGCACGGAAATCGGCACCGTCCTGTGCGAGGCGGCCGCGCGCGGTGTGATCGTCAAAGGACTGGTCTGGCGCTCCCACCTGGACCGGTTTCAGTTCAGTGAGGCCGAGAACCGCCACCTCGGCGAGGAGGTCGAAGCGGCGGGCGGCGAGTGCCTGCTCGACATGCGCGTACGCCCCGGCGGCTCGCACCACCAAAAGCTCGTCGTCCTCCGCCATCCCGGCCGCCCGGAACTCGACACGGCGTTCGTCGGCGGGATCGACCTGTGTCACAACCGCCACGACGACGCGGCGCACCACGGCGATCCGCAGTCCCTGCCCATCGCCGCCGCCTACGGACCGCACCCACCGTGGCACGACATCCAGCTGGCGATACGCGGACCGGCCGTCGGTGACATCGAGGCCGGCTTCCGCGAGCGCTGGGACGACCCCGCGCCGCTCACCCGCAGCCCACTCGTCCGCCTGCGGGAACTCGCCCACCGCGAGGACACACGCGCCGACCCGCTGCCGCCCCAGGCACCCGACCCCTCGCCCTGCGGTCCACACCTCGTCCAGGCCCTGCGCACGTACCCCAACCGGCTGCTGCGCGGCTACGACTTCGCCCCCGACGGCGAGCGCAGTATCGCGCGCGGCTACCGCAAGGCGCTGCGACGGGCCCGGGCCCTGATCTACCTGGAGGACCAGTACCTGTGGTCTCCGCACGTGGTGGAATGCTTCGCCGAGGCGCTGACCGCACACCCCGGCCTGCGCCTGATCGCGGTCATCCCCTCCGTCCCCGAACAGGACGGCCGGCTCACCCTGCCGATGAACCTGATCGGCCGGATCACCGCCCTGGACAGGCTGCGCCGAGCCGGTGGCGGGCGCGTCGCCGTGTACGGGCTGGAGAACCACGCCGGGACACCGGTGTACGTACACGCCAAAGTGTGCGTGATCGACGACGTGTGGGCCTCGGTCGGATCGGACAACATCAACCTCCGCTCCTGGACCCACGACTCCGAACTCACCTGCGCCGTCCTGGACGAGACCACAGACCCACGCGAGCCGCCCGACCCCGGCGGCCTCGGTGACGGCGCGCGCGGCTTCGCCAGGGATCTGCGTCTGGAACTCTCGCGCGAGCACCTGGACCGGGAAGCCCCCCGGGCCCCGCACGCGCCCGACCCGCTGTGTGACCCCCTGCACGCCTTCGACGCCTTCGCGGCGAGCGCCGCCGCACTGGACGCCTGGCACGACGACGGCCGCCGCGGCCCCAGGCCACCCGGCCGCTTGCGCACCTATCGCCCGCCGAGCCTCTCACGTACGGCGAAGACGCTCGGCACGCCTCTGCATCGCCTCCTTGTCGACCCCGACGGCCGGCCCTTCAGTCTGCGGCGCCGCAACGACTACTGAGGCGGCACGGGGCTGCGCCGTGCTAGGCGGATGCGTTCCGCTCCTCGTGGTGTGTGGAGGCTTCCGCGACCTTCTTGAGCGCCGACGTCGTGACAGGGTCGCCGACCTTGGCGGGTTGATCGTGCCTGGCGTTCCCCGCGCGGTCGTGCTGGAAGTGGGAAGGTGCCAGCCTGTCGCCGGGACCCTGACCCTCCGAGAGCGCGTCGGCGGTTCCCGTGGGGACAGTGCCGGAGCCGACCGCAGCCGGCTGCCCGCCCTCCTGAGCCGCGTCGCCCCCGGCCTTCGCCGCCGTATCGCCCTGGGCCGTCTCCTGCGCGCCTTGGCGGGGGTGCGGCTGGGTGAGCCACGCGACGGCCGCGCCGGTGAGAGCCACCGGCCATTCCACCACGCCCGCCACGCCGAGCACCCCGGCCCCGGTGTAGACCGCCATCCGGCGGCCGCGTGGCGAGACCGCTCCGATCCGGTCGAGCGCACCGTCGGCGACCTTGGTCACCTGCCCGGCTCCGGGCAAGCGGCGAAGCCCGGCACCGATGGTCCGCAACGGCTGAGGAAGATCCGACGAACTCGTCTTGACCTGGCTCATATCGAACTCCTCCGCGCGTCATCAACGGTTGTGCGGCCCGAGTTTCCCCTGTCTCGCTATCTATGCGGTTTTCCGTACTTATGGGTATGTACTGGTGAGTCGGTTCGCCGCCATGGGCGCCGCCGGCGCCGCGCACCTGCTCGCCCACGCCGGACACGAGCACCCGGACCAGGACACCGCCGAGATGACGGCCCGTCGCGCGCGCCTCCTCAAGGCGCTCGGCACCGGCTGACCCAGGCACGCCGCGACTGCGGTGCGGCTAGCGGGCGATCGCGTTAGCCCCCGCCTGGGCGAACCTCTCGTCCAGCGCGCCGGACGGAGCGCCCGCGACGCCGATGCCGGCGATCGGCGCCTTGTCGGCGGCGACGGGGACGCCGCCCGCCAGGAACAGGGTGCCCGGAATGTCCTTGAGGTTCGGGGACTGCTCCAGGCGCTCGACCAACTGGGAGGTGGGGGCGTTCCAGGCGACCGCGGTGAACGCCTTGCGCTCGGCGGACTCGTAGGACTGCGGACCGGCGCCGTCGCCGCGCAGGGTGACGATCGTGTTGCCGCCGCGGTCGACGACGGCGACCGTGACGCGCTGGTTCTCCTTCTCGGCGGCGTCGAGGGCGGCCTGCGCGGCCTTGGTGGCGGCGTCGATCGTCAGGTGGGTGGAGGTGATGGTGGCCCGGGCCGGGGCGCTGACGGAGGCGGCGGCGGACGTGGTGGCGGCGGACGTCGTGGCGGGCGCCGAGGCGTTCGCGGACACCGCGCCGAAGCCCGCCAGGGCGACGACGGCGAGCACGGCACCGCCGGTGGCGACGCGGGCACGGCGGGAGTAGTTCTTCGGCACTCGGTTCATGGGTCGGTCGACTCCTTCGGTGGGCGGGCGGCCCGGTTGCCGCCCCGCTTCGTCCGTCTCCACCCTCGGCCCGGAACCGGGGCCCGACGGTCGACGTTCCGGCTGCACCGTGGTCGCCCGACGGACGACCCCGGGGTCATCCGATCGGTTGACCCGTGCGGTCCCCGCGCCGGGCCACAATGGAGGTGTTTGCCCAGTTCAGCGCCGATGGGAGGGAAGGGAGGCAACCCGTATGGGGAAGCGGTCGTACGAACCGGAAACCGTGGAGAACCGCTGGCTCGGCGCCGTGATGCACGCGGCGTTCTTCCTGCTGCTCGGCGGAGCGCTCGCCCGCTTCCTGCTGCGCCATCCCGGCGAACCGCGTACGCCGTGGATCATCGCGCTGTGCGTCGTGCTCACCGCGCTGCATCTGCTCGGGCCCAAGACCGGTGCCCCGGGCTCGCGGCCCACCCGGCGGCACACGGCCTGGCTGGTGCTGGTCGTCGTGGTGTGGATGGTCCTGGTCGTGCCGGCCCCCAGCTTCGCCTGGTGCGCGGTCCCCCTGTTCTACACGGGCCTGCGCACGCTGCCACCGCGCGCGGCCCTCGCTCTCGTGGCGCTCCTGACCGTGTTCGTCGTCGCCGCGCAGGTACAGCTCGCGGGCCGCTTCGACCCCGACCTGGTCCTCGCGCCGCCCGCCGTCGCCGCCCTCGCCACCGCCGTCTTCCTCCAGATGGAACGGCACACCGCACGCCAGCGTGTCCTGATCGACGACCTGATCCGCACCCGCCACGAGCTCGCCGCCTCCGAACGCCGCGAGGGCACCCTCGCCGAACGGCAGCGGCTCTCCATGGAGATCCACGACACGCTCGCCCAGGGCCTGTCCAGCCAGCGGATGCTGCTCCAGGCGGCGGACCGGGTGTGGGACACCGAGCCGGCCAAGGCCCGCGCCCACGTCCGCACCGCGGCGTCCGTCGCCGAGCACAATCTCGCCGAGGCCCGGCGCTTCGTGCACGACCTCGCCCCCGCCGACCTCGCCGGCGGCGGCCTGGATCAGGCGTTGCGCGCCCTGGCCGCGCGGGAGTCCGGGCCACGCCTGGCCGTTCGCGTCCGCATCGACGGCCACGGCCGACTTCCCCGGCTGCCCGACCGGGTCCAGTCCGCCCTGCTGCGCATCGCCCAGGGCGCGCTGGCCAACGTCCGCGAGCATGCCGCCGCCCGCAACGCCGCGCTCACCCTCACCCTCCTCGACGACACGGTCGTACTCGATGTCACCGACGACGGCCACGGCTTCGACCCCGCCACACTTCCCGGCTCCCCGGGCGCGGACCGCGGGCACGGGCTGCCCGCGATGCGGGCCCGGCTGCGCGCCCTCGGCGGCACCCTGACCGTCGAATCCGCTCCCGGCGAGGGCACCGTCCTGTCCGCCGCCGTCCCCCTGGAGACGCCCCGATGACGACCCCCGACCGCGCTCCCGTGCGGATCCTGGTCTGCGACGACCACGCCGTCGTACGGGCCGGGCTGCTCGCCCTGCTCGACAGCGCCCCGGACGTCGAGGTCGTCGGCGAGGCCGGCACCGGCGAAGAAGCGCTCGCGCTGGCCGCGAAACTCGCCCCGGACGTGGTGCTGATGGACCTGCAACTCGGCGAGGGCATCGACGGCGTGGAGACCACCCGCCGCCTCACCGCTCCCGGCTCCGCCGCCCACGTCCTGGTCCTGACCACCTACGACACCGACGCCGACATCACCCGCGCCATCGAGGCGGGCGCGACCGGTTACCTGCTCAAGGCCGAACGCCCCGACGAACTCTTCGCCGCGATCCACGCCGCCGCCGAGGGGCGTACCGCCCTGTCGGCACCGGTCGCCGGCCGCGTCATGGCCAACCTGCGCCGGCCCCGCCCCACCCTCACCGACCGCGAACGCGACATTCTCGCCCAACTCGCCCGCGGCATCGGCAACCGCGACATCGCCCGCGCCCTGTACATCAGCGAGGCCACGGTCAAGACCCACCTGCGGCGCATCTACGACAAGCTCGGCGTCGACACGCGCGCGGGTGCGGTGGCCGTCGCCAAGGAGCGACGCCTGCTGCCGTGACCGACGGGCAGCGGACCTGAACACCGGAGAGGCGGGCCGCGTCACGCTGCGGCCCGCCCTGTCAGTGAGAGGCTTTGCTGAGCCGCGGCGGCTCAGAAGGCGAATGCCGAAGCCCCCTGTGTTTCCTTGATGCAAGGATTGGCGAAGGTGTGCTCGTAGTTTACGCGTGTACCACGCCATACGCCTTCAACGGTGACGACAATCGGGCGGTATTCCTTGGTGCAGGGGCGTCCCGTCTCATTTCCGCGCAGGGTGGCCAAGCGGTCGAGGTCCCCGTTCACGCGGTCCAGATCCGCACAGGCTTGCCGCGGATCGGGGTGAGTCCCCGAGGGCGTGTACGCACAGGTGACCGTCACTGCGCGCTCCGGCGTCGTGGTGGCGGCCTTCTCACCGTGGCCGGTGGTCATGACCAGGGCCGAGGGTGCGTACAGCGAGGCGGGGGCGCTGTGGGCGGGCATGCTCGACGGACCCGCGAGGGTCGCGGTGAGCAGCGCTCCTGCCATTGCCCAGCGTGTCATTCGTTGCATCGTGTATTTCCCTTCTCTTGTGGTGTTCAGTGCCTCGAAGTACCCGCCTTGTTGCTCTCGTCTCAGGGGAAAAGAGCGGAAGTGTTTCTCATCGCTGAAATTCAGACCCAATTGCCAATTCAATCAGTGGCTTGATCGGCCGATCGGCCTCATGGTTGTGGAGGTGAGTGGTCTTGTATTCCGTACGCCGGTTGAAGACGTGGCCGATGTGCCCGGGGTGTGAAATGGCCGGATATTGGTGAGCGTGTTTCGGCCCGGGGTGGCGCGACGGCATACGGCATGGGCAGCGCGGCGCATCCTGGGCGTACGGCCGGTGCGTGCGCGACAGGAGTGGGGGATGGATAGTCGCTCGCGCCGTCTCCTGGGTTCCGCGATGGCCGAATTCCACCGGCGCGCACTCCCGGACGCCCTGGGGCCGGTCGATAGTCGCTCGGCTGGACGGTGGCGGCCGTCTGAAGGCGGCGTACGAGACCGGTGACATGGCCGGTCCGCGTGCGGGTACCGGTCCCTGACAGTCAGCCCGCCGACGCTGCCCGCCCATGGACCGGACCGAGGGCGGGGGCGGGGGCGGGGGCGGGGGGTCGGCGGGCGTTCGTGCGGGACTGCCGCGGCGGCTCAGCCGCTGCTCGGGGATTGGGCGGCCCGCCCGCGCGGCCGGCCGCAACGGGGACCCAGCCTCGTCCGGGAGTCGGACTCCGGATCCCCGGCGTGGCCGCCTCGCCCTGAGGGCGCTTCTGCGCTTCTGGGCGCCGACCCGCACACGCCTGCCCGCTGCGGTGCCCGGTTCGCCCCTGGGCGCCGGCCCTGCGCGACGAGGCGGGCGGCGACCGGGTGTGCGGCCCGATGGGGCGGCTGTCGCTCAGAAGTCGGTGGGCAGCCCGCTCACCTCGGCGATGCCCCGCAGTTCCTCCGTCTCCTTGTGCCGTTCCCTGATGTAGTCGGCGATCTCGGCGAGGCGGACGGGGTCGGAAGCGGTGGCCGCGTCCGTGACGATCCTGACCGGGCCGGTCTCGTCGACGTCGATCTCGATCACTTCGTTGTCCAGGCGGCCGGTGACGGCGGTGGCGATGACGAGGGCGGCCTCGTCACGGACCTGCGGGGGCAGCTCGTCGTCGGCCCCTGGGGCGAGTGCGAGGTCGAGGCTGGAGAGGCGCTCCTCGTCGATCGCCTTCAGGACCGGTTCCACCATGCGCAGCAGAAGGCGGTAGTCCTCCGTCTCCATCCGGATGCGCAGGAGGTCCAGGTACGCGTCCACGGGCCGGCCGTCGCCATGCGGAATCTCGGAATCGCTCATCCGCTCCGTGTTCCCCGCGAGACGCGGCTCAGACCCGTCGCCAGCGAGCCATGGCGAAGGAGAACACACCGAACAGCACCAGCCCGGCCGCGACGCAGACCAGCAGCCAGGGGCCGAGCGGGGTGTCGGCGAAGGACCGCAGGGTGTCGTCCAGCCCCTTGGCCCGGTCGGGCTCGTAGTCGACGGCCGCACGGACGGCGAAGACGCCGGCCACGGCGAACACCAGCCCGCGGGCAGCGCCACCGGCCACGCCGGTGACATCCACCAGCCGCCGTGTCCGGTCGCTCATCTGCCCGAGCCTGAGCTTGTCGTGGTACTTGCGCAGAACTGCCCGTACGCCGACCCAGCCGCCGACCACGACGATCGCGATCCCGGCCGCGCCGACCAGCCACTGACCGGCGGGTATCTCCAGGGCCCTGGAGGTGGCGTCCCGGGACTGCTGGTCACTGGATCCGCCGCCCCCCTGGTTCCGGTTCGCCGCGAACGCGAGCACGGAGTAGGCGACGAAGACGTAGAACACGAAGCGGGCGGTCGCCAGCAGCCGCTTGCGCGCGCCGCGGCCGTCCCGCCCGACGGAGCCGAAGATCGCCTCGGACAGTCGCCACAGGGCCATGCCGACGAGTCCGATGCCCAGCGCCCACAGCAGCACCGCGCCGAACGGCTTCTGCGACAGCTCCGCCAGGGCGCCGCCACGGTCCGCCTGCTTGTTGTGGTCGCCGAAGGCGATCTGCAGCGCCAGCGCCCCGACCAGCAGATAGATCACGCCCCGGGCGGTGAGGCCCGCCCGCGCAGCCCCCTCGGTGGCCGAACCCCGCGCCGCCCGCCGGGCCCGCAACCGTCCGCTCCATGCCAAGGCACTCGTGTCCATGTAGACCTCCCGGAAATCCGGATGCCCCGGCTCGGCCACCACACACGCGGCTCTGCCCGCGCAACTGGCCGACCGGCCCAGGCCCGCCCACGGAATGGCTCCCACACGATGAGGCCGACGACCGCCCGGACTCCTCCTCGTTCCCCTCAGGGCACACCGCGGCGGCGGTTGCCTCCCGTACGACGACTTCGGTGCCACGGCGGGAATGGATCCGGTGGGGGACCGGTTGTACGGGGCGGTCGTAGTTTTTGTGTCTGTGTTTCACCGCACGCTCGCGAAGAACGACGTCGCGGGCGCCGCCTTCCTTCAGGGAACTGGAGAAGTCGCGTCCAGGCCGGCCCGGACCCCGCACAGTGCGGGTCCCGTACCCAGCCCCTGCAAGGAGCAAGAAATGACTCAGGGAACCGTCAAGTGGTTCAACGCGGAGAAGGGCTTCGGCTTCATCGCCCGGGCCGACGGACCGGATGTCTTCGTGCACTACTCCGAGATCGACGGCCACGGCTTCCGTAGCCTGGAGGAGAACCAGCACGTGGAGTTCGACGTGGTCCAGGGCCCCAAGGGCCCGCAGGCCGCACGCGTCCGAGCCGTCTGAGGCCCGGCGGGCGAGACCCGCCGAGGACCCGCTGATGCCGAGGCATAGACTTCGACGCTGTCCCCCAGACTGTCCGCAGCCCGTCGGGATCCCGCCCGGATCTTGTCGACGTATGTT
>NZ_JBEXQG010000068.1:0-49539 GCF_040612485.1 Streptomyces sp. NPDC006385
GTGTAGAGTGGCCTCACCGACGCGGGGTGGAGCAGCTCGGTAGCTCGCTGGGCTCATAACCCAGAGGTCGCAGGTTCAAATCCTGTCCCCGCTACTGACCGACGGGCCCGGCATGCAGCCGGGCCCGTCGTTGTATCCGGGCACCGCGCGCCAGGGCGCCAACGACCTCCTCGCCACCTCCCGGCGCAGCTGACCGGGCCCCTCTCCACAGGCTGGCGTCACTCCGGCCTCGGCGGAGGCCACAGGAGCCGGGCCCGGCCGTACCGGGCCCTGGCCGCGTCCGCGCTCAGACCGTGCGGGCGCCCGATCTGCTCCCAGGTGGCGCCCACCTCCCGATCCGCGATCACCGCGCACCGCACCAGCTCGCTGGTCAGGTGTCGGAAGTCCGCGGCCGCAGTGCTGTGCAGCCCTGCGTCGGCCCGCTCGTTGCCGACCGCGTCGGCCACCAGCAGTTCCAGGGCCTCGCACCGGGCCCGGATCTCGCGCGAGATCTGCAGCAGAGCGATCCGTGCCCGAAGGGCAGCTGCCGCCCGCCGCCGCTCCCGGTACGCCTCCTGCCGGCAGGAACGCGGACGAGGGCAGTATCGGCGCCGCCGCCCGCCGGGTAGCCCGGCGCCACACCACACGCATCTGTCGTCCATATCCGAAGGATTCCCCCGGAACCCGATGACAGCACCTGGGGCCACCGCCGTCCGGTAGCACCGGCGCAGCCCGCCGCGCAGCCCGTACAACCACATTCACATGCCGCTGACCTGCAAAGACACCCACTGGAGTGTGGGCCGCAGTCCCGCTGTCGGCATCGCTCCGCCCAGCCCCGGGCAAGGCGTTTTCGTATGCTCCGCCGCACCGCGGGCACGCCCTCGCCCGCGGTGCGCCTGGAGCCGGCCGGCTCCATCGCCCGGATACGCAGGGCTGGAGGATTTGATGCGCGGCACGACTGTCGCCGGCCGGTACCGGCTGAAGGAGCCGATCGGCAGCGGAGGCATGGGCACCGTGTGGCGCGCCGAGGACCTCCACGAGAACCACGGCGTCGCCCTCAAGATCATCCCGGTGGGGGAGGGGGACCCGGTTCGGGAAGCGGCCTTCCGCCGCGAGGCACAGGTCGCCGCGCGCCTGTCCCACCCGAACGTCGTCGCCGTCCGGGACCACGGCGCCGCCGACCTCGACGGCCGCCGGATCCTCTTCCTGGCCATGGACCTCGTCGACGGACGGCCGCTGAACACGCTCACCGGCCGCCCGCTCCCCGTCAATCAGGCCCTGATCTGGGCGATCCAGATCAGCCAGGCCCTGGAGGCCGCCCACCACCGCGGCATCGTCCACCGCGATCTCAAGCCGTCCAACATCCTCCTCGACCAGGCCGCCGGCAACGCCGCGAAACTGTGCGACTTCGGCATCGCGCGCCTGGCCGAGGCCACCCACCACACCCTGACCGTGACCGGCGTCGCCATCGGCACCCCCGCCTACATGTCGCCCGAGCAGGCCCGCGGCGACACCACCCTGAGCGCACCCAGCGACCTCTACTCGCTTGGCTGCCTCCTCCACGAGCTGCTCACCGGCTCGGTCCCCTTCACCGGCACGGGCTGGCAGGTCCTCAACCAGCACGTCCACGACGCGCCGGCCCCGCTGTCCGCCCTGCGCCCCGGTGTTCCCCGCGAGCTCGAGCAGCTGGTCCTGGAGCTCCTCGACAAGGACCCCGACCGCCGGCCGACCGCTGCCGACACCAGCACGCGGCTCACCCGGCTGCACACCGCGCTGGCCGCCTTCGCCGACGCACCCACCGCGACAGCGCCCCGGTACCCGCCCACGCTGGTCGCCACCACGACCTCCGCCGGCCCCGCCGGCCGCCAGCGTGAGCCGGGCGCCCGCGGCACCACCGTGTGCACGGCCGGCCTGACCGCGGCCGCCATCACCGGCGCCCTCTCGCTCACCACCACCGTGCCGACGCCCTGGACGACCGGCCTCGGCACGCTCGCCGGCCTTCTGCTCGCCGCCCTCTACCTTCTCGACCCGCCCCAGCCACCGCATCCAGGGCAGCTGATGATCACCACGGCCGCCCTCATGACCCTCCTGCTCCTCACCGGTGGCGCGGCGCTCGCCGTCCTCGTCACCGACCTCTCCTTGTGGGCGACCGCCCTGGCCATCAGCGTCCTCGGCGGGCCCGCCATGGTCACCTGCGCCAGCGGTGTGCGCCGCCTGGTCGAGCACACGCTCCACCGCACGGCCTGGCACGGCGACCTCGCCTCGACCGCCGGCGCCCTGCAGACCGCCACCCTTCTGCTCGCCGCTCACCACGCCGGCCTTCCGCCCCTCACCCTCATCGCCGCCGGCGCCTTGCTGTGGCCAGCCACAGCACTTCTCACCGCGGCCCTCACACCGCGCCGAACCCGCCACGAACCTCTTGCGCCGGCCCGGACCGGAAACACCGAGCCCCGGCGTGCCACCCGGCCCCGGTCCGCCGTTACCCCCACATGAACGACGCCACCACCGTCTCCGGCGAGATCATTCCCGGCTCCGTCATCGACCAACTCCTCGCCACCGTCGACTGCGCCGACGGTGAACGCGCCCTCGCGAACAACACTCTCGCCGAGGAAGCGGCCTACAAGTACAGCCTGGCCTACGGGCTGCCCGGGGGCCGCGACCTTCACGACGATGCTCACAGCGCCGGCATCGACAACCTTCTGGGCCACGCGGTGCCGGCAGCAGTCGCCTTCGCACTGCACCACCTCGGTGCACTCCTGCCCGACCTGACGATCGAGCAGTGGGAGCGCCTCGATGCCGTCGCCACCACCCTCCACCTGAAGATCTGCGAGGACCTGACCGGAGCGAACGCCACCGGCGACGAGACACTGCCCCCTGCCGCTGCCGTACCCGATGCCGTGAACTGAGCCGCCAGGCCGCCCGGCACCGGTTCCCAAGGGCGGCAATACGACACCCAGCGTCGATGTCAGTGGCCGCCTCTATGCTGCGCCGCACAGCGAGGCAAAACCCCGCTCACCCTTGGAACGCGGGGAGTTGAACTCATGGCGCGCACCGGCAGACCGCGGAAGGACCCTCGCGAGCCGGAAGAGATCATTCGGGCGGCGGGTCTGGAGCCGCTGGAGCCCTACCCCGGCAGCTCCGCCCCGTGGCGGTGCCGCCATACGGCGTGCGGGCGGGAGGTCACCCCCCGACTGAGCAACGTCAGCAAGGGACAGCGCGGCTGCGTGTACTGCTCCGGGCGGGCCCGGATCGACCCCGAGGCCGCAGCCGCAGTGATGCGGGCGGCTGGCCTGGAGCCCCTGGAGGTCTATCCCGGCAGCGACCGGAAGTGGCGGTGCCGCCACCTCGCGTGCGGACGCGAGGTCACACCCACCTACGTCCGGATCAACTCCGGTACCGGGCCTTGCCGGTGGTGCGCACCGAACGCGCCGGTCGACCCGGACGTCGCCGCGGCCGACATGCGGGCCGCGGGCCTGGAACCCCTCGGCCCGTACCCGGGAGTGGACACACCCTGGCCCGTCCGCTGCCGGACGTGTGGAGAACCCGGGACCCCCACACTGGGCTCTATCCGGCAGGGGCAGGGCGGCTGCTACCCCTGTGGCCGGCGCAAGGCCAACGAGTCGATGCGCCACGACGCCGAGACCGCGGCCGCGGTGATGCGGGCGGCGGGCCTGGAGCCGCTGGAGCCGTACCCCGGGACCGCGTTCCCCTGGAAGAGCCGCTGCACCAAGTGCGGAGCCATCGTCTCCCCGCGCCTTGGTTCCCTGACCGGCCAGAGCCGGCGTCCAGGCTGCAAGCCATGCGCCGACCGGGCAACCGGTGCGGCACAGCGCCACGACGAGAACCTGGCCGTCGCCGAGATGCGCGAGCACGGATTCGAACCCCAAGAACCGTACCGCGGGGTCAAGTACACCTGGCGGTGCCTGTGCCACGGCTGCGGCACCGTCACCTCACCGACCTTCGGCTCCATCCTCGCCGGCCAGAGCGGATGCCGACGCTGCGCCGATCTCCGCTCCGCCGCCGCACGACGTGAAGACCCCGACCGCGCCGCCGCCTCCATGCGCGAGGCCGGTCTCGAGCCCCTGGAGCCCTACACCACGACCATGACGCCCTGGCGCTGCCGCTGCACCACCTGCGGCCGCACCTCGACTCCCACCCTGGCCAAGATCCGCAGCGGCCGCAGATGCAAGTACTGCGCCCGCTTCGGCTTCGATCGCGCGGCGCCCGCCCGCGTCTACGTCGTAACCCACGCACAGCACGGCGCCGTCAAGATCGGCGTCGCCGGCGCTCTCCAGCGCAACGACCGCATTGCCCAGCACCGCCGCCTCGGATGGGCCCTGTTCTACGAACACCACGTGCCCACCGGCGATGACGCCCTGTCCGTCGAGCAGACGATCCTGCGGCGCCTGCGCGCCGCCGGGCACGGCGTCTTCCTCACCGCCGCACAGATGCCCAACGGCTGGACCGAGACGTTCGACGCGGCCCGCGTGACCGCCGCTCACCTGCGGGACGCGATCCGAGAACACCAGCCCGCGCCAGCCCCTCCCGAGCCGCTGACCCTGTTCTAGCCGCCCGGCTGGGCCGGGGAGCGAGCCAACCTCGGCGGGCCGGGGTGGAAATGGGGTGGGCTATGCCACGTCCTGGAGAGGGAGGGCCGCCGCGGCGGCCTGCTTGGCGGACTCCAGCGCCTTGGTGAACGTCGAGGCGACGACGGCGGCCTCGTCCGTCAGCGCCTCGATCTCGGCGACCGCCAGGTCGTCGACTGCGGTGCGGGCAAGGAGGTCGAGGAGCTCGTCGCTGCCCGCGTCCAGCCGCTCGATCTCCCGTACCGCGGCGTAGCGGGCGTCGGCCTCGGCGACCTGTGAGGCGTAGGCATCCAGCGCCGCCACCCGCCGCTCGATGCCGTGCAGGCTCGTCGCAAGCACACCTCGGCGAGCGGCGAGCAGCTCGGCCACCGTGTCGTTGACCGTCTCATGCGGTACCCGTTGATCCTTGCGGGCCACGCGGCTGTAGTCCCGCAGGTCTTGGGCGATCGCCCACTCCTGACGGGGGAAGGCCGCCTCGTTGCGCTGGGCGTCGAGCCACTTCTCGCGGTGCACCCTGGAGTCGAGCACGGCCGTCATCGCCCGCCGAGCCCGAGCCAGGAGTTCCTGGGCGTCGGCGGTCAGGTCCTTCGGATGCACGAGGTGCTGCTGAACGGCGGCGAGCCGGCGCAACTGCCCGTTGTAGAGCGCCCGGTCGGCGATCAGACCGGCGCAGAGCACAGCCACGACACCGGCGGCCAGCGGCCATACGGACAGCAGTGTGTGCGCCAGGTCGACGGCCTCCTGCAGCAGCTGGTCCTGCGCGCCGACGATGGTGGAGGAGTCTGCGGCGGGATCCGCGATCTCGAGGCCACCGGTCCACCACCACACCACGCCCGCCGCCGCCACTCCCGCTCCGCCGCGCGCCAGAAGGGGGACGGCCGCCCACAGCGGGTTGGCCGGGCGGCCCGCGAAGCGGCGAGGATCCTCCAGGGCCTGCCGCAGGACCTTCCGGGTAGCGTCCGAGAGCTCCGCATCCGGGTCAAGGACCGGGCGCATAGCGCTGCCCGCGGGCTTCTTGGACTCCGTCACCGCTTCCTCCCCCTGTACGAACACAAACCGCTCGGCCATGCTCCGCCTGTCCCAGCGACCGCGCGGTCGCGGGCCGACGCATCGGTCCGCGCCACGGTACGTGATCGCCTTCCGGCGCCAAGGCGGCTGAACCTTGGCGTACTTCACACCGGACCGGTCCCACCGCCCGCGGTGGCGGCCTGGCAGCGAGATGCCCGGGCGCGACCGGCAACGCCGGTGAACAGACGTCCCCCAGCAGAGCCGAACCAGGGAAAAGCGGTGGGTCCGGTCCCGAGTCGTGCCGATACTGGCGACGAAGGAAGCGAGGATCCCGTGCCACAGGTCGAACCGAGTGTTCTCGACACCCTCATGGAAGCGGCGCAGGACGCCGCTTCCTACGAGGCCATCGCCGTCGCGCTCGCGGCCGCCGACCTCGACAGGAACGCGGCCGCCGCACAGCAGCGCGATGCGCTGCTCGCCGCGCTGCGACTTCGGCTATCCGGGACCGGCAAGGCCCAGGACTTCGCTGCGCCGCTCCCCGTCCACGCGCTCAGGGGGTGGTTGGCGAGCCTGTCCGAGGCCACCGCCGACCAGTTGGAGATCTGGAGCGCATACGCCGAGACCGTCAGCAACCCCTTCGTCCGGGGCCGCCTCCATCACCTTCTTCTGGCCGCGGGACACGGCCCCAAGCCCGATCGCATCCGGGGCGCGGCCACCGGGTATCTGGACGCGGCACCGCTGCTGCTGGCCACCCCCCGACGCTTCCCCGGCCTGATGGGCGCGACCGAGTGCCTGCGCTGGGCCGGAGACATCGCCCGGACCTTCAACCAGACCGCCTTGTGCAAGCGCGTCATCGACGACACGGCTGCCCTGGCCGAACGCGTCCTGGCCGCTCCCGAGGACGAGTCGGGGATCGTGGTCGGCCTTCTGGACGGACTGCGCGTGCAGCGATACGACATCACGGACCTCGCGGAACGTGCCGCATGTCGCTACGCCGCTGATGTGTACACCCACGTCGACTTCCTCAAGCTGCTGCGGGAGGTGGCGCCCGAGGACCGCCGAGCCGGCATCGACACCGCGATCGTCAACGCCCTCCTTGACGCCGCCGACGCCGACACCGGGTTCCGTCGCCACAACCTGCTGACCCGGGCCGCGACCGAAGCCCGCGACCGGGGTCTGTCCGAGCTGAGAGTGCGTGCGGAGATGGCCTTGCAACAGACCGATCCGGATTCGCTGGGATGGACCCGACTCGGTCGCCTACTCATCCCCCCGCCGGGCCTGTTCGCCGGGGCCCGAGCACACATCGACGCCGCCGCCGACCTGCGAGACGCGCTGTGGCGAACCGCGCTGGACGTCCACCCGGCGATGCGCGCGGACACCGACGACGCGCACCCACTGGACGGTCTGCTCCGGATCCCGCGCACGCGCATCAACACCGCCGGCCCTGTCCAGGTCGCCCCGCCCGTCGACGCCGACGACGACCACGTCGTCGGGCTGCAGGTCCTCGCGATGGACTTCGTCGGGCACCTTGCCGCCGAGCAACTCGACCGCATCTACGAGCGTTTCGAACCGGACGAGGCCGAGCTGATCGGCGCCCTGGCCCACGAAGCCGTCCTGCCGCCGGCGCGCGCCCGAACCCTGGCCTACGCCTTTCGGTACTTCTGGCTGGGTGAACTCGACGCGGCCGTGTGCATCGCCCTGCCCCAGGTCGAGCAGATCCTCAGACAGCTCTTGCGCCCCCGAGTCCCGATCATGTCCGTGGCCAAGGGCCAGTCCCCCGGGACCGTCGACCAGATGGGCGGACTCATCCGCAGCATGCCGGCCGCCGGGTATCCCCGGGACTGGAGCCGCGCCCTGGAACTGCTCCTCGTCGACCCCGACCGCGGCATGAACTTGCGCAACGACGTCTGCCACGGCTTGGTCGACACCCCGCCCAAGCACCGCGTCGCGCTCATCCTCCAGGCCGCGCTGTACCTGCTCAGCCACGCCCACGGACATCGAACCGCTGCGCCGCCCACCCCTTGAATGTCCAGCCGAGCTGAACCCAACAGGAGCAGCGGGACCTTCGTCTTGTGACACCGAATCCTGCCTTTGCCACTGTGGACTGACCGATGGCCCGCGCGTGCAGGATGTAGCCATGGAGAACGAAGTGCCCTTGTCCGGTGGACGCATCACTTCGGGTGTGGTCAGGATCGGCGATACCGTCCGTCGGCCAGTTACCGCGTCGTCCCCGTTCGTCGCCGAATTGCTCGGTGACCTTCGACGGCAGGGCTTCACTGGCGCTCCGCGTCATCTCGGGTTCGACGAGGCCGACCGCGAGATCCTCAGCTACCTCCCCGGCTGGGTGCCCGCCCGCTTCCAGCGCTGGACAGACTCTCAGGTGGCTGCTGCCGGCTCCCTGCTCCGCGCCTTTCACGACGCCACCAGCGCGAGCCGCCTGGCCGGTCGGCACCCCGTCGTCTGCCACCACGACCCGGGGCCGAACAACACGGTCTTCGCAGACGACGTCCCGGTCGCCTTCATCGACTTCGACACCGCCGCCCCCGGTGATCCGCTGGAAGACCTCGGCTACATGGCATGGACCTGGTGCATTTCCTCCAAGCCTGACGCTCCACCCGCCGCCAGCCAGGCCGCACAGGTACGCATCCTCGCCGGCGCCTACGGGCTCGACGACGCCTCCCGCTCACGTCTCATCGAGGCCGCGCTCGACCGCCAGATGCGCAATGCCCGGTGGTGGCGCCACCACCTCATGCGCCCGTCTCCGCACGTCGCTGACGACCACGAGATCGCCGAGCGCATCCGGTGGTCCGAACGGGAGCACGCCTACACCTTGGCCAACCGCACGACCTTCGACGCAGCCCTGGACTGACATCCGACACTCGTCCGATCCGCCTGCGCGATCAAGGCTCGATGACACATACCCGCGTCCAACGCTCGGTGACACAGGGCAGCCTTCGCCCGGCGTCCGAACGATCCCGGAAACTCGTCCGCTCTGACTGTCACACCGCGCGCCGTCCGCACACCTGTACCAGGTGACAGCGGACCTCACAGCGGGAGCAGCACCGTGACGCACACCGACACCCTCACCCCGTACACGCCCCGGCTACAGCAGGGCCTTCGCACGACCGACACGGCCGTCTCCCCGGTCGCCCTGCGCCAGATGGCCACGGGCGAATCCGAAGAGACGGCCCGAGCCGAGCTCGCGGACTTCGAGCACCTCATCCCGACGCCCACACCCGAACAGGCCCGGGGCGAGGCACGGATCTTCCAAGCGCTGATCACCGCCTACGGCCGTCACCGCCCCGCCCTCACAGGCGGCCCGTTCGGCATCCGCAGCCTCACCCCCCGCACCGACGAACTGATGGTGCGGATCGCGCCCGCCCAGCTGGACCGGTGGATCGACGCCCTCGCCCACCGGCCGGGCGGGACAGGCGTCGCAGGCCTGCGCTGGGCCGGCAGCGGAGACGGGATCGCCCTGACGCTGCCCGGGATGAGGATGGTCCTCGCCGGCATCAGCGAGACCGACTGGCGTTCCGCGCTCGGCCGTCGGTCCGCCGACCAGAGCAGCCTGATGCCGCACTGGATCCCCCAGTTCCGCCGCGAACCCGAGTACGCAGCCGCCCAAGACGCCGAACTCGCGGGCCTCGCCGACCACCTGTGCGCCACCCTGCGCCGGATCCGGCTCCTCGACGCCCTCACTCGTATCAGCGGTCACGTCCACCTGTTCACCACCCGACACCACGGCGACCTCCACCTGATCGAGGCATGCGAGGCCACCCCCACCGTCCTGCCGCTGTGGACCTCCCGGTCCGTCCCCCTGGCCCTGTGGCCCGCCGGACCGAATCCCGCCCCGGGCCCTGCCGACCCGCGCACAGCCGTCCTCGACCTCCTCACCGAAATCGAACCCGCCCGCGCCCCGTCCGTCACCGCCGATCACCCCGCCGCCCGCGCCCTCTGTCACCTCGCCGGCCTCAGCGCGAACCCTGTCTTGGTCCAGGCCGCCGAGCACACTCTCGATGTCGCCACCCGCGTTCTCGCCGACCCCGCCCACGCCAGCGTGTACGCCGCCGGCGGCTGGGCAGGCAGCTGCCGCACGTACCCCGCAGGCACGGTCCACGGAAGCGACCCATGCCTCCCGCCAGGCGCCGAGACCGTCACCGACCTCCCCGAGGAAGCCCTCCAGCGCCTCGGCCGGCACTTCACCAGCCGGCCGTCGGACACCTCCCGCACCGACCTCTCCAGCGCCGGCCAGGAAGAGCTCGTCCACCTGCTCGACTGGGCGCTCGCCGCCGCGACCCGCCCCGCCAACCGCCCGGACTGGACCCGCGACAGGACCGACGGCACGCTCCAGCACACCCAGCCGCTGCCCGACCGCGACGGCACCCTGACCCTGACCGCCACCACCACCGGCGTCTACCACGTCAGACTGGACCCACTGGGACTGCGCGACCTCGCCGACGAGGACGACACCGTGGAATGGGAACGCGAGGCCGCGCCCTCGCAGAGCGCCGCCGTCCTGCTCGCCGAACACGCCGCGATCGAGGCCGCGGTCTGCCTGCCCTTCCAGCGCGAACACCGCAAGCAGCGCCTCCTGCTGCCCGCGCCGGTGTCGGCCGAGCCGACGATCCGGTCCGTCATCGCCGGAGCCGACTACGTTCTTGGGTTCTTCACCTTCGCCAGCGTCCTCGGCCGCCTCCACGAGCGCGTGGGCTCCGCCCAGGGAGCAGCCGACGGCCACTGGCGAACAGATCCCCGCTCCGACACCCCGCCCGACGGCCCAGCCACCCTCACCGCTCTCATCAGCGACTGGTGCGCGCTGCCCTCACCCCACCACGGCGAAGCTGCTAACACCGCCACCGTCGACAGCCCCGCCTACCTCCGCCACCTCGCCTCCCACCGCGCGGCGCTCGACCCGTTCGTCACCCGCTACCTCGCCGCCGCCGACAGCCTCCCGGGCGCGCGCACCTTCGAAGAGCGTCACCTCGCCGGCTTCGCAGCCCTGCGCACCACCGACCTGTCCGCCCTGGCCCGCACGGAGGTACGCCCCACCGGCGAACGGCTCCTCCGCCTGGTCAGGTCCATGCCGCAGGACCCCGCCCACCTGACCGCCTGGTACGAACACCACCTCGACCAGGCCTGAACCACGCCGACCCGGAAGAAGGACCACACGATGAGCGATCAACTGCCGGACCGGCAGCGTTCATAGGCCCCCATCGGACGCGGGAAGGCGCCGCTGCCGACCACCGCCGACGCCGACCAGTGCGCGGCCGTGCTGAGGCGCGCCCTGCACACCGTCGAATGCCGCGAACTCGGCCCGGAGGCCGCCGGCCAGAAGTTCGGACCGTTCGCGGACACCGCGGACGGCCGTGTGACCGTGCTCGTGGACGAGGACCAGCTCCGGGCCCGCCACCCCGGCCACGCCGAGCTCCACCACCTGGCGCACGCGGTCCGTGAACGAGGACCGGCGGTGGACGTCGTCATGGTGGCGCCCAGGCCGACCATGCTGTTCATGGACGAGATGGCCCACGTCATCAGCAAGGCCGCCGAGCCTGCCTCCGGCCCGGCGCTGGCCGGGCGCACCCGATGGGTGTACGAGCCGAGTCGGCCACTGCGACCGGTCTGGTGGTCTCCGAGAGGTGAGCGTGAAGCGGCGGACGAGCGGTGACGGTTCGGGCCCGGAGGCGGTGGTCGACGCGTTCGCATCGGCGGACGTGGCACGGGCGAGCGTGCCAGGAGCGGCGGGCGGTCGGGAGCGAGGGGGGCTTGACGTGGGAATGCGGCCCGAGGAAATCTCCTCGGGCCGCAGTTCGGAATCTGTATACGCTTTCGCAGCCGGTCTGTGTGCCGGCCTTCAGCCGGGCCCGGCCCGGGACGAATCAGGGGACGAGATGACCACCACGAAGACCTCAAGCCCGGCAGCGGCAGCGCCCGGCCGGACGCCGGGCACCCTGGGCGACCTCTTCAGCGACGAGGCGTCCGCGGTGACGCGGGCCGTGCCCGGCGCGGCCCGGAACCTGCCGCGGCCACTGGACACCTTGACCTGGCAGGAGCCCCCCGCCCTGGAGGATGCGGACGACGACGCGCGGTGACCGCATGGCCCGGGGCACGTCGCCTCTCACGTTCGGCTGATCCGCCCAGACCACGGTCAGCAGTTGTGCCAAGCGGAGTGGTCCTTGTTCCACTGCTCCCGGGCCCGGGCCCGCTCCACAGAGCACGGCACTCCCCGTACCACGGCTGGTCTGCCACCCTCACCTGAGCCAGCCCCAGCGCGCCGGTCTCCCACGGGATCCGACGGCCAGCCCATGGACGGGTCCTGGAACTCTGAGGGCGTTCGGGCGGGTTCTGGCTGCCGCTGCGTGCCGGTCCGGTGCTGTCGCGGACAAGTACGACGGCACCGGACCGGACCGTGTGGAGTGGGTTAGGCGGGCACCGGCCAGGGCGGTGAGGGGGGCTACTCGCCCCGGGTGCTCCATCCGAAGAAGCACCAGGTCGACTCGTCTCCCGGGGTGCGCAGCAGCAGTGCGGCGGCGGCGGATCTGACGATCGGGTCGTAGTCCTCGATCAGGCGGTCGGCGAGCCAGTCGGCGTCGTCCTCGCCCAGCGGCCCGCCGTCTTGGCCGTCGAAGCAGCCGTCCGCGCGCAGCCGGTCGCGGCTGTCGGCGACCTTCACCTGGGTCACCTTCGACAGGTCCGCGCGCGGCCGGAACGGGTCGTGCGGCTGCTCGCGGTCCTGGGCGGCAAAGGCGGCGAATGCCGCTTCGGGCGTCGGCCCGCTCGCCGTGAAGCGGAACAGCATGGGGTCCGTGATCATGTCAGTCCTCACATCTGGGGGGCGGGCGCCTGGTTCTTGGCCTGTTGGCCGGGGCCGTTGTTGAGGGCGTGCACGAACCGGCCCAGAGCGACGGGGATGGTTCCTTCCAGCTCCCGTGCGCCCTTTTGCCCGGCGACCGACAGGCGGGGCTGCCCGCCGCGGGCGCGCACGATGTGGAAGTCGCGCTGGTTGAGATCGACGGCGTGGACGATCCGGACTTCCTGGCGGATGGGCAGGAGATGGTTCACCCGCTCACCGCTGTCCCGCAGCATGCGCAGTTCCGGCGGGAGTTCGACGTCGGTCGGCTTGTTCCACCCCTCGAACATGAACCCAACAGCGAAGACGGAGTCCTCATGGACCTCGCTGGGGACGAGGAGGGGCGGCACGGGCGGAAGCGCCTCGGCGTGGTACTTCAGTGCGTCGGCGGGGTTGATCCCCATCGGGTTCCAGACAACCTCCGGGATGAACTCCACCTCCACGCGCGGGGGTCGGAGGCTGAGCATGAACAGGCGGGGAGGGCGGTCCCAGCCCTGTTGTTCGCCGAGCCGGGCTTCGATGTCGGTCAGGACGGAGGCGACCATGTCGGAGGCCGGGTCGTGCGACGGGGGCGTGGCGGGCTGGGGAGCTCGGGGCATGGAGAAGCCACCTTTCGGCCCGGCCGCACAAGAAGGCGGCCGCAGCGAATGCGATCAGGGGAGAGGAAGAGGGCCGGGCTGGCCCGGCGACGATATCAATCTACATATCGAAACGCGAATACACAACAAGTCTGTCTGTGTGTACGGCACGAACCTGACGCCTACGCAGGTCACAATGGGAGTGGTCTCGACGGCGTCCGGCTACTGGGGGAGTGTCTTTGTCCATCGACCGTCTGCAGCCCATCAGCCCTGCAGCGCTGGCCGCCCGTACGCCACGACCCCAGATCCCGCCCTCCCGCGCCGAGACCGCCGAGGGCCCGCCCTTGTCCCTGATGGACGCGGAGGCCTTCCGCAGCACGCTGCAACGCGCTGTCGCCCAAGGCGCCCCCGCGGCGGCGATCGCCGCCGAAGCCGTCCGCCGCATCACCCGGGGGCACCTCGACGTCGCCGCCCTGCGGACGGTGCTCCTCGATACGGCCGAAGCACAGATCTGGGCGCCCGTACGGCAAGCCGCCATCAAGGCCGTTGCCGCCAGCCCGGCCCTGGCGCCGAGCATCATCTCCATGCACGCCCAGCTGCTGCGCACGCCGTCCGCGACCGTCCGGGAAGGACAGGGAGACGACGGCCAGCCGTGCTTCGTCGCGCAGGCCGCCTTCGCTCCCGCCGGCCGCGACATCACCGGCAGCATCCAACAGGCCCGCACCCGCAAGGGCGCCAGGCAGCAGGCCATGACCAGCCTCGTCGCCGCGCTCGCCGACCTGCCCGACCCCCTCGCCGATCGCGCGGTGCCCGACTGGAACTGGGACACGCCCGCCGCGCCCCAGGCGCCCGCGCCAGCAGGGGAAGCCAACCCCCTCTCGGTCCTGAACGAGTTCCACCAGGCCGGCCACATCACCCGGCCCGACTACCGGACCCCGACACCGACGCCCACCGGCTTCACGGCCACGGTCACCGCCGTCCACCGCGGCCAGCAGCTCACCGGCGAAGGAACCGGCCCCAGCAAACGCCACGCCCGGGCCGAAGCAGCCGACCGCCTCCTGAAGGCCCTGCAGACCGCCCTCGGCGCCGACCCCCCGGCCGCGACCGAACCCGCGGCGGCCGCGCCGACCCCGCCCGCGCTCCCCATGCCGCCCGCGCCGGCAGACCGCCAGGAGCCGCCGCCCGCCCTCCCCGCTGGCCCGGCCGACCTGTTCGCCGCCCGCAGCGTGCTCGAGCAGGCCCTCGCCGACGGCGCCGCCCTGACCCTGGTGCCCGCACGCCACCCCGGCCGGGCCGCGTGGATGCTGTTCCAGCCCGACGGCACACCCCTGCCCACACCCGGCCACCTGCCGCCGCCACTGCAGCCGGTCACCCGCGACCTCGTCCTCGCCGGCGCCGGCGGCATCATGCCGCGCCGTGCCACCGTGACCGGCATCGCCGTCCCCGTCGGCCTCGCCCTGCCCGCGCTGCTCACCCCCCGGGAAGGTGAACACCCCTCCGTCACCGGGTGGCGGCCCGCTCTCCGCCTGGCCGTGGCGTGCGTGGCCCAGCAGCGCTTCTACCCCGCCCTGACCGCGGACGGCCAAGGCTGCTGGCGCATCGGCCCGGTCACCGAAGCGCTGCGCACCGCCGTCACCGAGGCCGCGGCCCGGATGGCTCCCGAGGGCCACTGCCTGCTCGCCGGCCACAGCCCCCTGCGGGTCCTCGCACCCGAACACGCTCTCTGGCCCCTGCTCGACGCCGTCGCCGACGCGATGGTCCGCACCCCCAGTGCCGCCCCGCTCCTGGGCCCCGGCCCGTTCACCAGCACCCCGGCCCCCGAGTCCGAGCCCACACCCGAACTGTGGGCCTGGGCCGACGCGATCGAGGACGCCGCCGACCCCTGTCCCGCTCCCCGCCTCACGCTGCGCATCAAGGAGCCCGAGGCCAGCGAGCAGACCCCGACCGCCCAAGCCGTCCTGCACCTGGCCGCCGACGACCAGGACGAACCCGTGTCGGCGAGCAGCATCTGGGACGGACAGCACACCCACCCCGCCCTGACGCCTGCCGTGCTGCCCGGCGTACGCCGGGCGCTGCGCCGCGGCGCCCGCCACTTCCCGCCGCTCGGCGACCTCGCCGCACAGGAACGGCCCCGCCGCCTCACCCTGTCCGCCGAGGACCTGGCCCTTCTCCACGACCACGCCGCCGCCCCGCTCGCCGCGGCCGGCATCACCGTCCTTTGGCCGCCCGCTCTCGTTGGCGCGCTCACCGCCACCGCCGTCATCGGCAGCCGCGGCGGCGCCGACGAGTTCACCTCCGGCAGCGGCTTCCTGGCTCTGAACCGTCTCGTGGACTGCCGCTGGCACATCAGCCTCGACGGCGATCCGCTGACCGAGGACGAGATGACCGCCCTCGCCGACGCCGCCTGGCCGCTGATCCGCATGCGCGGCCGCTGGCTGCTCATCGACCCCGACACCGCCCGCCGCGCCGGCCACCGCGACCTCGCGCCGTTGCCCTCCCTCGACGCGCTCGCCGCCGCCCTCTCCGGAACCCTCACCCTCGACGGCGAGACCCTCGATGTACGGGCCGCCGGCACGCTGGCCACCCTCGTCGACGCCCTGCGCCAGGCTCCCGACGATCCCCGGCCCGTGCCACCGCCGACCGGTCTGAACGCGAACTTGCGCCACTACCAGCAGCGGGCCCTGACCTGGCTCGCGCACACTCTCGGCCTGGGCTTCGGCGCGCTCCTCGCCGACGACATGGGCCTGGGCAAGACGCTGACGACCATCGCCTTGCACCTCCACCGCGCCGAAACGGCCGGCGCAGCCGCCGGCCCGACCCTCGTGGTCTGCCCGGCCTCCCTCATCACGAACTGGCAGCGCGAGATCGCCCGCTTCGCCCCGGACACCGCTGTCGTCCGCTACCACGGCACCACCCGGACCCTCGACACCGATGCGCTCGACCACACCACGGTCGTCATCACGACGTATGGCACGCTGCGCCGCGACCCTGCCGTCGCCGCCACCCAGTGGGGCCTGGTCGTGGCCGACGAGGCCCAGCACATCAAGAACCCCGCCTCCGCCACGGCCAAGGCGCTGCGCGACGTCCCCGCCCTGGCCCGGCTCGCCGTCACCGGCACCCCCGTCGAGAACACCCTCACCGAGCTGTGGGCCATCCTCGACTGGACCAACTCGGGCCTCTTCGGCACCCGCGCCGCCTTCCGCGCCCGCTACGGCACCGTCGAGAAGGACCCCGACGCGCCCGCCGCAGCAGGGCTCGCCCGGCTCATCGCCCCGTTCATGCTTCGCCGGCGCAAGACCGACCCCGGCATCGCCCCCGAACTGCCCGGCAAGATCCACCACCACCGTGTCGTGGCCCTGACCGACGAGCAGACCGGTCTGTACGAGGCGATCGTCCGCGACACCATGCACAAGATCACGACCAGTAGCGGGATCGAACGCCGCGGCCTGGTCCTGAAGCTGCTCCAGGCCCTGCGCCAGATCTGCAACGCCCCCACCCTCTACCTCAAGGAACCCCTGGACGACGCCGAGCCGGCCGGCCTCGCCCGCCGCTCGGGCAAGCTCGCCGCCTTGGACGACCTCACGGCAACCCTCGCCGACCGGGGCGAAGCCGCCCTCGTCTTCACCGGCTACGTTCAGATGGGCCGTATCCTCGAACACCACCTGCGCGCCCGCGGCCGCTCCGTCCGCTTCCTCCACGGCGGCACCCCGCTGGCCCGCCGCCAGCACCTCGTCGACGCTTTCCAGCACGACCCCGACCCCGCCCCGGTGTTCATCCTGTCCGTCAAGGCGGCCGGCACCGGCTTGACGCTGACCCGGGCCGAGCACGTCATCCATTACGACCGGTCCTGGAACCCGGCGGTCGAGGACCAGGCCACGGACCGCGCCCACCGCATCGGACAGCGCCGCACCGTCCAGGTCCACCACCTGATCACCGAGGGCACCGTCGAGGACCACATCAACGAACTCCTCGCCCGCAAACGCGCCCTGACCGACGCCGTCCTCACCTCCGGCGAAGGCGCCCTGACCGAACTCGACGACTCCGAACTCGCCGCCCTCGTCACTCTGGGAACCCGATGACCGGCACCGCCCGATCCCTCGCGCCGCTGGCCGGAGCGTGGAAGCAGGCCTTCCACCTCGCCACCAACGGCTCCGGCTCCTACGGCAAGGGCCTCAACCTCGCGCGCAACAGCGCCGTCGCTCAGATCCACACCCAGCCCGGCAGGATCAGCGCCCCTGTCGCCGCGAAGAAGGCCACCCACCAGGCCGTGATCCACCTCCCCGAGCTGACCGCCACCCAATGGGAATCGCTGGCCGCCCGGCTCGCCGACGACCCTCAGGCCGTCGCCGACCTCGTCGCCAACCGGATCCCCGCCACGATCGCCGACTCCGGCCACGCCGGCGGCATCTCCATCACCCCGCCCTCCGACGGAATCACCTTCTCCTGCTCCTGCCCCACCGGCCGGACCCACAGCGTCTGCGACCACAGCGCAGCCCTTGGCCACGCCGTCGCCGAACGCCTCACCAACAGCCCCTCCTTGCTGCTTGGCGCCCGCGGCATGACCGCCCGCGCCCTCGCGGCCCACGTACGCGACCTCGTCGACGGCGCCGACCCCGGTCCCCTCCCCGCAGACACCAACGGCACCGTGCGCGCCGCCCAGCTTTACTCGCTGGCCGCCCACCGCTCCCCACAGACGGCGCCGGACCTCGACCTCGACACCGTCACCACCCTCACCTACACCGACGCACCCCTCCCCGGGCCCCGAGCCCAGGACCTGGCACACATGACCGCCGACGCCGCCGCCCGCGCCCGGACCCTCCTGACCGACAACACTGCTGCGCCGCACGACGAGTTGGCCGACATCCTCCGGATCCTCGCCAGCCCCGACGGCGCGGACTATCTCGCGGCCGCCCAGCGGGCCACCGGCATCCCCGAAGCCACCCTGCGGGCGATGATGATCGGCTACCGCCACGGCGGCCCGGCCGGCGCCCACGCCACCCTCGCCGCCACCCCAGCAACCAGGGACGTCCTGGAACAGGCACGAGAGACCCTCCACTCCTCCCGTGCTGTCGGCCTCGGGACCATCACCCTCGACGGCGATGCGCTCACCGACACGACCGCCGGCGTTCAGATCCGCCCGGGCCCCGACGGCCGCTGGTATCCCTTCACCGTTTGGCGCGCTGGCGAATGGCGCCCCGCGCCCGGACCTTGCGACGATCCCGCCGAAGCATTCCGCGCCGCACGGCGCGCCCGCGCTGCACGACCGCTCAGGCGATAGCCCAACCGACGACCCGACCAGTACGTCCCGAGCCCGAAAGACCTCACCACATGCCCCTGGACCAGCAGACCGGCGTACGCCTCTATCAGTTCATCGTCGACCGGCTCGAGGAACGGCGCCGCGAGCAATACCCCAACGGCCGCGACGAGTACGAGTCCGACTGGACCGCAGCCCACGATCTGGAGAAGGACTTCGCTACGGCCGTACACGCCGACGACCTCGCCACAGCCGAGCAGCTCCTCCAGGAGCTCATCGACATGGCCGCTCCGTGGCGAAGCCATCCTCAACACCCGGACAGTCACACCGAAGACGGGAGCCAGCCCGACAACGCCGTGCTGGGCAACCGGGCATGAGGCGGCAGTGGATCCTTCCGTGCGGCATGGTCGCCGCGATGGTGGTGCTCACACCCACCGTGATCCGCACCCAGAGCGCGTCGTGGACGATCGGGTGGTCGGCCATCCTCCTCGGGGCCGTCGCCGTGCTGCTGCTACTCGTCCTGGCTGAACGCCTCACCCCGCCGCCGGACCGACCCGAGCCCCGCGACCTCCCGGAAGCCTGACCCGCCCCGACCCGCCGTTCCCCGCCCCGGACAAGGGCGGCCCTCAGCCCTCCGCCCGGAGCAGGACGATCACGGTGGCGTCGTCGCGGTACCCGCTCTCGTCCTCGGCAGCCGCCGCGACCAAGGCGTCCGCGAGCAACTGCGGGCCGGCCGCGTACATGCGACACAGCCGGGCCAGCACCTTCTGGGGCACCTGGTCGGAGACCCCGTCGGACACCAGCAGCACCAACGGGACCTCCGAGGGGACCTGCACCTGTCGGCACGTCGCCGCCCCGGCCTGGGCCAGCCCGAGCCGCGACCAGTTGTCGTGGAGCTCCGCCGCGAGCTCCACCGCCGCGCCCCCGTTGATCCGCAGCCACTCACCCATCGTCTGGTCGGTCGACCACTGCCTGAGCGAGACCCCGTCCCACCCGTACGCCCTGCAGTCCCCGATCCAGTGGACGCTGGTCGGCTGTCCCGGCTGCGCGCAGGCGAAGACCGCGGACGCGTGCGGGGGCCGGTCGTAGGCCGCGGCCATCTGCCCGGCCGCCATCAGGCCGGCCAGCCCGCCCATCACGGTCCCGATGTGGGTGATCACCGCCGGGGTGATCGCCGCGTACCGGACCACCTCCGGATGATGGCCGGCCCCGTCGACCACTGCGGCACTCACCATCTCCCCGCGGCGGTGCACGTCGGCTCCGTCCGCGCAGGGCGGCTCCGTCCCAGGCCGCTGGGCCAGTCCCACCACGATCTTCTCGACGCTCACCGTGCGGGTGTTCTGCTCTTCCATCGTCCATGCCTCCGTTCCGGGGGCCGGGGTGACCCTCGTGCCCTACAGGCCGCTCGGAGCAGAGGGGTGGGCTATTTAACGAAGTTGAGGCTGGTGTGACGCCTGTGGCGGCCATTCCGTTGTGGACGAAGTCGTACGGGCGGCTGCCACGGGAGCGGGGGATTCGGAAACCGAAGGTGCGCGGTCAGACCGGCTGAGATCATGGCAAGAGGGTCAGCTCATGACCATGGCACAGCAGTGGGGGCGGCGATGGACGAGACGAGCACGGTGCGCGCGGTCGCGATCGACTACAAGGCGGTCCTGCGCTCACCCGGACGCCCCCACGACGGGATCGCCGACTTCCTGCAGTGGCTCGACGAACACGACATCTCCTTCGTGCTGCTCACGACCGACTCCATCGACGCCGAAGCCGCCCTGAGGGCCGCCGGTCTGCCCGCCCCCGCCCTCCACCTGTGCCGTGACGACATCCCCGGCCGGCCGGCCCGCGGCAGCGGTGCCTGGCTGCTTTCGGTCGCCGACCACCTCAAACTGCGCACGAATCAGCTAGTGATGGTGGGAACCACGGAGTGGGACTGGCGTACCGGCATCAACGCCGGCGTCGTTTACATCCACGCCCGCTGGGCCAACCACGTCCGCGACAACAAGAACATGCGCCCCCTCTCGGCGGACGAGCCGGCCGGCGTCGGTGAGCTCCTGGAGCACTTCCTGGACGAGCCCTGCTGGGCCTTCAGCCACGACGACGACGCCCGCTCCTTCAAGATCCGCTCGCTGTTGCCTCCCAACGTGCGCTTCCCCCAGGCCCCCGGCCGGACCTTCGAGCTCCAGGACATCTTCACCCGCGGCCGCACGATCACCGTTGGCACCCAGGACGCCCGCGACATCCTGATGCTGCGCCTGCTGTCCTCCGCCTACCTCGACGGCACCCTGCCCCACCGCAGCCTCTTCTGCGTCTACCCCAGCAGCTCCCCGGGCAAGGTCAGCCAGCAGCTCGCTGGCTTCCTCACCAAGGCGAAGGTGATGGTCGGCTCCTACTACCGCGAGGACCTCCTCGAGCGCGTCGCCCAGGCCCCGGACACCAGCTGGGAGCGGGCGAAGAAGAACTGGGGCCAGGTGAGCACGGCGGACATCTCGATCGGCGCACAGGCCCGCACCGTCCGGATCAACCCCAAGTACAAGGGCAAGCTCAAGGGCAAGACGGTGATCGTCTTTGACGACTTCACCACCGAAGGCAAGTCCATTGAGTGGGCTCGCACCCTCCTGGCCAGCGCCAAGGCAGCACAGGTCATCGCCCTGACCATCGGCAAGTACGGCGCCTCCCGCCACACCGCCTACCAGCTGCGCCCCGGCACGACGATCGATCCGTACCAGGTCAGCTACCACCTGGCGGCCACGAACTTCGTGACGACGTCCGTCACTGGAGCCGCAGGCCCGGGCCCCGACGACGCTCTGAAGGCCACGATGTCCCACTTCATCGCCGCCGAGCAGACCGCTGATTGATCTTGCCCGCCGTCCGGCCTTCGGAGCTGGCGCCCCCCGTGGCGACCGGACCCGAGGATCGAGCCGACCGTGCCCTTCCCTCCCGTACGCGGACCGCGTACGCCATGATGGAAGTGGCCCGAGAACCTCGCTTCATCCTTCGAACATCCCGGGGCCACGAGTAGAAGGACACCTTGATGGACCTCGATATCACCGCTGACCAGCACGATCTGCTGACCCTGTGCGCGTTGCGCGCTGGCGACGCCACCCTCGACTGGAGCCTGATCGCCCGCGGCGCCCAGAGCCCCGAGGGCTTGGCCGCGCTCATGGACGGACAACTGCACGAGGACTCCCGTGCCGCGGCCAAGAACCGCCCCCTGCTGCAGCAGGCCCTGACCTCCGGCCTGGACGACGCCCGCGCCCGCGTCGATGACGAGCTCGCCGCCGCCGGCAAGACCGGCGCGCGCCTTGTCACCGTCCTGGACAAGGACTACCCGGCGAACCTCAGGGTGATCGGCAACCTGCCGCCGTTCCTCTTCTACCGCGGCGAGCTCGACCAGCGCGATGCCCGCTCCATCGCGATCGTCGGCACCCGCCAGGCCTCCGAGGACGGCCTGCGGCGGGCGGCCCGGATGGCCCGCGAGCTCGTCGACCACGACGTCGTGATCGCCAGCGGTCTCGCCAAGGGCATCGACGCAGCCGCCCACCAGGCCACGCTCACCGCCGACGGCCGGACCTTCGCCGTCATGGGCACCGGCATTGCCGCCCCGATCTACCCGGCCGAGAACCGTCCGCTCGCCAAGGCGATCCTCGCCGCCGGAGGCGCGCTGCTGAGCCAGTTCTGGCCCACCAGCCCTCCGGCGAAGTACACCTTCCCTCGCCGCAACGTCGTCACGTCCGGCACCACCCTGGGCAGCGTCGTCATCGAGGCCTCCAGCACGTCGGGCGCCAAGATGCAGGCGCGCCTGGCGGCCGAGCACGGCAAGCTCGTCTTCCTGATCCGCTCCCTCGCCGACACCCAGCCCTGGGCCAAGAAGATGCTGGAGGAGGGCCGGGCGATCCTGGTCACCGCCTCCAGCGACATCACAGACCGCCTCGGCCAGGCCGTGGACATCCAGGCCGCCGGACAGCAGCGCCAGCAGCTCGCCCTGGCCGGCCTGTGACGGCAGGTCTCCCGGATCCGGCAGGCTTCCCCGACTGCCCGGTATGCGCCTACCGCATCACCGGCACCGCCCGCCTGTGCTCCGACTGCGCCGGCCGCACCCTCCAGCCCGTCGCCGAGCCCCACTGCCCGGTCTGCTCCCAGGCCGTCGCGCCCGGCAGGCCGTGCGGGAACAGGGTGTGCGCGCTGTCGGAGGCCGAGCGGGGGTTCTCCCGCGTCGACGCGGTGGCCATGTACTCCGGAGCCTTGCGCGACAAGATCCACAAGCTCAAGTACGAGGGGAGGGCGGGCTGGGCGTTGATCTTCGGTCGGCTCCTCGTCGGCTGGATGGAAAGCCACCCCGAGGCGATGCAGGGCGTCGACCACGTTGTCGGGAACCCCACCCACACGGGCCGCCAGCCTCTCCAGCACATTGAGGCGATCATGGACGCCGCCTACACGGAGGACGTGACGCGGGTCTTCCCGCTCAGCCCGCCGGGGGCCCACCGGCTGGTGAAACATGCCGAGACGCCCCGGTCCGCGAACCGGACTCTGGACGAGAAGCGCGTGGCCGCAGTCGCGCACGCCGCCGCCCTGACCTGGACCGGAGACACTGGCGACATTAAGGGGGCCACCATCCTCCTCGTCGACGACGTCTTCACCAGCGGATCCCAGCTCCAGCACGTCGCGCGCCGACTCCGGGCAAACGGCGCCGTCGACGTCAGGGGACTTGTGCTCGCACGAGTCCCCTGGAGCGGATGACCGCCCCGACGCTGCGGCCCGTCTCCGCGGCATCCCGCTCTCCCGCGCAGACCGAGTCCGCGCCACGCCCCGTGATCCGAATCCCCGAATATGTGCGATAAGAGGCCAGTTGGCGCGGTACGTTGAGCAGCAGTCCCCCCCGGACGCCGCGTCCCCCCGTGCGTTGCGTCCGGGGGCATACTCCGCCGGATCCGGCCTGATCACCGGCCACGACCGTCCCGCCACGACGTACACAGCTCTCGACCGCGCGCCTCGTCAGGACCACTCCTCACCCCTCTGAGGGATGGCCATCGGCGGGTGGAATTCAACGTCCTCGTCCGCCACTACCCTGGTGGCCAGCGGGATCGAGGGAGCCACATGAAGCGAACGCGAGCTGTCGAACTGATCGAAGCGATGCTTCACAGGCTCGACGGCCCCCAGGAATGGCCCCTCAACCTGGTCCGGCAGGTGTGGCTGTTCGGGAGCTTCGCACGCGGCGCCACCGAGCCTCACGACGTCGACGTCGCTGTCCGGTGCGAGCGCGACGAACGGATGAACCAGGCCGTCGTCCAGGCCATCTTCTCCGGCGGCAACCCCTACGCGCCGCTGCGCCGCGCGCTCGCCGGGTCATCCCGCGGGCTGCAGTTCCAGTTCGAGGACGCGGCGCGTGAGCAACTGGAGGCCGAAGGGACCCTCATGCTCCCGCTGTGGCAACGGGGTGACACGCTCACCGAAGCTCTCGGCGTGCTCCACGCGATCGACGAGGATCCCGAAGCGGGCCGGGCCGAGCGCCACGACATGATCGACGCTTTCGAAGGCCTCGACCGGCACATCCCCCGCCCGATCCGGGCAGAACTGATCGAGTGGCAGCAGCAAGAGGCCCTCACCATCTCGCGCATCACGCTCTCCGACGCGCCGGACGACACCGACCTGCTGGCGACCCCGGACATGCGCTGGGCCTTCCGCCGGTGGAACGACGACAGCCCGCTGCGCCGCGCTGCCCTGGCGGGTCTGGCCCTCATGAAGGAACTCGCGGTCGACCTCGACGACGTCGAGCTGGCCGGTCAGCGGCTGCCTACACCGCGACGCCTCGCGGGACACCGGAGTGAACCCCGCTGGTGGATCAACTGGAAGTGGCAGGGCTACCAGAGCATCCCGTACTGCGTCACCCGCGCCGACGGCTGGCTGGAGGTAGTACAGCCCACGCGGGCGCGACCGCTGAACGCGTTGGTGATCAAACCCGGACCCAAGGCAGCAGCATTCGGACGCTGACCACCCGAGCCGGCAGCCTGCGCTCGGTACGTTGGCGGTCAATCCCTGCACATTGTGTTCCCCGATGCGCGGCGTCCAGGGGCATACTCGCCGGATCCGGCGTGACCATCGGCTGCCGCCCATCTAATCCCGGAAACCCCGCCACTCGTCTTCCCGCCATCCGGGGCCCAGCGCGTTATCGGCTCTTCGGTAGCAGAGCTCGCAGACGTGGGTAGCGGGCGAGCAGCCGGGCCAGGTGGGTGCTGAGGAGGCCCGGCCTGAGGACGGCGGTGACATGGACAAGCCAGAAGTCCTCCACGGTGCGCCTGGCGTGCGTCAGCGCGTCCTGGGACGGCGTGGTCTCGTCGTGGTCGGGAAGGTGCCGGCCGTAGACGGGAATCACCTCTATGCCGGCGGCGCGCAGCGCGCACAGGCGGTGCTGGCCGTTGGTCAGATTCTGCTGTCCGGTGTCCCACCAGATGTGGCCCCCTCCGATGAGGGAGCGAAACCAGGCGCGGTCGCGCTCGCTCAGGTCCGTGGCGCGGTAGAGCCGGTCCTGTTCGTTGCTGTCGGGTTCGGCGCGGGCGAAGGCGAGCACGGCCGCGGTGATCGCCCTCCAGTCGTCGGCCTGATGGTAGGGGCAGGCGGCGAAGTCCTGATCGCCGAGCCGGGCGAACAGCTCGGCGTGGGCGGTCTTGCTGTGACCTTTGGGGTAGGTGGCAGCCAGGGCCTTCGCCCGCTCACCGTAGGGGCACTTGAACAGGCCATGTGGCCACGGAAGCTGAGAGGCGGCGACAGGGCGGATGCCGGTGACGCCGTCCAGGTGCAGAGCCCGCTGGGCGGGGCTGCTGAACCTGCTGGGGTACAGAGCCGCCTCCGAACCTGGCGGCTCCGGCCGTATACGGGCATCGGCGTGGAGCTGCTCGGTGAGGTCGGGTTCGGTGACACCGGCCAGTTCGTAGAAGGGACCCTCGTGCCAAGCTTCGTCCTCGTCGGAGCGGCGACGCTCCGGGTTGGGCTGGATCAGGACGGTCACCGGAACCTCGGGCAGCACGAGGATGCCGGACAGGCCGTGGACCGAGGCGAGGGTAAGGCGACCGCGCGCCCAGGCAGGATCGTTCAGCACAGCGTCGAGGGCGTCACCAGCGAGGTGGCCGATCCATTCGACACGGTGGAATCCTTCGTCGATGCGCATGTCCCACTTCGGGTGCCGCAGGGCATGGATCTGCAGGTAGTCACCAACCATGACCAGGTGGGCCGGTTTGTCGAACACGGCTGCCCGCTGGCGCGGCGGCTGCGGCTCGGTCTCGTCGGCCGGCGCCACGAGGTCGGGGCCCTGGATGGTGCTGCGAAAGGGGTGCGGTCCGGCGGCCAAGCGGCTTCCGGTGAACAAGGGCTCTGGTGTCTCTGGCCACCAGGGATGGGCGGAATCCCAGCGGGCCCGGTCGCTGTCGACCTCGCCGAGGGTCCACTGATCACCCTCACGCAACATGACCGGGCCTGGCATGCCGTGACAGAACACGACCGCGATCTGCCGGGTTGCCCGGGTACGCAGGTGGGTGGAGCCGGGAGCCAGGAAACCGATGTCGGTGATGACCTCCACCCGCTCGATCCGGGCGAACCCCTCGCCGTCCGGCACGCCGTCGACGGCCATCCGTTCCGAAGCGATCTGGAGGTAGTCCCCCGGGCGAAGCGCGGTACTCACGTGCGGAACGGTCATTCCCTACCCCCGGTGCGCCGCCTCACAGTGCGGCGGTCTGTGATCTCCTCGTGTATACCGCACCGGACCAACAGCTCCTGCCCGGCCTCGCGAGCTAAGTGCTGTCAGTGGCCGTTGATAACGTGCTCCGTCCAGTCGTGGAGTTCATGAAGGGACGGGGTCCGTGCGGGATGTGACATGCCATCAGGTCAGCGAGCAGCGGTTGGCCGAGGCGCTCGACGACATCGACGGGCGGGCCTACACGCGGTGGCACTGGCTGCGGTACGGCAGCATCTCGCCGACGCTGATCCGGGCCATGGCGGACGAACTGCTCGACCACGTCGCCGCGCGAACGGTGACGGAGCCGGGGCTCGACGCTGCGGCCGGCACGGTCGCCGTCACCGCCGCGGAGTGTGTGCACGGAGTGCTGAGCATCATGTGCTTCCCGGACGGGGACCAAGAGCTCCGGTTCCCCCTCGTCGGGGAGCGGATCAGCACGGACCCGGACGACGACGAGTTCGGGGACGGGCCCATCACCTTCCGGGACGTCGTCAAGGAGGCGCCCACCGCGCGGACCTGGCTCGACATGTTCGAGATGTGTGTCGTCAGCGGGCATGTGTGGGACTGGGAGCGGGTCACCGGGCTGCTGCTGCGCGGCGACTACGCGCCCGCCATCCGTGACGGCGTGCCCTACAACCGGTACACCTCCGTCTCCGACCCCGCCGACCTGGCCGCCATGGACGCCCTGTGCCCCTATCTCACCGAGGCGGCCGGGCATCTGCCCCGCGACTGGCCTACGGTTCCGCTGCGCAAGCCGGACGCCGGGGAGCGCACGGAGGCCGCCCGGCGGCTCGACGAGGTCGGCGACGCGCTGAGCGCGGACCAGCGGCTGCTCCGCGTACTCCTCGAAGACGACCAGCACGCATTCGAGGACGCCCTAGTCGCCCGGCTGGTCGCGTACCGGGAGAGCGTCGAGGCCGATGCCGGTGATCCCGCGCCCCGGTCCCTCCTCCCCCTCGGCATCCTGGCCCTGGCCTGCCTCGCCGTCCAGGTCCATGGGTGGGAACTCGGTGTCCGGTCCGGGTATCTGCCGTACGGTCTGCTGGGATCGCCGGACGCGCTGCTCCGGGCAGCGGAGGGGAACCGGAACAGCTTGGGCTGCTGGGCCGCCAAGTAGGCACCCGGGGTGCGAAGGTGGGCCTGGCGCGCATCCAGGACATCGTCGTGGAGACGGACTCGTCCCCACCGAAGCAGCGCGTACGTCTGTGCGATAGCAGTCGGCGCCCCGAGCCGACGAACGGCGTGGCGCCCCCGTCGAGTCGAGCCCGAGGGATACGGTGGCGCCCTGCGGCATCGGTCTGCTGCTCCTCACGCGAACCTCGGCCCACTGGTTCAAGGCGGAGGCGAAGAAGCTCGGCTTCGATCAGAGCCATCTCACCGACCGCACCACCGCACACCAGTGCCTGTTCCTCACGCTCCGCGGGCCGACGGAGCGGAGCGAAAGGTACCCGCCATGTCGGCCACCCAGACCAGCAGCCGGGCCCGGACGTACGCCCTCTACACCGGTGCTCCCCGCCAGCTTGCGTGCGAGGTCGTCGCCGGCCTTCCCCGGCGCGCCCCTCTCATCCCCGCTCCCGCCCACCATGAGCAACTCCTCCTCGAGTCCGAGGTGTTCTACTGGGTTCTCGGCTCCCAGCGGAACTTCTTCGAGTTCCCCTTCGGTATCCAGTACGTGCAGCCCACCGCGGACGGCATCAGGCTCCACCTGGAGAGCAACGCGAGCCTCGACAGCCTGCTGGCCGGCCTGCTGCCCGGGCGGGTGAGCGTGGGTAGCGGCGACGACGAGGTCCACGGCCTCAACGGGTGCCGGATCACGGCACGAAGCGAGCGCGGCATCGAGCTTCGCCGCCTCGGACAGCCGACCAGCATCCGGCTCACCGGACCCTCCCGACGCGCCTTCCAGAAGGCCGAAGCCGCGCTCGCCGAGCGCATCCGTGACCACGGCGGCGAGGCCAGCTGGCTCGCTGGCGGCACGTGGACCGCCCACGAACGCCGTTGGGAAGACGAGCGCCAGCCACTGCCCTACGAATCCACCTGGCGTGACGCGGCCTGGCTCCCCAGCGGGCTGCTGCGCCGCCTCGGCCTCCTGCACACCGTCGCCGTCCCCCAAGTCGTCACCGGCCACGAGTCCCGGCTGGGGGAGTGGTGGGTCCTGGAGCTGGACCACGATGCCGACACCGGCCTGCGCCGCGCCGAGTTGGTCCAGGCCCTCACCGACCCGGAGCACGGTCTTCCGCTGGAACTGCGGGGACACCGTGACCTGACCCCCGGCAAAAGCCTCGGCCTGATCCTCCTGAAGTCCCCGGACAACACCGCCACCCTCCAACTGCGCTACGACCGCTTCGACTACCCGGTCAAGCCCGAGCGGGCCGAGATGTTCGCCGCGATCCGGCGACGGATCAGCACCGTGACGGGCGAGGCCCCGCTCCCGGCGATGCCCGACTGCTCGGCCACCGGCTGAGACGCCAAGCACCACCAGGACCGCCGTCAAGCCCCCGTCACCCGAACGGATTGCCGTCACTCGGCGATCTCCTACGCCCCGTGTTCGTGCCGTACCGTTTCCGGACTGCGCCTGCCCGGGGGAGGGTATGGGGCCGGACCAGGGAGAGGACGGCATCGGGGTGGTCGGGGATGATCAGGACTGGAGTGAGCACGCGGCCTGCCGAACCGCCGATCCCGACGAGCTGTTCGTCGAAGGCGCGGCACAGAACAAGGCCAAGGCCATCTGCACCGGTTGCCCGGTGCGCACCGAGTGCCTCGCCCACGCCCTCGACCTGCGCATTGAGCACGGCATCTGGGGTGGGATGACCGAGCGCGAACGGAGGGCTCTTCTGCGGCGGCGCCCTCTGGTCACGTCCTGGCGCCGCCTGCTCGAGGCCGCCCGATCGGAGCACGAACAGACCGCCGGTGCCGAGGACGGACAGTGGGGCGCCACCGGATGACGAGTGGCCGCGGCCGAACGGACCTCCCCCGCGCCAGCGGTCACATCAATGCCGCCCGGCCGGCCGTTCCTGACAACTTCGCTCCCCTCACCTGCAGCCGACTCACTAACGTCACCCCTTATGGCGACAGACCTCGTTAGCGGCCCAACCCGCAGCTGCATGCGGGAGATCAGCTCACGGATCGAACTCTCCCCACTCCAAGCCTGCTGGGACGGCAGCGGCTTCACCCCCGGACCACCGAAGGACACCTCCGGCGCCCAGAGGAAGCGGCTCTTCTCCTCCTACGCCGACCACATCACCTGGAGCGACCCCGAACAGGTCACCCGCGCCATAGCCGTGTTCGAGAGGATGCTCCGCGCCTACCGCAATGAGGTGGAGAGATACACCGGATCCGGAGAGGAGACGCCCCAGCAGAAGTGGGGGAAGGAGCTCGACAGGATCCGTCGGGACTTCGAATACGACGGCTATCAGATCACGGACAGCCTGCGCATCCGCAAGGCCGGAGAGCGTCGGCCTGATCATGAGAGGGCCGACGCGGAGCTCTACACCGAAGCTCTGCGCGTTCTACGCCACGCCCGCAACCAGATCGAACGCCTTCCCTCCACCACGCGAGGAAAGGGCGAGGAAGACATCCGAGACGTCCTCTTGGTCGCGCTGGGCGCAGCGTTCGCGGGCCGCTGCACTGCGGAGAGCCTGAACGGCGCGGGGAAAACCGATCTCCTGCTGCGGATTGAGGACCGTAATGTCCTCGTCGGCGAGTGCAAAGTCTGGAAGGGCGCCTCGAAGTTCCACGAGGCCATCGACCAGTTGTTCGGCTACCTGACCCGCTACGACCGCTTCGCGGTGCTTCCGCTGTTCATCCACGCAGCGCAGCCGAAGCCAATCGTGGAGAAGGCCACTCAGCTGCTGACCAACCATCCGCGCTGCGTCTCCGCGGCTGTCCCCGATGACAATGGCCGCCAGTACAGCTTCGTGCTCAGGTCCCCTTCATCGACGCCGTGGGATGTGGAGGTGGCCCTGATTCCCTTCGTGATCAGCTAGGCGGATCTGCGCTGGGGGAACCCGAGTGGTGGCACGTCCCGGACACCTGCGGGGAGGTGTCACCGCAGGTCAGCCCCACGCTGACGCTTCTGCGTTCACTATGGTGGGCCACGGCAAGTTCCTCCGGGTCTTCGTGCAGCCGGCCACCGCCGTCGAGGCCCCTTCACGGTCGACTGGACCGGCACCGTCCAGATCGACTTCGAGCTCGGCGCTCCCTGTTGGTTGCCCTGCCGCGACGACGGACAGGCCCCCACCGCCAAGCACTCCGCTAGGCCAGGTTCCACGCTCTCTTCTCTGGCGCAATGCCGGTGCGCACAGTCCGGTCCTACAGGAGGTCCACCTCGGCGTCGACGTAGCCGAACTGGCGAGCCATGTATACCAGCGCCTCCCGCAGCAGGCGCTGGCGCTCTGCGCGGACCATGGTGGGCGCCGTAGTGATGGTGACGGCCATCTGCGACCTGGGGCCGCCGTCGTTGGGGCCGAGCGGCGTCAGGTCGACGTGCGTGTCCAGATCCGGCAGGACGCCGTTGTCGGCGGGCTGTTCGCATGTCATCCGCAGTTCGGTGGTGGGTGGGGCGGCCCACGACAGCCCGGCCGAGTCACCGACGACATCGGGCAGCAGCTCGGCGGCCGTCTCCCACGCGGCGAGCAGCACGGCCTGGACCTCGTCGAGGCCCAGTTGCGTGTCCCCGCCGGGACCGAGGAGCACGGCCCACGCCTCCGGATTCTCGATCAGGACGTCCGCGCAGGCGACCACGGTGGACTCCATCGTGGTGGGCAGGGCGAGCATGACGGAGGCCTTCACGGCCGGGCCGCCGTCCGGCGCGGCGATCGTGCACGTGTACCCCACGGAACGGGCCGAGTTGCCAAAGGGCCCCCGTTCCCAGCGAGCGGCGGGCAACTCCGCGCCCCGACGCCGGGACAACATCGTCACCGCGCCGGCCACCGCGCTGTGCGCAAGCTGCTGTTCGAGCAGCGTACGCCGGGGTTTGCTGACCTCCAGCGCGCCCGGGTCGGCCCACGGCAGGTTCACCAGGGCGCGAAGGCGCAACGCTGGCGTCTGGCCAGCGGTCCCGATCTCGGCCGACCGGCCCTGGTCCAGGCTGAAGCGGGGAAGCGGCTGCCACCGCCACACGCCGCGGCCCGAACACGACAGCCGGCCCGCACCCCACGATCCGCCGTCGAGGTCCACGCTCCGAGCGCCGGCCGGGATCACCCACGGGGTGTCCGAGCCGGCGGGAAGCCGGGGGAAGCCGACGGCCGCGAGCGGGTCCTGACCGCCCGGGGCACGCCGCCCCGCTTCGACGATCGCCTGCCAGACGGGCTCGGCGACGGCGGCCGGAGGGCGACCGGCAACCAGACACAGCACCCATCCCGGCTCGCCGTCCGCCTCGTGCTCAAAATCCTGCAGTACGGCCGGGCTCTGCGACCACGCCTCTCCGGCCGGCTGGCCCAGCCCGGCTTCGGCCAGCTGCTCGTAGGCCGCCCGCATCTCCCGCTCGCGGTCGGGCAGGCCCTGCCCGACACGCAGCCCGCCGTCCGGCCCGGCTTCAGAGACGGCCTTCCGCACGAGCTCGGTGAGCGCCTGAGAGGTAGGCATGCCAGAGGCGCGGACACCGGCGGAAAGCAACTGCTGGATCTCGGCCCGCGGCAGCCAGTGCGTGCTGTCGCCGTCCCTCATCGGCACGGCGACCGTGTCCGTGCGCGGAGACCCGGGCTTGCCCACCGGGGCCGGCACGACGAACAACGTGCCGGCGGCCTGCTCGGGGACATCGATGAACACCACCCGCTCGCCGTCAGCACCGGACCATCCGACGCGCACGCCGCGCGGAGCTGGGGTGATCCATTGACGGATCAGCTTGCGGATCTGGTCCACGTTCACTGCGGCCGGGTCGAGGCCGACGATGCGGTCCAGGACCTCTTCGTCATGCTCCAGGCGGGTGGCGATGCCGATGACGATGATCCCGCCGCCCCCGTTGGCGAACGCAGCGACGTCCTTGGCGAGTTCCTCGACCGCCTTGGGGTCCGCCAGCTGGTAGGGGCCGCCCTTCGCGTCGAGCCACTGCGTCTCGCGCAGTTCGAGCAGGGAGCCCGGTTCCTGGGCGTCCAGCGCGGCCAGCGCGCTCTTCAGATCCTTCACCACCCCGGCAGTATCCACCCGCGCTTCGGCCGCTCGCCGTCATGTTCACAAGCTCACCTGCGCCATCGCATGCGATGAGGGACGCCGACTCACCCCTCCATATGCTCGAGCACGATGTCGATGGTGAGGGCGAACCGGGGCCGGGTGGTACGGCCGGTGCCTTGCGCCGCCTGAAGGGTGCGCTCGCTGCTGCTGCCGAGCCACAGCCCCACGACCAGATCGGGCAGGTACTGCTCCATCGTGACCGCGGTGTGCCGGACGGCCGTGTAGCCGACGGTGAACTGCTGCGCGGAGGGGCGGGCGGTGGCGCCCTCGACGGCGGCGAGGAACTTGGCCGGGACCACCAGAACGTCACCGTTCCCGCGGATCAGCCAGTACACGGAGCTCGGGCTGTGCTCCAGCAGGTCGTGCAGTTGGCGGCGCTTGACCGTCCAGGTGTCCTCCCGCCCGGCGCGCCCGGGCGCCAGCGCGGCGGACTTTTTGACCTGGATGAGGTCTCCCGTCCGCAGCTGGAGACGGCCGGGAACGCGTACGTCGACGACGACGCCGATGTCGGCTCCGTTGGCCCGTTCCTCCTTCTTGGTCACGGTGCGGTGGCCGACCCGTAGATGCGGGCCGGCCACGCCGGCCAGCCGGGTGCGGGCGGGCAGGGCGGTGAACTCACCGGCGAAACCGGCCAACAGTGTCGCAGTCAGGTGTTCTTCCTCCGCGGCCCCGAGGTCGTGCATGGCGCTGGCGAACTCGGCCACCGCGCGGCGGGTGGCGCCCCGCACGAGGTCTTCCAGCCCGTGGTCGGCAAGCCAGGTGGACGACGGCGCAGACAACGGCCGCGGGAAGTCGGCCCGGCGGGCATCGACCGACGCGGAAAGGACGTTCAACAGCCGCTCTTCGAGCGGCCTTGTGGTCTCAGTGGCGGCCCGTAGCCCGCCGGCGCGCAGCTGTACCGGAAGGATCGTGCTTCGGCTGCACCGGTTGACCGCCTGTCGGACTATCCGGTGCTTGTCGGCGAGTGCAACGGTGAGCGCCACGTCCAGGCCCTCCAGATGACGTCCCAGGAGCAGCAGCCACTCCAGAGAGCGCGCCCACAACCCCGGCCGCGCCCGCTTCTCCACCATGTGGCGCAGCCCGGCTGCCGCGACCGGGTCACGCTCCTCGGCCAGGAGTGCCAGGTCACGCCACAGCTGTGCCAGCCGCTGGTCAACGTGGGAATCAAGGCGGTCCAGAAGCCGGGAGGTCCACGTCTCATGCCGGCTGCGAGGACCCTCACGCTGCTGGTGCGCCCGGGCGAGCCCGACGGCGACCGCACAAGGTACCGGCAGCACGTCGGCGACTGCGGGGGTTGCGCAGACGGCCCAGCGCACCAGGGGAGGAGGCCCGCCAGGGTAGGACCATTCGATCAGCGGCCGATGAGCGCACTCGGCAAGCAGCAGGTTCTCCACCCACTCTCGGTGCTCCCTGGCGAACTCGGCGAAGGCATCCGGCTCGCGCCGGGTAAGGCCATCGACATCTCCGGGGCACGCGCTCAGTGCCTGCCGACAGCAGTCGAAACACCGGGAGACAAAGGAGTAGTGAGCGGGGCAGGAGTCCACCCCGCGACTCTACGGCCCTCGTAACCGCCGTTCTGCAGAAGCAAGTCGGTCGGCAAAGGACATGCCGCTCTCCTCGCTCCGAACAGTCGACATTCGTTCACGCCACGACGTCAGTCGGGCCGGATGTACCGCGGGTAGGTCCGAGTAGATCCAGGCTAGCCGGGGCGGTCCGGTGTCGGCCATGTCCGGTTCTCGTGCTTCACGGGTACCGGGCCGATCTGCCGGGCAAAGTGGGAGCGGCAGACGATCCCGGCCGGTGTCCCGGCCTGGGTGGGATGTGCTGACGGCCTCGGGGAGGGAACGTCGTGGCGCTGTTCACACGGAACACCGACGACAACAGTCATGCGAGCCAGCAGCGGTGGCTCCAACGACCGGTAGCCAACGCCGTGTTCGACGGGGCGCAATTCATCGACCGCTACGCGGTGCTGCGGTGGGACACCGACCGCGGCGGCCTCGCGCTTGTGCACTCGATGGTCGACGGCAACGCCGCCCCCAAGACCGTCACCAGTGCACTGCGCCGCCACCACGGTGCACGCCTGGCCGACAGGTACGCGTGCGTGGTCGTGGCGCAGACCAGCACCCAGGTGAGTCAGCCCTGGGTGCCCGACCTCCAGGCCTACGACGTTGACGGGGGCGACCAGCCGTACTACACAACGTGGGCCGAGTTGGCAGCCCTTCTCGGACAGCCGGCGCCGTACTGGTTCCACGCGCTGCGCGACCGTGACTCGATCGCCGCCTGGCGGCCGGGAGCCCCACCGGCGGTGGTGCCCGCGCACGATATCGCCACCCCAGTGACGGCGTTGACGGAGCTCGCTGCGGACGAGCCGGACGGGTCCCCGGCGGCCGAGCTGTGCTGGTACCTCGCTCGCGAAGTCCGCCACCGCGGCCACGCCTCGACCACCCGCTACATCGCCGAACTGCGCAAGAATGCGGCCGACGGCGGCGACGGTGCCCACCTTGTCCTTGGCGCGGAACCGGCCTCGCTGCTGCGCCCCGCCCCCGAAGAGCCGACGGAGATGGTCCGTCGCGCCGGCTGGCTGAGCATCACCGAACGCCGCGACGTTCTCGCCCACCGGGTCGCTGCCTTCGCGCAGCGCTGGGACGGTGGCCGGGACTGGCACACCGGAGCTGTGGTCAGCGTGCGGCCGGAGGCCTGCGCCACCGCCCGCGAGTGGGCCAGGCGCCTGGTTCCGGCGGCTGCCGACCAACCACCGACCGTCCTGGAGAAGGTCCTGCTGGACAACGACCGCGGTGCCGACAGCGATGTCCTCCTCCACGATCCCGTCGCCGGCGTCCCCGTGCTGCAGCGCGCCCCGGACACTGGCGCTACGGACCTGTCCACCTGCACACTGCAGCGCCTGCCGACCCGCTCGCCGCTCGCGGCCCTCGTCCTCAGCGCCGGGATCTGCTGGATCCGTACCGAAGACCAGACCTTGTGGCTGGCACCCGAACGGGACGGCTGGGGCATCGGCTACGGCTACTCGGGCAACGGCTGCCTCACCCTCGCCCGCCTCGTCGATGTCCTCCTCGACGACATCTCCGCCCCCGCGGTACGTCCCGACGATCCTGCGGCACCGCGAGCGCTGTTCGAGCTCCTGCGCGACGCCCCCGGCACGGTGACCTACACACGAGCCCAACTGCTCGCAGCCCGAGCCGGATGACCACGTGAAGGCCCCTACGCCCGAGGAGGCCTCGTGCGCAGGGCATCCCGCCTTCCTGCCTGGAAGAGCACAGCGGGCCCTCGTGCTGAGGAACCAAAGAGGGTCCCGCCCCGCTTCCGCCCGGCCCGAGCCGGGCGGAAGCGGCCAGATACAGGCCGCGGCCGTCGCCGGGATCTGCCTACGGAGGCCGTCGCGCGCTGCGGAGGCTTGTCAGCCGGTCGAACTAAGATCCGAAGCATGAGCACCCCCGCCCCAGAACCGGACCCGTTCGACCCGCAAAACTTTCCCGCCGACCTAATCGCAGCCCAGCGCCAGGTGGCGGATCTGTACGCCGCCCTCCGCGCCCACCAGGCGACGCTCCCCTGGTCCCGTGAGCCCCACCCCGGCTGGCCAGACGAGACGGAGCGAGGAAGGGAACGGTGCGGCCGACCCGCGTCGCCCGGCTGGACGCCCGACGAGGCCACCGAGTTCGACAGGCTCATGGAGGAGCTGCGCGCCGCCACGGCACTGGTGCAGTGCCACACGTGGTGGGCGCGATGTGAACGGGAGGGCATCACGGGCGCAGACATGGTCGCCGCCCGTCAAGCGCTCAAACACGCGAAGGGCGCCGTTCCGGAAGGCGCGCCCCTCGAACAGGACGACGTTCGTCCAGCCGCCTGAGCCGACTGCAGGCCTGGTCCCTTGCGGCCGAAACAGAGTACTCAAGGGCTACAGCGGCCCGCATCAGCGCGCCCTTCAAACCCACGCCATAGCTGTCCGCTCCGCCCGCCCCTACCTACTGACCCTCCAGCCCGTGCGCGACCCCTGCCTTCCGAAACAGTTGGCGCTGAGCGGCCCGAGGTACCGGGTGACCGTGGTTATTGCCGCTCGGCACGCTTCTTGTCCGCGGCCTCCTGACGGGCCGCGAGAAGACGGCGGGCGCTCTCGACCGCGGCGTCGGCGTCAAGGTGGCGGACCAGCCGCCACTGGTAGGAGTCGTACCCCTCAGTGCCCTCCCAGTGCCAGACCATGAACACCAGCCGGTTCCAGGACGTCTTGCGCGCCTGGAGGGTCTCGGGCTCCTCATCCTCGAAGCACTCGTTGAGCGCGTCGAGGTGCATCCCGAGGGCTTCCTTCAAGGTGCGGGCCGCGCGGTCCTCGGGGCTGCCCGCAGGATGCTTTGCACGGAGTTCCTTCACGCGCTCGTCCAGGAAGGCACCGATGGCCTTGGCGTGCTCCGGCTTGAGCTCGTCGGCGTTGAACGGGGCGGGGCGGGGCTCGTCATGGGCGAAGTACTCGAGCACGGGCTGGCTTTCCTTCCTGTCGTGACGCGCTGCGACGAGTCGTCGTGTCCTGTCCGTCGCGTTGGATGAGAGAGGAAGGTATCCGACGCGGTCACCTCTGTAAGCGGTTCCCGGACGACTGGCTGTGAGGTTGGCCGGAAACGGCTGCACGAAGAGGGTTGCCGCACATGTATAAGGGAGACAACATCAGTGATGCACAAGGAGTGCAGCACTCGAAGTGAAACGAGGAATCAGCCTTGAATCACGTTCTTCCGCTCGCCAACGGCCTGCGCACCGATCATCCGGTGCCGGGCCTGCCCTTCATCGACGACTCCCACCTCCCGCTCGACGAGGGGCCGGAGGCCATCGAGGCCATCGGCCGCAACCGGGGCCCGGGCATGTGGGGCCGCTTCGACATGGACCGCTCCGACAAGAGCTGGCGGGCCTTCACCACCGACCCGCTCAACCACGCGCTCGGCTGGGCGGTGCGCTACCACCCCGACCACGGCCGGACCGTGCTGCTCGTGCGGGACGGCGAGACCTCCGGCCTGCACACCGAGTGGGACGGCGAGGTGCTGCTGTTCCGCGCCGGCGGCTACTGGTGGAACGGTGATACGTGGTACCGGCCCGGCCAGGTCTGGAACCCCGTCGCCCAGGATTACGAGAAGCGCAAGGCCCGCATGGCCGTCACCGTGACCGCCTCCGACATGCTCGACGGCCGCGCCGACCCGGCCAAGGCCTACGTCAGCAAGGTGGCCACCTTCGACCCGGACGCCCCGCGGCCGGACAACTGGCTCGACCACCTGGCGCTGTGGGCAAAGCACCACCAGGAGCAGGACGGTGCCCTGCCGCTGGAGCGGTGCGTGGTCGACGTCTCCAGCCCCGAGCTGACGGGGGCGCAGCTCATCGGCGCACCGGAGATGGCGGAGCTGGGCGGCATCACCGCCTCGACGCTGCGGGCCTACATCTCACGCGGCAACAGCGAGGTCCCGCGCCCGCAGGCCGTCGTCGGCGGTCGCGACCAGTGGGCCCGCGCGGTGGCCGATGACTGGGTGGAGGCCCGCAAGCGCTCCTACACGGGCGTCGGAGAGGCCATGTCCGCCGGCGACCGTGACGCCCTCTCGCCCGGGGCGGCCGAGGTGCGCGACCGGTTCGCCGCCGACTTCCAGCACGCCCTGTACGACCGGCCCGACGTGCGCAAGCGGTGGGTGCTGCGCCACCGCAACAAGGAGTCCGTCACCCAGATCGCGGGCGAGCTCGCCTGGTCGGTGGCCGCCGGCCTCGACCAGATCGTCCCCACTGAACACCTCGGGCGCACCGTGCGGGCAGCGGTGCTGCACGACTTCGCCGAAACCGTCGAGATGTTCGCCGACGACGAGGACGCCACGGATGGTGAGGCGTCCCCGGAGTGGTGGCACCTCAACCTGACGCCCTCGGTGGGCAAGATGCTCGACTGGTACATCCGGTGCTTCCCCGGCGAGGCGTACGCCACCATCGGGGAGATCCAGCGCCAGGCCCACAAGACGTGGAAGATGCCGGCGCCGGACACCCTGAGCGCCCTGAGGTCGGCGCTCTCGCTCGACGGCGAGCTGACCGAGCAGCAGCGTGAGACGTACTTCGCCCTGCTCGAACCGCGCGAGGATACCGACTGACCCGTTTTCGCCGCCAGATACAGGGGCCGGAGCCAATGTCAGTGGCTCCGGCCCCCTGCCGCGTGACTGTAGCGGGCGAATCCCGCACGGCGATGCTCGGCTCAAGGAAGGGTGAGCGCCATGGATTCTGTCGACACCGCCCTGGACCGTGTCTGGCCCGCCCAGTTGCGCACCGACCGTCTCCTCCTGCGGCCGGTCACCCGGGAAGACGGCCCCCTGGTAAGCGAGTTGTTGACCGACGACCGGGTGCGCGCGCATCTCGGCGGTCCGGTCACGGAGGATCGCGTCGCCGCCCGGCAGGCCGCCTACCCGACGACGGCCGGCGCCTTCACCGTCGTCCGCGTCGCCGACCAGCGGCCGATCGGCCTGGTGACCATCGGCGCCGACCACAGGTGCGAGGGCCGCGCCGAAATCTCCTACCAGCTGCTCCCCGCCGCCTGGGGCGAAGGCCTGGGCAGGGAGGCCGTCGCGGCAGCCGTCAGCTGGTGGACGGACGCCGTCCCCGGCGGTGGCCCGCTGGTCGCGGTCACCCAGAAGGCCAACAGCGCCTCGTGCCGCATGCTCGAGGCGATCGGCATGACCGTCGTCGACGAGCTCGACGAGCACGGTGCGCGCCAGTGCCTCTACACCCCCGCGGGCGACCAGGACGACAGCGACCTGCGCTGGTTCCGCCTGCTCGCCGAGCGCCGGGACGCCGTCGAGCGTCGCCGAGGCGCCCAGGCACGCGCGACCGCGGCCGGCCAGAACCTTCCCGACGACCTCGCGGCGCTCACCCCCGAGGAACTGGCCCGGCTGTGCCCCGCCCGCCACGGCGCCTACGGCCGGATCTGCGCCCGCATGGCCGATCACACGCCTGACCTTCACCTGGGCCGGGCACAGGACGGCGCGTGGATCGCCTGGCTGACGACGGCTGACGCCTGACCGCCCGACCCGGCGCGGCCGAGGGACAGAGTCGCTCAGAACTCGTCGGCGCGCATGGGGACGAGTTCGGCGACCTCGAACTGGGTTGTCTCCGGGTGCAGTTCGAGGAACCGGTCGATGACCTGGACGTGCGCCTGGCCGGTGAACAGGTCCAACGCCACACGGTCGAGGGGACCGTCGTCCAGCTGTAGGTACGTCATAGCCAGATGGGCGCCGTGGTGCAGGGCGTCCTTCTCGGTGGGGTAGGTCCAGGTGCTCAGCTCGCGTTCCGGCTCGCTGCGGTGCAGCAGAACCCACGGCCCGCCGGCCGCCCCCTTGGGCGCGTCGACCAGGGCCCGGCAGGTGCGGCACCACGACGCGTTCGCGGCAAGCCGCTCCGCCGAACCGGCACCCCACACTGGCGCCGGCACGACGACGCGCGTGACATCCGGCCGTACGGGCAGGGCCTGCGGCTCCCGGGTGAGCAGTTCGGGGACCTGGTAGGCGGCGCGGGCGCGGCCCTTCCTTCCGGCCGGAGGCTGCCACAGTGCCCGCGGCCACGGCTCGTCGAGCGTTACCGAGGGGCTGGGGCTGAGGGGATGGCCGAGGTCGACCAGGTCCCCGTCGGACGGGGTCGGCTCCTCGCCCGGAGGCAGCGGCAGCAGCCACCCGGCCGCGTCCTTCACCCAGGACTGCCCGCAGCCGCACCAGTGCACGGCGGCATCCTGCTCGGCGGGGCTGTCGTACCAGTCCGGCTCCTCCCGGCCCAGCCCGAGGCGCGCCATGGCGGTCGGCTTGTCGCACGGGCAGGACGCGACCCGGTACAGCTGCACATCGGGCTGCTCGTCGCGTGAAGCGTGCAGCCACGCCGGATGGACACCCAGTGCCCTGGCCAGTGCCTCCCGCTCTCGATCCCCGGGTCGGGAGCGGCCCGCCGCCCAGTGTCCGATCTGGTGCGCGCCGACGCCGACGTCGTCGCCCAGGCTGACCGCGGTCTTCGCGGCCGCCTCCTGCCATAGCCGCAGGCGCCGCGCGAGGGGGGACAGCTCCAGCAGCGCCCATACCGGGTGGTCACCCTGCGGCTCGACGTGATCCGGATCGTCCTCCCACACCTCGTGAAGCTCGTTGTAGGAAAAGGCGTGCTCGGCCAGCGTCTCGGTCACCCACCGGCGCACTGCGGCGTCGTCCGCCCACTGCTCATCGGTGGCCTCCCGAGCCGCGGCGTCCGCGTTCTCCGCCAACACCAGCTCTTCGTGCAGCGGGAACACCAACTCCTCGACGCCCAGCAGCGCCCGGGAGGCGACGACACGGCGAGCCGGCTCCGGCGCCGCGCCGCTCAGCACACCCGACAGCACGTCGACGGCCCGAATCACCAGCCGGTCCTGCTGCTTTCCCCACCTGCTCACTTGGACCCCCTCCCGCGGCCGCCGCGGCCCCGCACGTGCCACATCATCCCGGCCACGACACGGACGCGGGCGACAACGCCCGAAGTTCACCCACACCAGAACAGACCCGCCCCGCACCCCGGACAGCCAGCAGCGCCCGCCATCAGACCCAGCACAACCGCCAGCTACGCGGCCACATACGCTGTGCCGATGCCCGTCGTACCCCCGCTCTTCAGCGATGCCGAGACCAACCACCCCGCCATCGCCCAGTGGTGCTCCACCATCCTGGCCGGCGACACCGCCCGCCTGCTCCTCCTGGGACCACACTGGTCCGGCAAGTCCCACGCCGCTTACGCCGGGCTGCGCCGTCTTCTCGCCTCCGGCTACCGCGAGGAGAACATCACCGTCCATCAGGCCCACGATCTCGGGCGCAGCTACGAGCCCAGCTTGATCGAGAACACCACCGCCGTCACGGTCATTGACGACCTGACCCTCTCCGTCGACCTGGTGCGCGAGGCCAAGGTGCCGCTGAAGCCCGACACACCCGACGTCCAGGCCATGATGGCCCTGGAAGCGGGAGCACTCGCAGATGCCGTCGCCCGCCTGAGCCTGCTGCCGCGGCGCTCTTGGCTCCTGATCGCCTCGAACCTCGACTGCCTCGTCGAGGCGGTCGGCCAAGAGACCGCCGAGCGCCTCGTCGCCGTCGCCGAGCAGGCCGAACTCGCCCCCCGCCCCCGGCCGACCCTGCGCTGGTAGCAGCCGGACAACCAGCACGCCCGCCGCACCTCAACCCGCTGGACTACGCTGCGCGTTGTCGTCAGGGCGAAGGAAGGGCGGGCTGTGGCCAAGCGGACGAACGGCTCCGACAAGAACCGCAAGGAGCCGGTGTCCGGCGTCGCGCGCCGACTGTGGGCGTTCTCCGGCAACGAATGCGCCTGGGGCGACCCACACTGCTCAACGCGGCTGGTCACAGATGAAGGCGCCTGGGTCGGCAAGATCGCCCACATCATCGGCGCCGAGCCTGGCAGCGCCCGGCACGAGGCATGGGACGGCAAGGACGTCGAACAGCTGCGGGACTTCGACAACCTGATGCTGCTGTGCGGGGTGCACCACGACCTGATCGACAGCAGCGTCACCCGGCACGACTACACGGTCGGGTACCTGCGGGCAGTCAAGCAGAAGCACGAGGCCAAGTACCGGTACACGCTCGACGACATCGAGGCCGAGTTCCGCGACACGGTCAACGGCTCCCTGGTCCAGCCCGCCACCACCATGCGCCGCTTCTTCGCCTGGGAGGATGCCAACCAGGACCCGGAGGACGAACAGGACTTCCTCGAGCTGGTCAACCGCTTCGCGGGGCGTGTCGGCGGCCTTACGCGGATGGCCCGACAGGTGCTCGCCCTCGTCGTGCACGAACAGACCACGGACTTCGAGCTGGTGCTGAGGCGTTTCTCGGCGGACCGTACGACGCTGCTCAGCGTCGTACGCGAGCTCCAGAAGGCGGAGATGGTCTACCTCCACGCCGAGGAGTACGACGAGGACCGCGGACAGCTTTCCCTGCTCGGTGGCGCTCTGGAGGGCGTCCCCGAAATGTGGGACGAGCTTCGGGGCTTCTGCCGCGACGAGAACGTCGACGTGAAGGAGATCCTGGTGGACCTCGACTTCTCCCGCCTGGACTGAGCCGCCCGTGATCAACCGGCGGGAGTAGCCCCGGCCGTACTGCGTCCCGTCACGGGGACCGGGGCCTGTCCCGCACTCTCCATTCCGGCACGGGCCACAGCGAGCCTAACGGGTGCGCTGAGAGCCCCTGCCCGAATCTCCACCAGCTCGACTCACCGGACGGGACGAGGTACCGAGGACGAGCACGGCGAAGACTGCCGCAAGGCATTCACGCCGCCGGCTTCCGTACAGGACCGGTTCCGCGAGCGGCGACACCGGCGGCATCGTCCTCGCCGTCCTGGACGTGCTCCGTGTCGGCCTCGCCGGGCTTGGCGGTGGCACCGTAGAAGCCACCGAAGGCCTCGACACCTCTCTTCCCCTCCAGTTGGGCGAGCAGCGCCGCCGCGGCCACGCCGCGCGCCAGTTCGCTCGCGGTCCGGACCACACGGTTCTGCGCGCGTCCCGACCGAGGACGACCATCGCTGAACTGCAGCACGTCACCGTTCTCGCCCAGGCTGCCACCAGCGCGCTCGGCCTCGCCACGTAGCCAGGCCTTGGCCTGCTCGCGCGAATGGCCCCATTGCCTGAGCTTGTACGCGATGTCAGCGCCGCAGAGCGGAACTGCGAAATCCAGGAAGAGCCGCAGCTCGTCAATAGCATTCAATGGTTCAGGCTGGCGCATAGAAGAATCTCCTAGAACATAAAGAGTCGGAAACCCGAAATAGGGCTAAAGAAGTGGCTGGGTTCCAGGAGAAAGCGAGCAAGAAGCGTCAGTCGGAAAGACGCCGTCACTATCGGGCCACACGGCCTGCCAATACGGCACGGCAATCTCCTGGCCGTACACCGCACGCAGCATCGCGAAGGGCTCCAAGGACTCCACGGGGCGCATGAGCAGTTGGAATCCGTCCGCAAGAAGCCCGTTCAGCACCTCACCGGAAACCGGACCAGACGATCCGGCGAACCGCTCGACGACGGAATGGAGTACGCCCTGCATCACCCGGACGTCCAGGCCGGTCATCACGAACTCCTGCCCCAGAGACTCGTGCAGACCGATGGTGTAGCAATAGGCGGCAGAACCCTCATCACCAAGAACCGGCTGGATAGCGAACCCGTGCTCCGCGATCACGGCCCGCAGCCGAGCAACGTACGCCGCCATGAAGTCGGGCGGACACACCGGGCACTCCTCATCTCCGCAAGAATCGTGAGGGAGGCCCTTCGGCAAGACATTGGCCGCGGCATCGGGTGTGAAATCGAGATCGCGGACGACCAGCTGGGACGGGTCACCGTCCGGACGGAATGACTCCAGAGCCGGGAGATCGATCAGGCCCCAGCCGCCCTGCGACAGGTCACCCCCCAGGCACGACCACCCGTAGGCCCGGCCGCTCGCGTTGTCGACCTCAACGACGTACCACTGGCCCCAGGCGGAGGAGTACCGGAGGCGGACCACCCTGTGCTCATGCGGCTCCAAGGCCGTTGCCCACAGAGCCGGGATCTCGGCCAGCACCTCCGGAGCCGGGTAGAAGCCGTGGCCGCGCTCCTCGCGCCATAGCTCGGGCGGCCGCGTCCCGACCGGAGCGCCCCCCTGCGCAGAGCCCTCGGGGTCGGGCTGGGCGCGGAAGATGGCCTGCTCCACATCCGGGTGATAGATCGAGACCTCCTCGCCGTCCCAGCGCACGGTGTACGCCTCCAGGTCACCGGGCAAAGCGAGCAGTTCGGGGACGGTCTCCATCGCTCTGAGGAAGAGGGCGATGAACAGCTCTTCGCGTCCTCCGGCATCGGCAGAGACGGTGGCTCGCTCCCAGGGGTGCCCGAGGAAGCGCATGCGGATGTCCGCCATGATCAGTTCTCCAGTGAATCGTGGGGTGGGGAGGCCGACGAGGGCCTGGCCGAGGGCGTGCGTCGCCGATCAGGCGATCGCGGAGCGGCGACGCTGCGTCTCCGCGCGCATCACGGGCCAGCCGGCCCCGACGTCGAAGGCCTGGTTGAGAGCAGCCGTCAGAACCGCGATGCCTCACGCCGCCAGCTGCGCGTCTCGGCGCGGCGAACCAGACGGCGGAACCAGGGCCCCTTTTCGCCCTCATCGCTGTACCGGCCCGGCAGGATCTTGCTCCCCACGGAGCCGGTCCGAGCGTTCTTGACCTTGCGACGCCTCGCGGGACGCTTCTTCGCCCCGGCTCCCGGGACGGGGGTGCTCATGTTGGGATCAACTCCGCATCTGTTTGCCCCGATGCCTTACGCGGCGTCGTTTTCGGCGCAGTCGGGGCAGTCGTCGGGACAGCGGTCTTGGGTGCCGTAGGTGTGAACCGCACAGCGCACACAGGGGTCGACGGAGGCGACGTAGTCGCCGTCTTCGGTACGGGTTTCTCCGGCCCAGTCGTCAGCCGGGATCCCAGTCGATTCGTTGCAGTGGCCGCAGTTGACCTCGCCGGGACGGTAGATGGCCATCAGCCCTCACCGACCATCACCGGCACGCCCGACGTCCGGCACTCCTGGCCGCGCACGAAGTGGCGATCCAGTCGGCCGTTGATCAGATCGACAACCGCACCGCACCCGGCGGCCGGGCAGCGGACGGCCATGACCCGGCCCTCGTCGTCAAGGAGGGGCATTTCGGATGCGATGGCCATCGCGGTCTGCTCGCCCTTCAGGCGTACGGAGAAGGTCACCGCGCCGCCGGCCTCTACGTCATCGAGACACGACTGGCACAGGGGTCGCCTACGCGCTCGGGCCGTGGCCTCTGGCGACGGAGTCACACGGTGACCATCGGGAGAGATGCCGGGCGGCAGGCCCGTCTCGGGGTCGATCAAGAGGCTCGGGGCGGTGTGTCGTTCCAGTTCATGAAACATCGTCGGGTGGCCGCAACAGGGGCACTTCATCAGATAGAACACGCGAGCTCTCACGATCGTCGGAGTGGTGTGGGTAGGCGCGGACGGCCCCCATGGGGAAAGACCGCTTTTGTGTGGGGCTGCTCCAGGAGATCCAGCCGGTGACCTCGGGCGCTTCGTCTTCCTCGACGAGGCCGCGGGCGGCGGTCTGCTGGGCGGGTGGCTTTTCGGCCGGTTCGTCGCCCGGCCTTACGAGAACAACAGTACACACTGAAACGCGAATACACAACATTGCCCGGCACCCATGCAAGACGCGGCGCGGTCCGGCCGCCAGCCCGTACGAGAACGAGGACCGTCTGCCTCGGTGCCCCGGGCCAGGTGCCGGAAGGCGCGAGAGGCCCATCCGATCGCCGCCGTCCCTAGACCGCGCTGCCCTCCGGGCCGCCGCACAGCCGTCTGCCCGCCCTCGTCACCGGCCCCGGCGCGCCAGGGCAGAAAGGGGCGCGCGGAGCCGACCGGGTGTGCGCCCTGCCCGAGGCACGGCCGGACCCGTACCGTCGCAAGATCGGGCCGAAGACCCCGGGGGCGCCCGGGACACAGCGGCAGGGGAGGACGGTGGCGTGGTCGTGGAGCGCAGGAGGGTACTGGGCACCGGGCTCTGCGCGGCGGTGCTATGGACGGGCGGCACGACACCGGTGCTGGCCGGCGGGCGCGGCCAGCACCTGACCGAGGGGGATCTGCCGGCCGCGCGCAGGCTGTTCGCCGCCGGCAGGTACGACCGGCTCCACCAGGTGCTCCCTGGGATGGTGGCCCGCGCGAGCGAGAGCGAGCGAACGGGCCCGGTCGGCGCCGGCCGGGCGGCGGGGGTATGGGTGCTCGTCTCTCAACTGGCGGTGAAGGAAGGCGAGATGGACATGGCGGCCGCCTTCGCGGTCCGGGCTGGGACGGCGGCCCGGCGCTCGGGCCGACCGGTACTCCTCGCGGCCGCCGCGCGCGCGGCCGCGACACCGCTGCGCCGTACGGGACGCGCGGACACGGCCCTGCATCTGCTCGGGGAAGCGCACGATGCGCTGGACACCGCTCTCCGGCCGGCCGCGGCCGTCTTGGACGCGTCCGGCATGGTGGCCCTGACCGCGGCATACACCGCCGCACAGGCCCAAATGCCCTCCGCCGCCGAGCAGTTCGCGTCCCTGGCCGAACACACCGCGGTCCGCCTCCTCCGCGACCGCGGACGGCTACCGGCGGGCGGGGAGCTGTCACCAGCGCAGTGCCTGCTGTACCGGGTCGGCATCCACCAGAAGCTCGGCGACGTCGACCGCGCCCTGGCGTACGCCGCGGGCCTGGAACCGACTGCGCTGCCCACGCCGGAGCGCCGAGCCCGCGCGGCGACCGACACCGCCCGCGCCCTGCTGGCCGCCGGCGACGTGCCGACCGCGTTCGCCCAGCTACAACTCGTGGAGCGGGCCGCACCGCAAGAGGCCCGCCGCCCCTCCGTACGCGCGCTGTCGGCCGAGGTCGCCGCGCGCCGACCGGACCTACCCGGCCTCACCGCCTTCGCCCGCCGCACCGCCACCTGACTGCCCCGCCGACCGAATCCCCACCGCGCCCTCCTCGTACAGTCTGATCAGGGTCGAACAGACCGTGCAGGCTGTTGCCGGGAACTTCTCCAGCTCCGAGTGGACGCGGCAGTTGCCAGCCGCGTCGACCGGCCAGCCGTGGCGGTGCTCCAGCCAGTCGTTGTAGTCCATGCCGGTCAGCCCGAGGAACTCGTACTGCTCAATCGGCTGCGCCTCCCACTGCTCACGCAGCCTGTCCATGAACTCCTGACGATTTACTGTGCTGGTGTCCTGGGATGTGGAGGTAATACAGCTCCGCACCGCGTCGGCTCCGCACTGGTAGCCGATGGTGATGGCATTAGCGATGATCAGTACGAGCTCCGGATCGTCCACCCATTCGGACTGTGTCCACATCACGATCTCCCCCTCGTCGTCGGAGAGGGAGATGGAGTCGGCGTCGAGAACTACGTGAAACCCGCGATCGGGCGCAGCGCTGGTCATAGGTGAGGGCTCCTCTGCGCGGTGGCGATGGTGGTGGGGCCCGGGCCCCACCCCTGGGAAGGAGGGGGTGTTGGGGCCGGGCCCGGGGTGGGCGCGGGTGGGTCCTGGGGGGTCGGACCGGTCCTGCCCTGGTCTCTTCGGTGGTTCAGTGGCCGTTGGGCGATCGGGTGGGTGAATGGGGAATCGAACCCCGCGCGCCCGCTCAGCGAGTCGTGCCGTGTCCAGACGGTTCACCCGGGGTGCCGGCCGGGGCCCTGGGTGGAGGGGGTTTGGGGGGCCGGGGCCGGGCTGGTGGTGGGCGTGGGCGGCCCTGCGGGGGGTTGGGGCCGCCCTGCCCTGGTCGGTGGCTGAGGCGGCCTTGTAGCCGCTGAGCTTCTTGCTCAGGTGGGCCCGCCATCCGCTGCTGCTCGGGGTGCGCGCTCCGGCATCCCGGTCTCCTTGAGCCGGACGATGCGGGTGTAGCTGACGGTGGAGCGGTAGTTCTCCATGCCGTCCTCGATCTTGAACTTCCGGCCGTCCGACGTGTGGATCAGCTCCCGGCCGATCTTGGCCACGGTGACCATCGTGTAGCCCCAGTGGACCTGGCACGTCTCGTACTGGGCGACCTGGTCACCGACCTTGATGCCCTGGAGCTGCGGATCCGGGTTCCGCACTGCCTCGCTGAAGTCCATGTAGGTCTCTCACCTCTTGATCTCGCCCCGGCCCGCCGCGCCCCAGCTAAGGCGCTCGGTGTGGGAGGGGCTGGGTCCGGGCTCCGTGGGGCTGGTGGTGGGCGGGGGCGGCCCTCCGGGGGGTGGAGGGCCGCCCCCGCCCTGGTCGGGTGGTGGTTCAGGCGGCCTTGTGGCCGTTCAGCTTCTCGACCAGCCGGGCCTTCTTGAGTTCGAGGGCCTTGATGAGGTCGTCGATCTCCTTGATCTGGGGCGCGAGGACCTCGGCGCGCTGGGCGTCGAGGAGCTTGGCGTACTTCGCCTCACGCTTCGGGGTCGCCTTGTCGGCCCGGTAGATCTTGACCAGCTCGGTCACCAGGTCCTGTACGGCCAGGAACGTCGCCTTGCTGGCCGTGGTCGACGGCGACTTGACCTCGGTCGCCGCCGCCCGGAGGTGACCCCGGAGGAACCGCACCTTCGGCGCGCTCTCCTTCTCCTCGGCCTCCGGGTCGACCTCCAGGTCGGCCGGGTTGACCAGCTGGTGACCGATGATGAACGCGGCCTCCAGCTCCTCGCCCAGCATCGGGACGTCCGTACGCTCGTCGCGCTCCGCACCGCCCTTGCCGAACTGGACGTTCAGCAGCCCCGGAACCTCCGGGAACGGGTTGTAGTCCGGGTGGATCACGATCGCGCCGACCGGCAGCGCACCGTCCTGGAAGACGCGGGACAGGTCGTAGATCGTCTCGCCGTTCTCGCCCTCAGAGACCGAGTACGAGTAGGTGCCGGTCTGGGTGGTGAGCGTCTGGGTGCCGGACATGAAGATCCCCTCCAACAGGGTCAGGTGGTGTGGATTCTCGGCCGGTTCTTCGTTCCCCCGACCTCGTGATAACTACAGTACACATCGAACCACGAATAGGCAACACCGGAACGGGATCACCCCCACACGCTCAACCAAACCCACCCCCAACTAGGAACCTCACCCCACCACCCCACCCCCGGCGACCATCCGCACCCCCATCCGAGCCCGCGCCGCCAACCCACCCCCGAACCCACCGGAGCCACCCGACCCCACCCCCGCGCGGCCCTGGATCTAACGCCCGCACCGACCCCGGACGCGAATCTAACGACACCCGGAAACGCCACACCGACCCAACCCGCGAATCTAACGCCCGTCCCGTGTGCGACGATTGAAGCGGCCCCGGATCTAACACCCCCGGTTCACTGAATCTAACAACCCGCCAATCCCCGAACCGTGAATCTAACGCCACCCTCACGCGCGCCCCGGATTGCCGCACACGGCCCCCTGGTGCGTCACCTCCGGAACACCCTTCCCTGACTGCCGGGGTCCCTGTAGGCTGCTGCTAGAGCCGTACAGGGGCAGCCCGACCCCATCGGAGCGACCCCCGGGGCCGGGGAGCGGAAACCCCGTCAATTCCTCGCCGCACCACTTGAATTCATGGGTCCCAAGCCCTTAGAATGATCAGACCGCACGGGAAATCAGAACCACCCGCAGAGAAACACCACCGGGACAACCTGAAAACCCGTTAGAAACCACCAGAAAGGCCCGCCAGGACCACGAGGGAACCCCCTCCCACCTAGCCAGCCATTCTCTGACCACAACCCCCGGAAAGAGGAACTGAATTCGAGGCCGAACCGCCCGCCGGCCTCCGGCCCGCCCCGCGGGCCGGCTCCACGGCCGGCCCCTTGGCCGGCCGGTCAGCGCTCTGCGCTGACGGTCTTTCAGAGGGCGCTCTGCGCCCCCGAGGCCCATGTGTCCCCGCTCCGCGCCGCCCGCCGCCCGGGCACCCTG
>NZ_JBEXQG010000069.1:0-49408 GCF_040612485.1 Streptomyces sp. NPDC006385
GGCGGCGCGCCAGGTCGGTGGTTCCGGGCCATTCCACGGTGTGGCCGCGCGGGGTTCTGGGCGGCTTCTCCGCCTTCGCGGTGGCCCTGTTCACCGAGATGTACGGGCCCTCCGGCGTCTGTTCGAAGTCGCAGTCGCGAGACCCTACGGACCCTACGCTTCCTCGCGGCGCAGAGAGGGCTTCAGGTCCTTGAGCCGGCCGAGCAGGCCGTTGACGAACGAGGGCGACTCGTCCGTGGAGAACTCCTTCGCCAGCTGCACCATCTCGTCGAGCACGACCGCGTCCGGAGTCTCGTCGACCCAGATCAGTTCGTACGCGCCGAGACGCAGGATGTTGCGGTCCACGACCGGCATCCGGTCGAGCGTCCAGCCGACCGAGTACTGCGCGATCAGCTCGTCGATGCGCTTCGCGTACGCCGCGTAGCCCTCGACCAGCTGCATCGTGTACTCGCTCACCGGCGGCTGCCGGGTGTCGGTCCGGGAGAGCCGGATCCAGTCCGCGAGGACCGTCAGGACGTCGGCGCCGCGCTGGTCGCCCTCGAAGAGGATCTGGAAGGCGCGCTTGCGGGCCGTGTTGCGGGCAGCCACGGTTAGCTGTTCACCCGGCCGAGGTAGTCGCTCGTACGGGTGTCGACCTTGATCTTCTCTCCGGTGGTGATGAAGAGCGGGACCTGGATCTGGTGACCGGTCTCCAGGGTGGCGGGCTTGGTGCCGCCGGTGGAGCGGTCGCCCTGGACGCCCGGCTCGGTCTCCTGGATGGTCAGCTCGACGGCGGCCGGCAGCTCGACGAAGAGGACCTCGCCCTCGTGCTGGGCGACGGTGGCGGTGAAGCCCTCGATCAGGAAGTTGGCGGCGTCGCCGACGGCCTTGCGGTCGACCATCAGCTGGTCGTAGGTCTCCATGTCCATGAAGACGAAGTAGTCGCCGTCCATGTAGGAGAACTGCATGTCGCGCTTGTCGACGGTGGCCGTCTCGACCTTCACGCCGGCGTTGAAGGTCTTGTCGACGACCTTCCCGGACAGCACGTTCTTGAGCTTGGTGCGCACGAAGGCCGGGCCCTTGCCGGGCTTGACGTGCTGGAACTCGACGACGGACCAGAGCTGGCCGCCTTCGAGCTTGAGCACCATGCCGTTCTTGAGGTCGTTCGTGGAAGCCACGGTTGCGGAATCTCCTGGACTGACGTGGACGACCCCGGCGCACGCCACTGCCTACAGGGCGAGCAGCTCCTTGGTCGTGATGGTGAGTAGCTCGGGTCCGCCGTCCGCCTCGGGGCGGACGACGAGCGTGTCATCGATCCGGACGCCGCCCCGGCCCGGGAGGTGGACCCCCGGTTCGACGGTGACCGGCACGCAAGCGTCCAGTTTACCCATGGCCGCGGGAGCCAACTGAGGGTCCTCGTCGATTTCGAGCCCGACGCCGTGGCCGGTGAGGGCCGGCAGGCCCTCGTGGTACCCGGCGGAGTCCAGCACCTGACGTGCGGCGCGGTCCACGTCGCGGTAGGCGACGCCGGGCGCCAGGGACTCCCGTCCGGCACGCTGGGCGGCGAAGACGAGGTCGTACAGCTCGATCTGCCAGTCCGCGGGAGACGTGCCGATGACGAACGTACGGCCGATCTCGCAGCGGTAGCCGCGGTACGTGGCCCCCAGGCAGACGGAGAGGAAGTCGCCCTCCTCGACCCGGCGGTCGGTGGGCCGGTGCGCGCGTCGGCCGGCGTTCGGGCCGGTGGCGACGGACGTGGGGAAGGCGGGGCCGTCGGCGCCGTGGTCGACCAGGCGTCGTTCGAGCTCCAGTGCGAGGTGACGTTCGGTGCGGCCGACGAGGATGGATTCGAGCAGTTCCCCGAGGGCCTGGTCGGCGATCTCCGCCCCGATCCTGAGGCAGGAGATCTCCTCCTCGTCCTTGACGACCCTGAGCTGCTCCACCGCTCCGCCGAGGTCGGTCAGGCGCAGTCGCGGGACGACCGAGCGGATGGCTCTGTGGCGGGCCACGGTGAGGTGGTGTTCCTCCACGGCGAGACAGACCCCGCCCTGCGCTGCCGCGAGGTCGGCGGCGGCGACGGCGGGATCGCCTCCGGCGCCGGGCAGGACGTGGATCCGCAGGTCGTCGTCGGGGCGGCCTTCGGCGGGGCGGTCGTCGGGCGGGCCGGCGCACACGAGCAGGTCTTCGGTCTTGCCGAGGAGCAGCACGGAGCCCTGGGGGGCGGCGCCCGCGAGGTAGCGGACGTTGGCGGGGCGGGAGATCAGCGCGGCTTGGCTGCCGCCGGCGTTGCAGCGATCCCTCAGTCGGGCTCGGCGAGCCTCGTACGCGTCTGACATGACACGAGCGTAGGAGCTCCGCCGGTTCAGCGCCGGTTGAGGGCGTCTGAGTGGGCGGTGTCTGGATTGTTCGGGTTGTTGGGTGCCGTTCGGGGGACGGGGTGGCCGCTTGGGGTTGTGCGCCGTCTGCGGCTCGGGGGCTTGTCGCGCAGTTCCCCGCGCCCCTTCAGGCCGGCTCAGTCCCCGGCACTCACCAGTTCGGTGGGCTCGCGATCGATCGTGCCAGTACGTCGTTCAGGACCTGGGCCGTCTGTGGGACGTCGAGCTGGGAATTGTCGATGATCGGGAGGCCCGAGCCGTACCAGCCCGCCATGCGGCCGTGGATGCGGGCGACCTCCTCGTCGGTGAGGCGGCGGTTGCCCGTGCGTTCGGCGTTGCGTTCCAGGACGATCTCCAGGCCCGGGAGCAGGACGACCGGGAGGAGGCCGGGGCCCACGTGCCGCTTCCAGCCGCCGAGGCCCACCACCGGGCGGTCGGGGAAGACGGCGTCGTCGAGGATGCAGGAGATGCCGTTGGCCAGGAAGTTGCGCGCGGCGAAGCCGCAGGTGCGGCGGGCCAGGCGGTACTGGGCCTCGGAGTGGTCGTTCCACCCGGACTGGGGGTCGGCGAAGCCCGAGCGGACCCATTCGCGTACGTCGTCGAGGCTGATGTGGGCCGTGGGGACCCGGCGGTGGTCCGCCCAGTACTTGGCGACGCTCGTCTTGCCGGCTCCGGCCGGTCCGATGAGCAGGACCGCGAGGGTGGTGGTGGTCGGGTCGGGCGCCGCGGTGGCGGGTGGGGCGCTCGGCATGGCGACGGGGCCGCCGGGCGGCAGCGGGACGTGGCCCGTGGTCTCGGGTGCCGGCGGGGCCGGGGCGTGGTGCGGCCCGGGCGGGACCTGGCCGGGGGGCGAGAAGCCCGGTGCCGGGGGCGGCGGGGGCACGGGGGCGGTTCCCTGGTGCGGAGCGGGCCCTTGGTGCGGGGCAGGTGCCTGGTGCGGGGCAGGTTGCTGGTGCCCGCCCGGGTGGTGCTGACCCGGGTGGGGTGCGGCCGGTGACCAGCCGTGCCCCGACTGGTGGGGCGGCGGCAGCGGAGAACCCACTGCGTGCTGCATCCGGTGCCACTCCGTCTCGTCCTACTGGGCCATTGGCGCTGCGAGCAGGGCGCGAACCCCGCTCGCTACCGAACGGTACCGCCCCCGGCCGCCGTTTGGTGAACGGCCGGAGGCGGTCCGAAGTGCCCATCGCCACAGGCGAATCGGACGGAAGGGTGTTTCGGCGGACTTACTGGCCGACTTCGCCGTACGCGGCGAGCAGGACGGCCGGGTCCGGACCCTCCAGGACGGTCGGCTTGGCCAGGGCGTCCAGGACGATGAAGCGCAGCAGGTCGCCGCGGGACTTCTTGTCGACCTTCATGGTCTCCAGCAGCTTGGGCCACTGGTCGTAGCGGTAGTGGAGCGGCAGGCCGACGGACTCCAGGATGGTGCGGTGGCGGTCGGCCGTCGCGTCGTCCAACCGGCCCGCCAGACGCCCCAGTTCGGCGGCGAAGTGCATGCCCACGGAGACCGCGGCGCCGTGCCGCCACTTGTAGCGCTCGTTCTTCTCGATGGCGTGGCCGAGGGTGTGGCCGTAGTTCAGGATCTCCCTGAGGCCCGACTCCTTCAGGTCCGACGAGACGACCTCGGCCTTGACCCGGATGGACCGCTCGATCAGCTCGGCGGTGTGCGGGCCGGCCGGGGTCCGCGCGGCCTGCGGGTCGGCCTCGATCAGCTCCAGGATCGCCGGGTCGGCGATGAACCCCGCCTTGATGACCTCCGCGAGGCCGGACACGTAGTCGTTGACCGGGAGGGAGTCCAGCGCGGCCAGGTCGCAGAGCACACCGGCCGGCGGGTGGAAGGCGCCGACGAGGTTCTTGCCCTCGGCGGTGTTGATGCCGGTCTTGCCGCCGACGGCCGCGTCGACCATGGCGAGCACGGTGGTCGGGATCGCGATCCAGCGCACCCCGCGCAGCCAGGTCGCGGCCACGAACCCGGCGAGGTCCGTGGTGGCCCCGCCGCCGACACCGACGATGACGTCGCTGCGGGTGAACCCGGACTGGCCGAGCGCCTTCCAGCAGTAGGCGGCCACCTCGGCGGTCTTGGCCTCCTCGGCGTTCGGCACCTGGATGGCGACCGCCTCGTAGCCCTGCTCGGCCAGGTCGGCTCGGAGCCCCTCGCCGGTCTCGGCCAGCGCCTCGGGGTGGATGACGGCCACCCGCTTCGCCCTGTCCCCGATCAACCCGCCCAGCTCGCCGAGGAGCTGACGGCCCACCAGGACCTCGTACGGGTCGGTGCCCGAGGTCCCGCCGACCTGGATCCGGGTGACTGCCTCGCTCATGCTTCCTTCAACTCCAGTGCGTCCAGGGCGACTTCGGTGACCTCTTCGGGCGTACGGCCGTCGGTGGCGACCACCACGGTGGCGACCTCCTCGTACAGGTGCCGACGGGCCTCCATCAGCTCGCGCCACTGCTTGCGCGGGTTGACCGCCAGCAGCGGGCGGGCGACGCCCAGGCCGGTGCGCCTGACCGCCTCCTCCACGTCCATCGACAGGTACGCCACCCGCTGCCCGGCGAGCAGCTCGCGCGTGTCGGCGTCGAGGATCGCGCCGCCGCCCAGCGCGAGGACTCCGTCGTGCTCGGCGAGGGCCCTGCGGACGGCCGCCTTCTCGATCGCCCGGAAGGCCCCCTCGCCCTCGTCGACGAAGATGTCGGCGATGGCCCTGCCCTGCTCGGCCACGATGTCGTCGTCGGTGTCCCGGTAGGAGACCCCGAGCCGCTCGGCCAGTAGCCGCCCGACGGTGGACTTGCCCACTCCCATCGGGCCGACCAGGACGACCAGCGGCCCGCTCATCGGATGGCGAGGTTGTCGAGGTACGAGGTCACGTTGCGGCGGGTCTCGGCCACCGAGTCACCGCCGAACTTCTCCGCCACCGCGTCCGCGAGCACGAGCGCCACCATGGCCTCGGCGACGATGCCGGCGGCCGGGACCGCGGAGACGTCGGAGCGCTGGTGGTGCGCCTGCGTCGCCTCGCCCGTGGTCACGTCCACGGTCTGCAGCGCGCGCGGCACGGTCGCGATGGGCTTCATCGCGGCGCGGACCCGCAGCAGCTCACCGGTGGTCAGGCCGCCCTCGGTGCCACCGGAGCGGCCGGAGACGCGACGGATGCCCTCGGGCGTGTTCACGATCTCGTCGTGCGCCTTGGAGCCGGGCACCCGCGCCAGCTCGAAGCCGTCACCGATCTCGACGCCCTTGATCGCCTGGATGCCCATCAGCGCGCCGGCCAGCCGGGCGTCCAGCTTGCGGTCCCAGTGCACGTGCGAGCCGAGGCCCACCGGGACGCCGTACGCCAGGATCTCGACCACGCCTCCGAGTGTGTCGCCGTCCTTGTGGGCCTGGTCGATCTCCGCGACCATCGCCTTCGACGCGTCCGCGTCCAGGCAGCGCACCGGGTCCGCGTCCAGCTTCTCGACGTCGGCCGGCGTGGGGTACACGCCCTGCGGCGCCTTCGCGGAGGCCAGCTCGACGACGTGGCTGACGATCTCGATCCCGGCCGTCTCCTTCAGGTACGACCGCGCCACCGCGCCCAGCGCCACGCGAGCGGCGGTCTCCCGGGCGGAGGCCCGCTCCAGGATCGGGCGTGCCTCGTCGAAACCGTACTTCTGCATGCCGGCGAGGTCGGCGTGGCCGGGCCGGGGCCGGGTCAGCGGCGCGTTGCGGGCGAGCCCCGCCAGGATCTCGGGGTCGACCGGGTCGGCGGCCATGACCTGCTCCCACTTCGGCCACTCGGTGTTCCCCACCATGATCGCGACCGGGGAGCCCAGGGTGAGTCCGTGCCGGACACCGCCCAGGAAGGTGACCTTGTCCTGCTCGAACTTCATCCGCGCACCGCGGCCATAACCGAGCCGTCGCCTGGCCAGGTGGTCCGCCACCATCTCCGTGGTGATCGGCACGCCGGCGGGAAGGCCCTCCAGCGTCGCGACGAGTGCGGGGCCATGGGACTCCCCCGCGGTCAGCCAGCGCAACCTGCTCAACGGTGCTCCTCGATGCTCGCGCCTGGTACTGCCTGCGTACGCGCGTCCTCGCGTACGGCGACAGCGCGACCAGGTGCGCGGCCCTGGCCCGCCATCTCCGATCCTCCCACGTCCGGCGCCGGTGTCCGGCCGCCGGTCCATCAGGCGGACGGCGGGTGGACGGCATCGGCGGCCGGAGGGATCAGGCGGGGCGGTTGCCCTGATGGTGCTGCGGGGCGTAGGCGCCGAGGAAATCGGCACCGCTCGGCTGTTGTGCCGGCTGCTGGGGAGCGTAGGGCCCCAGGTAGTCGGCTCCTCGCCCCTGCCCGTGCTGGGGCGCCGCCTGAACGGCTCCCGACTGACGCACCGCCCGCCGCTGGGCGATCTTGCGCTTCAGCTTGAAGCCCCAGGACCCGAGGACGAGGAGCACGATCAGGACGAGCACAGGAATCTGCACCCAGTCCGGCATGAACTGCAGGACGATCTCGAATATCTCGCTCTTGCCGGACGCCAGCGACACGCCAGTGGACACGCTCGTGCTCCCCCTCTGTCTTTCTCCGCCCCCTGCGGAACCCAGCGGATCTTAGCGGGCCGCGAGTGCGCGCTCCCCCGCTTTTCGCATGGCCTCCAGCGGCGCCGGGGCCCGGCCGGTCATCTGCTCCACCTGGAGCACCGCTTGGTGCACCAGCAGGTCGAGCCCGCTGACCACGGCTCCGCCGAACATGGACCAGCGGGCCGCGAGAGCGGTCGGCCAGGGGTCGTAGAGCACGTCGAACAGGGTGGCGGGGCGCTCCGGTACGGCGGCGGCGAGGGCGTCGGTCGTACCGGCCGGGGTGGTCGCGATCACCAGCGGGGCGTGCAGCGCCCGGTCCGCGTCCGCCCAGTCCGCCGTCCGCACGTCGACGTCGAGCCGCTCGCCCCATTCCCGCATCTCGGCGGCGCGGGCCTCGCTGCGTACGTACGCCACGACCTCACCGGTGCAGATGCGCGCCAGTGCGGCCAGCGCGGACGAGGCCGTGGCGCCGGCGCCGAGGATCGCGGCGGAGTCGACCTGCTCGACACCTCGCTCCCGCAGGGCGGCGACCATGCCGGGGATGTCGGTGTTGTCACCGGTCCGGCGGCCGTCCTCGGTGAGGACAACGGTGTTGACGGCCTCCACCGAGGCCGCCGTCTCGCTGGTCTCGTCGAGCAGAGGGATGACGGCCCGCTTGAGCGGCATCGTCAACGACAGGCCGGCCCACTCCGGCCCGAGTTCCGCGAGGAAGCCGGGCAGCGCGGCCTCGTCGATCTCGAACCGGTCGTACGACCAGCCCGAGAGCCCCAGCTCCTCGTAGGCGGCCCGGTGCAGCACCGGGGAGAGGGAGTGGGCGATGGGCGAACCGAGAACGGCCGCCCTGCGGGCGTCAGTTGCCCCTGCTCTCATTGAACTTGTCCTTGAGCCTCTGGAATTCTTCGTGCGTCTTGGCGAACTCGGTCTTGCTCACACCGTCGACAGCGACGAAGTAGTACCAGCCCTGGTCGGTCGGATTCAGCGTTCCCTTGATCGCACCGTCACCCGGGTTCCCGATCGGTCCGGGCGGCAGACCCTTCTGGGTGTACGTGTTGTACGGGTCCTGGTTGCTGTTGATCTCGGACTCGCTGATATTGATGTTGCTCTCGCCCTTCAGGTAGTTGAAGGTCGAGTCGAACTGCAGCAGTCCGTAGGTCTCGGGGTTGGCGAGGTCGAGGCGGTTGTAGACCACCTCCGCCATCTTGCGGTAGTCGTCGTCGGTCTTGCCCTCGGCCTCGACGAGGCTGGCGACCGTGACGACCTGCAGCGGGTTGTCCAGCTTGAGCGCCCTGGCCTTGGTCTCCAGGTCGAGCGCCGCGTACTTCTCCGCGGCCTGGGTCACCATCGCCTTGAGGACGACCTCGGGCTTCATGCCCTTGGCAGCGGGATAGGTCCCCGGGGAGAGGAATCCTTCCAGCGGATCCTTGATCTCCTTGTTGTCATTCGCCCAGCTCGGAAGTCCGAGGCTCTTGAATTTCTCCTCGGCGACCTTCGCGGTGGTACCCGACGACAATTCGAGCTGTTCGTCGATCGCCTTGTAGACACTCACATTGCGCTCGCCCGGCCTGACGAGAACGTTGTTCTGGCTCGCGGGGTCGAGCATCAGCTCGACGGCACTCGCGGCGGACATCTGCTTCTTCAGCAGGTAAGCACCGGCCTGGATCTTGCCCCCGTTGGGATTCTGCTCCTGAGCGGCGACGAAGGCGTCCACGCTCTTCACGACGCCGGCCGCCTTCAGCCGCCGGCCGATCTCGGATCCGAGCGCGCCCTTGGGGATCTCGACGGTCACCTTCTCGCTCGTACCGTCCCCCGCAAAGTCCGGCGCCGAGCCGAAACGATCCTTGTAGAACTGGTAGCCGAAATATCCGACGCCGGCCACGCCTCCACCGAAGACCAGCACGACCACCAGACAGGCGAGCCCACTACGGCGCTTCTTGGGCTTGCCGCCCCGGCCGCGGCGGTCACCGCGCCCCCGGCCACCGCCCGACTCGTCGTCGAAGTCGTTGTCGTCGTCATCGTCCCCGCCGCCAGCGAAGAACGCGTGTTCGCCCTGGTCAGGGCCTGGGTCCCAGTCGGTCTGCGGCGGCTCCGGCTCGGCCCGACGTCGGCTCGGCGGCTCCGGTGGCGGGTACGCCTCGGGTGTTCCGTAGTAGTCGGGCTGCTGACCGCCGTACGCGGCGGTCTGCTGGCCGTAGGGGTCCGACGGGTCGGGGTACTGGGCGTGGGCCTGCGTTCCGTCCGCCCAGCCGCCGCCGTTGTCGTACGGCTGCTGCCCCTGGCCCGCGTACTGCTGCTGGTCGTACTGGTTCTGGTCGTACTGCTGCTGGTACTGCTGCGCCTGTCCCTGCTGCTGGTACTGCTGCTGCGCCTGACCGTATGCGGCCTGTTGGCCGTCGCCCCAGTCGCCGTAGTGCTGTTGCTGCTGCGACTGCTCCGGATAGTGCTGCGGCTGGCCGCCGTAGGCAGCCTGGCGGCCCGCTTCGGCCTGCTGCCCTTCCCATCCGCCGTCCCCGTACAACGGGTCCTCGGGATGCCACGGTTCGGAGCCTGGGCCCCGGCCATACTCAGTCATCGATCCCCTAGAGCCGCGAGGCGGCGGTCACGCGGCTGCTGAAGATCCGGCTACCGTCCCGCCTCTCTCTGTGCCCCGGCTGTTCGAAAACCGGCGCATCGCGCGGAACGTTACCGTATCGCGATCAGATGACCACTTCGACGCCCTCTCCGGGAGCTTTACCTGACACCCGTTCGGATTCGAGCGCCTGCTGCAAGATGATCACAGCGGCTGCCTGGTCGATCACGGACCGGCCCTTCTTCGACTTCACGCCCGAGGCGCGCAGTCCCTGACTGGCCGTCACGGTCGTCATCCGCTCATCCACGAGCCTGACCGGTACGGGCGCGATCATGCGTGCCAGTTCCTGGGCGAAGGCCCTGACCTTGGCCGCGGCCGGGCCCTCGCCCCCCTTGAGGGAGCGAGGGAGACCGACGACGACCTCGATCGGCTCGTATTCCTCGACGAGTTGCCCGAGGCGGCGGTGAGCCGCCGGGACATCCCGGCCGGGGACCGTCTCCACCGGCGTGGCGAGGATCCCGTCGGGGTCGCACGAGGCGACGCCGATGCGGGCGTCCCCGACGTCGATCGCGAGGCGACGGCCGCGGCGCATGCCCGGGCCGTCGCCGCTCGCCTGTCTGTCGGCGCTCACTTGGCCGTGTCCGCCACGAGCCGCTCGACGGCCTCGACGGCCTCGCCGACCGCGGCCGGGTTCTGACCGCCGCCCTGGGCGACGTCCGGCTTGCCGCCCCCGCCGCCACCGAGGGTCTTGGCGGCCGTACGGACCAGCTCACCGGCCTTGAGTCCGCGCTCGCGGGCTGCCTCGTTGGTGGCGATGACCGTGAGCGGCTTGCCGTTGTTGACCGTGAACAGGGCGACCACGGCGGCCCGGCCGCCCTGGATGCGGCCGCGCACGTCGAGGACCAGCTTGCGCAGGTCGTCGGGCGTCGTGCCGTCCGGGACCTGGCCGGTGACGACCGCGATGCCGCGCACGTCCTTGGCGGACTCGGCCAGACCGGCGGCGGCCTGGAGCACCTTCTCGGCGCGGAACTTCTCGATCTCCTTCTCGGCGTCCTTCAGCTTGCCGAGCATGGCGGAGACCTTCTCCGGGAGGTCCTGCGAGCGGCCCTTGAGCAGTTCGGTGAGCTGGTTGACGACCGTGTGCTCGCGGGCGAGGAAGTTGTAGGCGTCCACGCCGACCAGGGCCTCGATACGGCGCACACCGGAGCCGATGGACGACTCGCCGAGCAGCTTCACCAGGCCGAGCTGAGCGGTGTTGTGGACGTGCGTGCCGCCGCACAGCTCCTTGGAGAAGTCGCCGATGGTGACGACGCGCACGCGCTCGCCGTACTTCTCGCCGAACTCGGCGATGGCGCCCTGCTTCTTCGCCTCGTCGATGCCCATGACCTCGGCCTGCACGTCGAGGTCGCGGGCGAGCACCTCGTTGATCTTCTGCTCGACGTCGGTCATCACGGCCGTGGGCACGGCGGACGGCGAACCGAAGTCGAAGCGGAAGCGACCGGGCTGGTTCTCGGAACCGGCCTGGGCGGCCGTCGGACCGAGGGCGTCGCGCAGGGCCTGGTGGGTGAGGTGGGTGGCCGAGTGGGCGCGGGCGATGGCCTTGCGGCGCCGGGAGTCGATCCTGGCGTGCGCCTTGGCGCCGACGGTGATCTCACCGACCTGGACGACGCCCTTGTGGACGTACACACCCGGGACCGGCTTCTGGCAGTCGCGGACCTCGATGACGGCGCCGGAGTCGGCCTTGATCCGGCCGGTGTCGCCGATCTGGCCGCCGCCCTCGGCGTAGAACGGGGTCCGGTCGAGGACGATCTCGACCTCGTCGCCCTCGGTGGCCGCCGGGGAGGACAGGCCGTTGACGAGGATGCCGACGATCGTGGACTCGCCCTCGGTGTCGGTGTAGCCGATGAAGTCGGTGGCGCCGGCGCTGTCGGCGATCTCGCGGTAGGCGCCCATGTCGGCGTGGCCGGTCTTCTTGGCCTGGGCGTCGGCCTTGGCGCGCTCCCGCTGCTCCTTCATCAGGCGGCGGAAGCCGTCCTCGTCCACGGAGAGGCCCTGCTCGGCGGCCATCTCCAGGGTGAGGTCGATCGGGAAGCCCCAGGTGTCGTGGAGCAGGAACGCCTTGTCGCCGGGCAGCACGGTGGAGCCCGCGGCCTTGGTGTCGCTGACGGCGGTGTCGAGGATGTTGGTACCGGCCTTCAGCGTCTTGAGGAAGGCGTTCTCCTCGGCGAGGGCGACCTTCTCGATGCGCTCGCGGTCGGTGACGAGCTCGGGGTACTGCTGGCCCATCATGCCGATGACAACGTCGATCAGGTCCGTGACGACCGGACCGGTGGCGCCGAGCAGCCGCATGTTGCGGATGGCACGGCGCATGATGCGGCGCAGCACGTAGCCGCGGCCCTCGTTGCCGGGGGTGACGCCGTCGCCGATGAGCATGGTGGCCGTGCGCATGTGGTCGGTGACCACGCGCAAGGAGACGTCCGAGGCGTGGGCGTCGCCGTAGGCGACACCGGTCAGCTCGGTGGCCTTCTTGATGACGGCCATGGAGGTGTCGATCTCGTACATGTTCTGCACGCCCTGCAGAATCATGGCGAGTCGCTCGAGGCCGAGGCCGGTGTCGATGTTCTTGCTGGGCAGTTCGCCGAGGATCTCGAAGTTGTCCTTGCCGGTGCCCTCGCCGCGCTCGTACTGCATGAAGACGAGGTTCCAGATCTCCACGTACCGCTCGTCGTTGACGGCGGGGCCGCCTTCGACGCCGAACTCGGGGCCGCGGTCGTAGTTGATCTCGGAGCAGGGGCCGCACGGGCCGGGTACGCCCATGGACCAGTAGTTGTCCTTCATGCCGAGGCGCTGGATGCGCTCCTTCGGCACGCCGACGATCTCGTGCCAGATGCGCTCGGCCTCGTCGTCGTCCTTGTAGACGGTGATCCACAGGCGCTCGGGGTCGAGGCCGTAGCCGCCCTTGTCCTGGGGCGTGGTGAGCAGCTCCCAGGCGTACTTGATGGCGCCTTCCTTGAAGTAGTCGCCGAAGGAGAAGTTGCCGCACATCTGGAAGAACGTGCCGTGCCGCGTGGTCTTGCCGACCTCTTCGATGTCGGGCGTGCGCACGCACTTCTGGACGCTGGTGGCACGCGCGAAGGGCGGCTTGACCTCACCCAGGAAGTAGGGCTTGAAGGGCACCATGCCGGCCGGGACGAGGAGCAGAGTCGGGTCGTCCGCGATGAGCGACGCCGAAGGGACGACGGTGTGCCCGCGCTCCTCGAAGAAACTCAGCCAGCGGCGGCGAATCTCGGCCGACTCCATCAGTGGTCCTCATTCCGGTTGTACGAATGCGTCTGGTACGTCGAGCCCTCGACGTACTTCGGGTGGTTGCGGTTCTCGATGGCGGCGTGCCGCCGGGGCGCGGGAAGTTCGGGATGCTCGTTGATCCCGAGGGCGTCGCCCAGCTCGGCTTCCCGCACGGCCATGTTGTCCCGGACGTCGAGCGCGAAGCCCACCGCACGGTCCTTGAGGCGGTGACCCGCCTCGATCGCCTTGTTCGCGGCGCCGACGGCCAGGCTCTCGGGGGTCAGCTGCTTCAGCTTGCGGTTGACCTTGGTGGTGGCCCACACACCGGCGGCAACGCCCGTGGTGAACCAGAAAGTACGGCGGAACATCGCTGGCTCTCAGTCCCTCTTCCCTCGGGAACTCCGCCGAGAGACCGTGCGGCCCACGATCACGGTACGCCTCGACGCCTTGGCGGGCACGTCGTCCTTGCGGCCGCCGAGGGCCCGGCGCACGCCGTAGCCGAAGGCGGCGACCTTGACCAGGGGGCCGCCGAAGGTGGAGGCGACGGTGGTGGACAGCGCGGAGGCGTTCGACGTGACCTCCTGGACGTCGGACGCGATCGCGTCGACCCGGTCGATCTGGGTCTGCGCGGACCGCACCGCCGTGGAGGCCTCTGCCAGGAGAGGGACGGCCTGGTCGGTCACGTCCGCGACGAGCTTGGTGGTCGCCTTGAGCGTCTGGGCCAGCCTCGCCAGCGCGACGGCGAGAAAGGAGACCAGGATCGCCCAGAAGACGGCCACCAGGATCCCGGCAACCTCTCCACCGGACACTGTGTGCACCCGCTCCCTGAAACGTGCCTCTACATCGGTCTACATCGAAAAAGTCGTGCACCGAGCCTATCGCGCCGGGGATGGCGCTCCGCACCGGATTACCGCTCGCGCGGGCCCTGGTCGCGAGAAGGGATTGTACGGAGTGATTACGGTTCAGTACGCTCCGTATCCCATGCGGGATCAACAGCGCGTCCACTCTCCCAGGGCCGGTACTCCACCTTTGGGGCTGAGCACGTTCGTGGGCCGCTCGGCCGAACTCGCCGAGCTGGCCGGGGCGCTCGACAGCGCGCGGCTGGTGACGGTGACGGGAGCCGGCGGCGTCGGCAAGTCACGGCTGGCGGCGCGTGCGGCCTCACGGTGCGCTCCCCGCGACGGGGTGTGGCACGTGGAGCTGGCGTCGGTGCGGGACCCGGAGTTCGTCGACTTCGCGGTCGTGGAGGCGCTGGGGTTGACGGACCACACGACCCGGTTGCCCCACGAGACGCTGTTGACACATCTCGCCGAGCGACAACTCCTGCTGGTCCTGGACGGTTTCGAGCACTTGGTGGACGCCTGTGCGGAGCTTGTGACCCAACTGCTGCGCCGGGTGCCGGGCGTGCGGGTGCTCGCCGTGGGCCGCAGACCGCTGGGCGTGACCGGCGAACGGCTGCTGTCGCTGGCGCCGCTCGGCGAGGACGAGGCGGTGGAGCTGTTGGCGGACCGGGCGGCGCAGCGCGGAGTGGTCGTACGGGACGACGCGGACGTACGGGAGGTGTGCCGACGCCTGGACGGGATCCCGCTCGCCATCGAGCTGGCGGCCGGGCGGCTGCGCATGCTGTCTCCGGGGCAGTTGCTGGAGCGGTTCGACGACCGCTTCCGGCTGCTGACCGGCGGTGCGCGGGACGGGCTGTCACGCCATCGGGCGCTGCGTACGGCGGTCGGCTGGAGTCATGAACTGTGCACGCCCGAGGAGCGGTTGCTGTGGGCGCGGCTGTCGGTGTTCGCGGACCGGTTCGACCTGGAGGCGGCCGAGTACGTGTGCGGCGGCCAGGGTCTGCGCTCCGACGACGTCCTCGATGTGCTGTCGGAGTTGCTCGCCCAGTCCGTGGTCACGCGCGAGGAGACCCCGGTCGGGGTGCGGTACCGCATGCTGGACACGATCCGGGCCTACGGCGCCGACTGGCTGGAGGAGACCGGGGACGCGGCCCGGCTGCGGCGTCGGCACCGCGACTGGTATCTGGGTCTGGCGACCTGGTGCGAGCTGGAATGGTTCTCGTCACGGCAGGACGAGGTGGCCGCGCGCGTCGAGGCGGACCTGCCGAATCTGCGCCAGGCCCTGGACCACTGCCTGAGCGAGCCGGACGACGCGCATCTGGGCCAGTACCTCGCGGGCTCCCTGTGGTTCTGCTGGGTCGGCTGCGGCCGGCTGTCGGAGGGCAGGCACTGGCTGGAGCAGGCTATGGCGCTCGATTCCGGACATGAGCGGTCCCGGCTGAAGGCCCTGTGGGTGCTCGGCCATGTGGCGATCCTGCAGGGCGACACGGGGCTCGCGCTCGGGGTGCTGCTGGTGTGCCGCCAGGAGGCGGAACGTGCAGCCGACGCCACGGCGGTGGCCTACGCCGAGCACCGCACCGGCTGTCTTGCCCTGGTCTCGGACGACATGGAGCGCGCCGAGACGCTGCTGCGCTCGGCGCTCGGCCGCTATCAGGAGATCGGCGAGCTCAACAGCAATGTGCTGATGGGCCGGGTCGAGCTGGCGATGGCGCGTGCGTTCCAGGGCGATCTGCCGGACGCGGTGCGGCTGTGCGAGGACGTGCGCCGGGTGTGCGAGGACCATGGCGAGCGCTGGGCGCGCTCCTACGCGCTGTACGTCCTGGCGTACGCCGCGTGGGCCGACGGCGATCTGCCGGGCGCCCGCGCGCTGTTGACGGACTGCCTGGGCAGCGCCCACTCCTTCCACGACCTGCTCGGCTCGGTGCTGGCGGTGGAGTTGCTGGCCCTGGTGACGGAGGCGGAGGGCGACGCCGTGGAGGCCGCGGTGCTCCAGGGAGCGGCCGCGGGGATGTGGCCGTCGGTGGGGCTGCCGCTGTTCGGCTCGGCGTGCTTCAACGCCCCGCACGCGCTGTGCGAGACGTCGGCGCGGGAGCGGCTCGGCGACGATCGGTACGAGGAGTGCGTACGGCAGGGGGCGGCGCTCGGCCGGGAGGCGGCGGTGAGCCGGGCGCTGGGACGGGCGTGGGGACGGTGTCCCTCGGACGCGCTTCCGTCTCCGCGCGGGCCGGTGCGGCAGGTCGACGCGTCCGTGACCATGCGAGAGCCCGCCGCCTCGCCCACCCGGAAGGGTGAGGAGACGACGGGCTGAGGCGCAGGAGTCCTACGACCGCTGAGCGATCAACGGGCGTAGTACTCGACGACGAGCTGCTCGTCGCAGATCACCGGGATCTCCTTGCGGTTCGGCTCGCGGTCCAGGCGGAACGCCAGGGCCTTGAGGTTCACCTGGAGGTAGCGCGGGGTCTCGCCCTCGGGGGCGAAGCCACCCTCACGGGCGATCGAGAAGAGGGTCTTCTCGCGGCTGCGCTCACGGACCATGACGACGTCGTCCGGCTTGACGCGGAAGGACGGCTTGTCGACCTTCTGGCCGTTGACCTCGATGTGGCCGTGCACGACCATCTGACGGGCCTGGTAGATGGTGCGGGCGATGCCCGAACGCAGGACCAGGGCGTCGAGACGACGCTCGAGCTCGATGATCAGGGCCTCACCGGTCTTGCCCTGAACCTTGGAGGCACGCTCGTAGGCGCGGACGAGCTGGCGCTCGGACACGTCGTACTGCGCGCGCAGACGCTGCTTCTCCAGCAGACGGACCTTGTAGTCCGAGTTCTGCTTGCGGCCACGGCCGTGCTCACCCGGCGGGTAGGGACGGGCCTCGAAGTACTTGACGGCCTTCGGGGTCAGCGCGATGCCGAGGGCACGCGACTTCTTGACCTTGGGGCGGGACTGGTTCGCCACTTCTTTTCCTTTTCCTGTATCGGCTGCCTCAGGGTTACGGGAGGTCGCAATCCGCAGCCGAGGAATCCCGACAGGCCCCGAGGGACTTGCCAGGCAGCCGTTCCCCTGGTCTGGGCACATACGTGCAGCACACGAACAGCCCACCGACCGGTCCCGGGACTGCGGGTGGTGGTGGGCTGCCCGCGACACCTACGACGGTGCGCGACGCTCCTGGATCAAAAGATCCGGCTGGATGTCCCGCCTGAGGCGCCGACCGGAGCCGGACACGGGACGCAGCACTTCGACGAAGTTTACAGGGTGCTCAAGACCGCTTGCGACCGAGGTGCTTCCTGGTCCACTCCACGGCGTCCGCGTACCGCGCCTCCGCCCCGTGCCGGGTCGGGCTGTAGTACTCGCGGTCCTTGAGGGCGTCCGGGGCGTACTGCTGCTCGGCGATGCCCTCGGCCAGGTCGTGCGGATACACGTACCCCTGCGCGTGACCGAGCTTGGCGGCGCCCTTGTAGTGCCCGTCGCGCAGGTGCGGCGGGACAGGGCCGGCCAGTCCCTTGCGTACGTCGTCCAGGGCGGCGCCGATCGCGGTGGTCGCGGCGTTGGACTTGGGGGCGAGGGCGAGGGCGATGGTGGCGTGGCTGAGGGTGAGGGCGGCCTCGGGGAAGCCGATCATGGCGACGGCCTGGGCGGCGGCGACCGCGATCGGCAGGGCGTTCGGATCGGCGAGGCCGATGTCCTCACTGGCCGAGATCATCAGGCGCCGGGCGATGAAGCGGGGGTCCTCGCCGGCCTCGATCATCCTGGCAAGGTAGTGCAGGGCGGCGTCGACGTCGGAGCCTCGGATGGACTTGATCAGGGCGCTGGCCACGTCGTAGTGCTGGTCGCCGTCGCGGTCGTACTTCACCGCCGCCCGGTCGACGGTCTGCTCCAGCGTCTGGAGGCTGATCTCGGTCTCGCCCTGGTCCAGGGCGGCCCCGGCGGCGGCTTCCAGGGCGGTCAGGGCGCGGCGGGCGTCGCCGCCGGCGATCCGCAGCAGGTGCTCCTCGGTGTCCTCGGGGAGGCCGACGGCGTCCTTCAGTCCGCGCTCGTCGCTCAGCGCCCGCCTCAGCAGGCCCCTTATGTCGTCGTCGGTGAGCGGTTCGAGGGTGAGGAGGAGGGAGCGGGACAGCAGCGGGGAGATGACCGAGAAGTACGGGTTCTCGGTGGTCGCCGCGATCAGGGTCACCCAGCGGTTCTCGACGGCCGGGAGGAGGGAGTCCTGCTGGGCCTTGCTGAAGCGGTGGATCTCGTCGAGGAAGAGGACGGTCTCCTTGCCGAAACCGCCGGTGGCGCGGCGGGCGCCGTCGATGACCGCGCGGACCTCCTTCACCCCGGCGGTGATGGCGGACAGCTCGACGAAGCGCTTGTTGGTGGCCTTGGAGACGACGTACGCCAGGGTGGTCTTGCCGGTGCCGGGCGGGCCCCACAGGATCACCGACGACGGCCCCGCCGGGCCCTTGGCCCCCTCGCCGACCAGTCGACGCAGGGGCGAGCCCGGCTTCAGCAGATGCTGCTGGCCCACGACCTCGTCCAGGGTGCGCGGGCGCATCCGCACCGCCAGGGGGCTCCCCGCGGGGTCCTTCTCCTGGCGTTCTTCTGCGGCGGCGGTGAACAGGTCGGGCTCCACGTGGGAAACCCTAAATCACCGCACTGACATCGGCGTCGGGCGGATCAGGCGGCCCAGAGCTGGCTGCCCCAGCGGGTGAGGATCAGCATGGCGATGACGCCGCAGTGGGTCACTGGAAGCACCCAGGTGAACTCGGCGAGGAAGTTCTTCAGCGCGCGCGGGGCCGGCAGGAAGCCGTTGCGGACGTTGAAGGAGGTCACGTACCAGAACATGGTGAGCGTGGCGACCCAGGCCAGCGAGCACCACAGGCACAGTGCGTTGATGTTGTACAGCGACTGGTACATCAGCCAGGTGCAGAAGGCGACGCCGAAGACGGTGCCGGCGTTGAAGGTCAGCCAGTACCAGCGCGGGAAGCGGGCGCGGGCGAGCAGGCTCATGCCGACGCAGATGACGATGCCGTAGCAGACGAGGCCGAGCATGGGGTTGGGGAACCCGAAGACGGACGCCTGCTTGCTCTGCATGACGCTGCCGCAGGACACGATCGGGTTGAGGCTGCAACCGGGTGTGAAGGTCGTTCCCGCGATCTCGGCCTCGAGGATCTTGAACTTGTCGATCGTGATGACCCACGCGGCGAGCAGTCCGGCCGCGCCGGTGATCACCAGCATCAACGCGAACGCACGGCTGCCGCCCACCGATCGCGGCGCCGCTTCGGCACGCTCCGGCTCGGGCTCGGTGGAGACGTCCTGGACTGTCGTCTTGCTCATCACGCCGATTCCGTCACTTGAGACTTGGAGTTTCTCCGGACAGGGCACATTGTGCCGTACACGGACCCCTGCTCTCAGTTCGCTGGACATAAGGAAATACGCGCGAGTGTGTAAAGGCGCTCGGTTCAGGACACAGCGGAACGGCGAAGGGCGGGGACCGAACGGTCCCCGCCCCTTGACGAAATCAGCCGGACTCAGCCGGACTCAGCCCAGTCGGGCTTCCAGCTCCGCCACGATCTCGTTGACGCCGACGGCCGTCTGCTCACCGGACTCCATGTCCTTGAGCTGGACGACGCCCTCGGCGAGGTCGCGTTCGCCGGCGACGATCGTGTAGCGGGCGCCGCTGCGGTTGGCGTTCTTCATGGCGCCCTTGAGGCCCTTGCCGCCGTAGGAGAAGTCGGCCGCGATGCCGTTCTTGCGCAGCTCCGTGACCTTGGCGAACAGGACCCGGCGGGCCTCCTCGCCGAGCGGGACGGCGAACACGCTGGTCGCGGCGGGCAGTTCGAGCTCGACACCCTCCGCCTCCAGGGCGAGGACCGTGCGGTCGACGCCGAGGGCCCAGCCGACGGACGGCAGCGCCGGGCCGCCGATCATCTCCGACAGGCCGTCGTAGCGGCCGCCGCCGCCCACCGCGGACTGGGAGCCCAGACCGTCGTGGACGAACTCGAAGGTCGTGCGCGTGTAGTAGTCCAGGCCGCGCACCAGCTTCGGGTCGTCCTCGAAGGAGACGCCCGCCGCCGTGATCAGTTCACGGACCTCCTCGTGGTACGCCTTGCAGGCGTCGCAGAGGTAGTCGCGCAGCAAGGGGGCGCCGGTGAGCTGCTTCTGGACCGACTCGCGCTTGTCGTCCAGCACCCGCAGCGGGTTGATGTCGACGCGGCGGCGCGTGTCCTCGTCCAGGTCCAGGCCGCGCAGGAAGTCCTGCAGTGCCGCTCGGTACACCGGGCGGCACTCCTTGTCGCCCAGGCTGTTCAGCAGGATGCGGAAGTCGCTGAGGCCCAGCGAGCGGTACGCCTGGTCGGCCAGGATGATCAACTCGGCGTCCAGCGCCGGGTCCTCGGCACCGATCGCTTCGGCGCCGACCTGGGAGAAGTGCCGGTAACGGCCCTTCTGGGGGCGCTCGTAGCGGTAGTACGAGCCCGAGTACCAGAGCTTGACCGGCAGGTTGCCCGCCTTGTGCAGGTTGGCTTCCAGGGCCGCGCGCAGGACGGAGGCCGTGCCCTCGGGGCGCAGGGCGAGCCTGTCGCCGCCCTTGGTCTCGAAGGCGTACATCTCCTTGGTCACGATGTCGGTCGACTCACCGACACCGCGCGCGAACAGCTCGACGCTCTCGAAGCCGGGCGTCTCGATGTAGCCGTAGCCGGAGTTGCGCAGCGGGGCCGCGATCGCCTCGCGGACCGCCAGGAACTTCGCGGAGTCCGGTGGAATCAGGTCGTAGGTGCCTTTGGGGGCCTTGAACGTGCTCACGGAGGGTCTCGTCACATTCCTCGTCGGGGAGCGTCGAAAGCTCCCTGGCCGGCGGCCACCTGCCGCAGATACGGGTTGGTGGCACGCTCCTGGCCGATGGTCGTCTGGGGGCCGTGGCCGGACAGCACCACGGTCGAGTCGTCGAGCGGCAGGCACACACGGGCCAGCGAGTCGAGGATCTCGGCCATGTCACCGCCGGGGAGGTCGGTGCGTCCGATGGAGCCGGCGAACAGCAGGTCGCCCGAGAACAGGATCGGCGGGATGTCCGCCGCCTCGGGCATGCCGAAGGTCACCGACCCCTTGGTATGGCCCGGCGCGTGCGAGACGGTGAGCTCCAGTCCGGCCAGCTCCAGCTTCGCGCCATCGGTCAGTTCCTTGACGTCGTCCGGCTCCCCCACGGTCAGCTCGCCCATCAACTGCATGCCGATGGACCGGCCGAGGGCCTTCTCGGGGTCGCTCATCATGTACCGGTCCTCGGGGTGGATCCAGGCCGGTACGTCGTGTGCGCCGCAGACCGGGACGACCGAGGCCACGTGGTCGAGGTGACCGTGGGTCAGGACGACGGCGACGGGCTTGAGCCGATGCTTCTTCAGCGTTTCCTCGACTCCTGGGGCCGCCTCGTGGCCCGGGTCGATGATCACGCACTCCTCACCGGCGGCGGGGGCGACGAGATAACAGTTCGTCCCCCAGGCCCCGGCGGGGAACCCGGCAATGAGCACGATCGTCCTTCGTTTGTGTCGACACAGGTGGTTTGTCGGCGGGCTCCGCCTGTCGTCAGAGCCTACCGGCGCTGCCGATCCCACAGCGAACCCATATACGGTACGGGTCACACGCAGGCGGTCGGCTCATTGGGCGCACGCGTACCGGTCGACACACGACGCATGAGGAGAGAACCCGGTGGTCAGCCAGGAACAGCGGCGGCGTCAGCTCGCTCGGGAGAAGTTCTTGCGGCAGCAGCAGCGGCGCACGGCAGCCCGGCGCAAGACGCGCATGCGCAACTCGGTGATCGCGTCGGTGCTCGGAGTGGTCATCATCGGCAGCCTCGCGCTGTACACGACCGGCGTCCTCAAGGACGGCGGCTCCCAGCAGGAGAACGCGGGCGCGGAGGTCAGCCCGACCCCGACCAGCAAGGCCCCGGACCCGTGCGAGAAGCCCGCCGGGGGCAAGGTCAAGACGGCGACCTGGAAGAAGGAGCCGGCGATGACCATCGACAAGTCGGCGAAGTACACGATGAAGCTCGCGACGACGTGCGGTGAGATAGACATCGCGCTCAAGGCGTCGGCGGCGCCGCACACGGTGAACTCGTTCAACTTCCTCGCCGGCAAGGGCTACTTCGACCACACGAAGTGCCACCGACTCACCGACTCCGGCATCTACGTGCTCCAGTGCGGCGACCCGCAGGGCACCGGGATGGGCGGACCGGGGTACACGATCCCGGACGAGAACCTCAAGGACAAGAGCCTCAAGGGCGGCGTGTACCCGGCGGGTACGGTCGCGATGGCCAACCAGTACAACGCGCAGACGAAGGAGGGCCGCGACAGCGGAGGCAGCCAGTTCTTCCTCGTCTACCAGGACAGTCAGCTACCGGCCGACTACACACCGTTCGGTACTGTGTCCGAGGCGGGCATGAAGGTTCTGAAGAAGATCGCGGACGCCGGAGCCCAGCCCGCCGATCCCACGACCGGGAACACCGCCCCCAACGCAACGGTCGTGATCGACAAGGCGACTGTCACCAAATCCTGACCCCCAACTGCGGAATTTCGGTCGCGCGGGATGCGGACAGGCAACCCGCCGGTCGCCTATGTTGGCCGTGACGAAACTGTGGACGATGCCCGGGGGAAACGAGCCCCTCGCAGGCATCATGTGGAGGAGGCGCTGTGAGCAGCGACCCGTGGGGCCGCGTCGACGAGACGGGGACCGTGTACGTGCGTACGGCCGACGGCGAGCAGGTCGTCGGTTCCTGGCAGGCCGGCTCCCCCGAGGAGGCGCTGGCCTACTTCGAGCGCAAGTACGAGGGCCTGGTTGTCGAGATCGGCCTCCTCGAGAAGCGAGTGAAGACCACCGACCTGTCGGCGAAGGACGCCCAGGCCGCGATCGACCACATCCGTGAGCAGGTCGACGCCCACCACGCGGTCGGTGACCTGGACGCCCTGCGGACCCGCCTGGACAAGCTGGTCGAGACGGTCGAGAAGCGCCGCGAGGAGCGCAAGGCGCAGCGCGCGAAGCAGTCCGACGATGCCCGGCACGCCAAGGAGGCGCTGGTCGCCGAGGCGGAGGAGCTGGCCCGGTCCGACCAGTGGCGGGCAGCGGGTGAGCGGCTGCGGTCCCTGGTGGACACCTGGAAGGGCCTGCCGCGGCTCGACCGCAAGTCGGACGACGAGCTGTGGCACCGCTTCTCGCACGCACGCTCGGCGTTCTCCAAGCGCCGCAAGGCGCACTTCGCGCAGCTGGACCAGCAGCGCGAGGAGGCCCGCAAGACCAAGGAGCGGCTGGTCGCCGAGGCCGAGTCGCTGTCCGGGTCGACGGACTGGGGTCCGACGGCCGCGCGCTACCGCGAGCTGATGGCCGAGTGGAAAGCCGCGGGCCGCGCCCAGCGTGAGCACGAGGACGACCTGTGGAACCGCTTCCGCGGCGCCCAGGACGTCTTCTTCGCCGCCCGCAGCTCGGTGTTCGCGGAGCGCGACGCCGAGCAGGCCGAGAACCTGAAGCTGAAGGAGGAGCTCGCCGAGGAGGCCGAGAAGCTCCTGCCGGTCGGCGACCTGAAGGCCGCGCGTGCCGCCTTCCGCTCGATCAACGAGCGCTGGGAGGCCATCGGCCATGTGCCGCGCGACGCCCGCCCGAAGGTCGAGGGCCGGATGCACGCCGTCGAGCGGGCCATCCAGGAGGCCGAGGAGACCGAGTGGCGCCGGACCAACCCGGAGGCACGCGCGCGTGCCGAGGGGCTGACCGGTCAGCTCCAGGCCGCCGTGGACAAGCTGAAGGGCCAGATCGAGCAGGCCCGCGCCCAGGGCAACAACGCCAAGGCCGACAAGCTGGAACGTGAGCTGGAGGGCCGCCAGGCGCTGCTGGACCAGGCGCTGAAGGGCCTTCAGGAGTTCGGCGGCTGACAGCCGGTACGACGAGAACGACGAGAAGGGCCCCGTACTTCGCGTACGGGGCCCTTCTCTCGTAGGACTGCCTGGCGGCTTCTACGACCGTCTACGACCGGCTGCGCGCCGACGTCACCCGGTACACGTCGTAGACGCCCTCGACGCCCCTGACCGCCTTCAGGACGTGTCCGAGGTGCTTGGGGTCGCCCATCTCGAAGGTGAAGCGGGAGGTGGCGACGCGGTCGCGGGAGGTCTGGACGGCCGCGGAGAGGATGTTGACGTGCTGGTCGGACAGGACGCGGGTGACGTCGGAGAGGAGCCGGGAGCGGTCCAGGGCCTCGACCTGGATGGCGACCAGGAAGACCGAGGACTGGGTGGGCGCCCACTCGACCTCTAGGATGCGCTCGGGCTCGCGGGACAGTGACTCCACGTTCACACAGTCGCTGCGGTGAACCGATACGCCACTACCGCGCGTGACGAAGCCGATGATCGGGTCGCCGGGAACGGGCGTGCAGCAGCGGGCCAGCTTCACCCACACGTCCTCGACGCCCTTGACGATGACGCCCGGGTCGGCGCTGGAGCGCCGCTTGCGGCTGCGACCACGGGTCGGCGGAACCGACTCGTCGATCTCCTCCGTGGCGGCTTCCTCGCCCCCGAGGGCCTGGACGAGTTTCTGCACGATGTTCTGCGCGGAGACATGGCCCTCGCCGATCGCCGCGTACAGCGCGGAGATGTCCGCGTAGCGCATCTCGTGCGCCAGCGTGACCAGTGAGTCGCCGGTCAGGATGCGCTGGATCGGCAGGTTCTGCTTGCGCATCGCGCGGACGATCGCGTCCTTGCCCTGCTCGATCGCCTCGTCACGGCGCTCCTTGGAGAACCACGCCCGGATCTTGTTGCGGGCGCGCGGCGACTTCACGAAGCCGAGCCAGTCGCGGGAGGGACCCGCGCCGGGCGCCTTCGAGGTGAAGACCTCGACCAGGTCGCCGTTGTCCAGGGTGGATTCGAGCGGTACCAGACGGCCGTTGACCCGCGCCCCTATGGTGCGGTGGCCGACCTCGGTGTGGACGGCGTACGCGAAGTCGACGGGGGTCGCGCCGGCCGGGAGCGCTATGACGTCGCCCTTGGGGGTGAAGACGAAGACCTCGTTGCGGGAGAGGTCGAAGCGCAGGGACTCCAGGAACTCGCCCGGGTCCTCGGTCTCCTTCTGCCAGTCCAGGAGCTGGCGCAGCCACGCCATGTCGTTGAGGTGGTCGTCCTTGCCCTTGCCGGACGACTTCGGCGCGTCGGTACGGATCTTGGAGGCGCCGGCGACGGCTTCCTGCTTGTACTTCCAGTGCGCGGCGATGCCGTACTCGGCGCGGCGGTGCATGTCGAACGTGCGGATCTGGAGTTCGACCGGCTTGCCGTTGGGCCCGATGACCGTCGTGTGCAGCGACTGGTACATGTTGAACTTGGGCATCGCGATGTAGTCCTTGAACCGGCCGGGGACCGGGTTCCATCGCGCGTGCACGGTGCCGAGGGCGGCGTAGCAGTCGCGGACGGTGTCGACGAGGACGCGGATGCCCACCAGGTCGTAGATCTCCGCGAAGTCGCGACCGCGGACGATCATCTTCTGGTAGACGCTGTAGTAGTGCTTCGGCCGGCCGGTGACGGTCGCCTTGATGCGGGCGGCCCGCAGGTCCTGCTGGACCTCGTCGGTCACTATGGCCAGGTACTCGTCACGCTTCGGTGCCCGCTCGGCCACCAGCCGTACGATCTCGTCGTACATCTTGGGGTAGAGGATCGCGAAGGCGAGGTCCTCCAGCTCCCACTTGATGGTGTTCATGCCGAGGCGATGGGCGAGCGGCGCGTAGATCTCAAGGGTCTCGCGCGCCTTCTTCTCCTGCTTCTCGCGCTTGAGGTAGCGCATGGTGCGCATGTTGTGCAGGCGGTCGGCGAGCTTGATGACCAGGACACGGGGGTCCTTGGCCATGGCGACGACCATCTTGCGCACGGTCTCGGCCTGCGCGGCCTCGCCGAACTTGACCTTGTCCAGCTTGGTGACGCCGTCGACGAGCAGGGCGACGGAGTCACCGAAGTCACGGCGGAGCTGGTCGAGGCCGTACTCGGTGTCCTCGACCGTGTCGTGCAGCAGGCCCGCCATCAAGGTGGCCGGATCCATGCCCAGCTCGGCGAGGATGGTGGTCACCGCGAGCGGGTGCGTGATGTACGGGTCGCCGCTCTTGCGCTTCTGGCCGCGGTGCCAGCGCTCGGCGACCTGGTAGGCCTTCTCGATCTGGCGGAGAGTGGCGGTCTCGATCTTCGGGTCGTTGCTGCGCACTATGCGCAGCAACGGCTCCAGCACCGGGTTGTACGGGTTGGAGCGCTGGACACCGAGGCGGGCGAGGCGGGCCCGGACGCGGTTGGAGGAGCCGCTGCGAGCCGACTGGCCGGTGGCCGGGCGGGCCGGCGGATTGACGGGCCGCTCGGACGGTCCCCCCGCTCGGGCGGAGTCCAGAGTGGGGGACGGCTTGGGTCGCGTCTGCTCGGCCGGCTTGTCGACGGGCGCGGACTGGGCGTGCTCGACCGGCCCGCGGGTGTCGTTCTTCGCGTGGGGCGCGTTCGGCGCGGGCTTCGCCGTGGGTGCCGAGGCGGACTCGGGCTTGGCGGCGGTCAGGTGCTGGGCCTCGTCTGGCAAGAGGGCTCCTCGTGCGCGATCCGGGTCCCCCGGTCAGGCTCCGGAGATCCCATGGTAGCGATCCTGCGCCCCAGGATCGCCTTCAGCCCGATGTGAGGGACGTCTACCGGAGAAACGCCAGGGGCCGCGAGGTGATTCCTGCGGGGCCGCCGGTGCGGTGTGGCAGGGGTGGCACGAGCGTTTTCCTGCGGTAGTCGCAGGTGTTGCGCGGGTCCCGGTGCCCGGCGCACACGGCGCCCGGGGCGCATGTTTCAAGCCAGGTGGTGACTCCCGCCACCGCGATGCTTCCCCGCGCGCCCGGCGATCGAGAACTGGTGGGGAACACGCGTATGCCGCGCGCCTCGGGCAGAGAGGCGCGCGGCATAGGGTGCGCGTTCGACGCCCCGCCTGTGCGGAGCGGCTCGGCTCAGACAGTGAGGAGCGACTCCAGCGGGGCTTGGGCCAGGGCCGGTTCCAGGCGGGCGCGGCCGCCGAGGAAGGCCAGTTCCATCAGGACGGCCAGCCCGGCGACGTCGGCGCCGGCCCGGCGGATCAGCTGGATCGACGCCTCCGCGGTGCCGCCCGTCGCCAGGACGTCGTCGATGACCAGGACGCGGTCGCCCGCGGCCAGGTCCTCGGCGTGCACCTCGATCTCGGCGGAGCCGTACTCCAGGTCGTACGCCTGGCTGAGCGTCGCCCCCGGGAGCTTGCCCGCCTTGCGTACCGGGATGAAGCCGATGCCCGCGCGGACGGCGACGGGGGCGCCGAGGATGAAGCCGCGGGCCTCCAGGCCGACGATCTTGGTGGCGCGGGTGCGCTCGGCGATCTCGGCGAGGGCGTCGGTGAGCGCGGTGAACGCCGCCGGGTCCGCCAGGAGCGGGGTGATGTCCTTGAACATCACGCCCGGCTCCGGGTAGTCCGCCACGTCCCGGATACGGCTGAGCAGGAGCTCCTTGATCTCGGTCATCGGCGCTTCCCCGAGGGGCGGCCGCGGCCCCGGCCACGGGACGCGGGCTGGTTGCGCGGGCCGACGACCGCGTGGGCGGCGTCCTCCGGATCGTCGGCGAGGGACTCGTCGGTGACCGGGGCGTCCGGGGCCTCGCCCTGTGCTGCGGCCTGGGCCCGCTTGGCGAGCACGCGCTTCTTCAGGGCCTTCATCTGCGGCTCCAGCTCCTTGAGATCGGCCACGAGCGGCGTGGCGATGAAGATCGAGGAGTACGCACCGGCCGCGAGGCCGACGAACAGCGACAGCGAGATGTCGTTGAGCATGCCGGCGCCGAGGAAACCGCCACCGATGAACAGCAGGCCCGCGACCGGCAGCAGGGCGACCACCGTCGTGTTGACGGAGCGGACCAGGGTGCTGTTGATCGAGCGGTTGGCGATGTCGCTGTAGGTCCAGCGGGTCTGCTTGGTGATGTCCTTCGTCTGCTCCTTGAGGCTGTCGAAGACGACGACCGTGTCATAGAGCGAGTAGCCGAGGATCGTCAACAGACCGATCACGGTGCCCGGCGTGACCTCGAAGCCGACGAGGGCGTAGATGCCGACCGTGATGGTGATGTCGTGGATCAGGGCGACGAACGCGGCGAGTGCCATCCGCCACTCGAACGCGATCGCCAGATAGATCACCACGAGGACCAGGAAGATCCCGAGGCCCTGCCAGGCCTTGTTGGCGATCTGCTCACCCCAGCTCGGGCCGACGAGTTCGCCGGTGACGTCCTTCTCCGCGAAGCCCAGCTTCTCGGCCAGCTCCGCCGAGACCTTGTCGGCCTGGGAGGTGTCGATGCCCGCGACCTGGATGCGCAGCGTGGCGTCGTCGCCGGTGCCGAGCTTCTGGACGATGGCGTCGTGGCCGGACGCCTCTTCCGCGTACTCCTGCGCCTGGGCCACCGAGACGCTGGTCTTCGGAGTGTTGAAGACCGCACCGCCCTGGAACTCGATGCCCATGTTCAGACCGCGCACCGCCAGGCCCACGATGGCCGTGATGGTGATCAGGATCGACAGGCCGTACCAGATCTTGCGGTTGCCGACGAAGTCGTAGCCGACCTCGCCACGGTGCAGTCGGGCGCCGAGGTTGCCGAGCTTCGACATCTCACGCCTCCTTCGTCTCGATGGGGGCGGCGGGACGGCGGGTGCGGCGCAGCGGCGGACTGGCACCCAATCGCTTCGGATCGAGGCCGGACCAGCTGTGGCCGCTGCCGAAGAACTTGCTGCGGGCCATCATCGTCAGCAGCGGCTTGGTGAACAGGAACACGACGACCACGTCGAGCAGGGTGGTCAGGCCCAGCGTGAACGCAAAGCCCTGGACCTTGCCGACGGTGACGACGAACAGCACCGCGGCGGCGAGGAACGACACGAAGTCGGAGACCAGGATGGTGCGCCGGGCGCGCGGCCAGGCCCGCTCGACCGCGGGGCGCAGCGTACGGCCCTCGCGGATCTCGTCTCGGACGCGTTCGAAGTAGACGATGAACGAGTCCGCCGTGATGCCGATGGCGACGATGGCACCGCAGACGGCCGGCAGGTTGAGCGCGAAGCCGATGGTCGGGCCGAGCAGGGACATGATCGTGTAGGTCAGCGCGGCGGAGACCAGCAGGGACACGATGGCGATGATCGACAGGCCGCGGTAGTAGACCAGCAGGTAGAGGACGACCAGGGCGAGACCGATGGCACCGGCGATCAGACCGGCCTTCAGCTGCTCACCGCCGAGCGCGGCGGAGACCGTGGTGACACTGTCCTCCTGGAAGGACAGCGGCAGGGCGCCGTACGACAGCATGTTGGCGAGGCCCTGGGCGTCCTGCTGCGTGAAGCTGCCCGAGATCTCGGCGTTGCCGCCGGTGATGGCTGTCTGGACGTACGGGTGGGAGACGACCACGTCGTCGAGGACGATGGCGAACTCGTTCTGCGGAGAGGTCTGCTTGGCCAGCCGAGCGGTGACGTCGGCGAACTTGTCGGCGCCCCTGGAGTCGAACGTCATCTGGACCTGCCAGCCGGCGCCGCGCGTGGTGTCGATGGTCGCCTGGGCCTTCTTGACCTCAGTGCCGTCGACGGCCACCGGGCCGAGCAGGAACTTGGTCCACACGTCGCCGTCCTTGCCGCAGGCGACGGTGGCATCGCCCGGCTTGGCGTCCTTGCCGGCGGCGGCGCGTTGCGCGGGGTTGGCGCAGTCGAGAGCGGCGTACGCCGACTGGAGCTTGCCGGCCGAGTCACCGTCGGCGCCGCCGGACGAGGACGGCGAGGCGCTGTCGGATGCCTTGGAGTCGCCGCTCGCGGACGGTGTGGCGTCCGCCTTCAAGGCGTCGGTGACAGCGCGCCCCTGCGTGGTGGCGGACGCTGCGGGGCTCGGGGAGCCGGGCGTCGCGGAGTCCTTGTCGCCGCTCTCGCCCTTGCCCGTGCTCGACGCGCTCGGGGTGGGCTGCGCGGCGCCGGTGGAGGCCTCCCGCTGCAGGACCGGACGGAAGTAGAGCTTGGCGGTGGTGCCGACCTGGTCCCGGGCTTCCTTGGAGTTCATGCCCTTGGGGATGTTGACGATGATGTTCTTGTCGCCCTGGGTCTGAACTTCGGCCTCCGAGACACCCAGACCATTGACACGGCGCTCCATGATCTCGACCGCGGTGTCCATGTTGGTCTTGTTGATCGCGGATTCCTGGCCGGGCTCGGCTTCCGCACGGAGCGTGATGCTCGTGCCGCCGGCCAGGTCGATACCAAGGCGCGGAGTGGTGTGCCCCGAGGCGAACATCCCCCCGGTGAGCGCCGCGATGGCGATCAGGATGAGGGCCAGCGAGCGCCCTGGCTTGCTCTGGGCGCTCGCGTTCCGGCCCTTCTTAGGTGCTGCCACCTTCTCGTACTCCCTCTCGGGCCGCCTCGCTCCGGATCAGCGGGCGGGCGGCCATGACATGGTGTCGGGATCCCGTGCGAGGTCAGCATGCCCGAGGGCGCGCAGGCGTGGCCCGCGCGCCCCGGAACATGGCTACTTCGCGTCGGAGTCGCCGTCTGACTTCTTCGGCTCGTCGTCCGTCTTCGCCTCGGCGGACACGGCGTCGGACGGCTCCTCGGCCTCGTCCTTCTCGTCCTTCTTGCCGAGGTCGACGGACTTCTCGTCGGAGGCGGCAGCGGCGGGCTCGTCGGTCTCGGTGAGGGAGGAGGCGTCGTCCGGGACGACGTCGGACTTCAGGTCGTGCTCGATGCCGTGCACGATGCGGTTGTACTCGTCGTCGGTGAGGACGGCACCGATCGCGTTCTTGGCGAAGAGGAGCTCCACGCCCGGGCCGGCGTCAAGGAGGACGGTGTCGTCGCTGACCTCCTTGACCGTGGCGTACATGCCCCCGATGGTGCGGACACCGGATCCGGGCTGCATCTGGTTCCGCATGTCGGCGGCCTGCTGCTGCTTCTTCTTGGCCGACCGGGTCATCAGGAACATGGCCCCGATGAGCACGATGAACGGGAGGAGGGTCAGGAGACTCACGGGTCGGTACTTCCTTCACACGACCGCGCTGTGAGCGGCCAGATGGTTGGGGGAATGTCTGCCGCCGACAAAGGCGGCATCGGCGGAGTCTAAGCGAGTCTCCGCGCATGGAACAACGCTCAGCATGGCACTGGGGTTCCCCCTGCGGCCACTGAGCTCGCCGTCACGATGCCGTCACGCCCCGAAGAGGTCCTGTTGTCCGTTTCCCGCGGCTGACGAGCGGGGCGGGGTGAGGCCGAGATGCGCCCATGCGGCCGGCGTGCCCACCCGGCCGCGCGGGGTGCGGGCGAGCAGGCCCTCCCGTACGAGGAAGGGCTCGGCGACCTCCTCGACGGTCTCGCGCTCCTCCCCCACCGCGACCGCGAGCGTGGACAGACCGACCGGGCCGCCTCCGAACAGCTTGAGCAGGGCTTCCAGGACGGCGCGGTCGAGCCGGTCGAGGCCGCGGGCGTCGACCTCGTAGACGGCGAGGGCGGCCGCGGCGATGTCCTTCGTGATGATCCCGTCGGCCTTGACCTGGGCGTAGTCGCGGACCCGGCGCAGCAGGCGGTTGGCGATCCGGGGCGTGCCGCGGGAGCGGCCGGCGATCTCGGTGGCGCCGTCGGCCTCGATCTCGACGTCGAGGAGGCTCGCGGAGCGGTGGATGACGCGCTCCAGCTCGGCGGGCTCGTAGAACTCCATGTGCGCGGTGAAGCCGAAGCGGTCGCGCAACGGGGGCGGCAGCAGGCCCGCGCGGGTGGTGGCGCCGACCAGGGTGAACGGGGGCAGTTCGAGCGGGATGGCGGTGGCGCCCGGGCCCTTGCCGACGATCACGTCGACGCGGAAGTCCTCCATCGCCATGTAGAGCATCTCCTCGGCGGGCCGGGACATGCGGTGGATCTCGTCGAGGAAGAGGACCTCGCCCTCCTGGAGGGAGGACAGGATCGCGGCGAGGTCGCCGGCGTGCTGGATGGCGGGGCCGGAGGTGATGCGGATGGGTGCGCCCATCTCGGCCGCGATGATCATCGAGAGGGTGGTCTTGCCGAGGCCGGGGGCGCCGGAGAGCAGCACATGGTCGGCGGTGGCGCCTCGCGCGCGTGCGGCGCGCAGGACGAGGTCGAGTTGTTCGCGGACCTTCTCCTGGCCGATGAACTCGTCCAGGTCCTTCGGGCGCAGCGCGGACTCGACGGCCTGGTCCTCACGGTCGGCGGACGCACCGACGAGCCGCTCGGCGGCGGGGCTGTCGGTGGTGTCGTCCCAGTTCATGGAGTTGCCTCGGGGGTCGCGGTGGTGTCGTACGAAGGCGTTTCGTACAGGGGTGTCGTGCGAGGGTGTCCTACGAGGGTGTCGTTGGCCGTGTCGATCAGCGCGCTCTGTTCAGCGTCTGCAGGGCCGCCTTCAGCAGCTGCCCCACCTGCGGAGTGCCCTCGGTGGCCTCGGCCTGCGGCGCGACCGCGGCGACCGCCTCGTCGGCCTCGCGGGTGGCGTACCCGAGCCCGATCAGGGCGGCGTGCAACTGGTCGCGCCAGCCCTGGGTGACCGGGGCGCCGACGGCGGGCGCGCCGATCGGTTCGCCCAGGCGGTCCTTCAGCTCCAGGAGCAGTTTCTGGGCGCCCTTCTTGCCGATGCCGGGGACGGCGGTGAGCGCCTTCTCGTCGCCGGTCGCCACGGCCCTGCGCAGGGCGTCGGGCGAGTGCACCGCCAGCATCGCCTGGGCCAGGCGCGGGCCGACTCCGCTCGCGGTCTGGAGCAGTTCGAAGCTCTGCCGTTCGTCGTCGTCCGCGAAGCCGTAGAGCGTGAGGGAGTCCTCGCGGACCACCAGCGAGGTGTGCAGTTTCGCGGGCCGGCCGACGCGCAGGGTGGACAGCGTGTTCGGCGTGCACTGGACGGCCATGCCGACGCCGCCCACCTCGACCACCGCGGCGTCCGGAGCGAGTGCGGCCACTGTGCCGCTGACGAAGGCGATCATGCCGTACGGCCTTTCGGTGCTTTGGCTGAGTGCAGGGCGACGGCCCGCTGGAGTCGGTTCTGCGCGGGCGCGCGCCAGATGTGGCAGATGGCGAGCGCGAGGGCGTCGGCGGCGTCGGCCGGCTTGGGCGGGGCTGCGAGTCTGAGCAGGCGGGTGACCATGGCGCCGACCTGGGCCTTGTCGGCGCGGCCGCTGCCGGTGACGGCGGCCTTGACCTCGCTCGGGGTGTGCAGGGCGACGGGGATGCCGCGGCGGGCGGCGCAGAGCATGGCGACGGCGCTGGCCTGCGCGGTGCCCATCACCGTACGGACGTTGTGCTGGCTGAACACCCGCTCCACGGCGACGAATTCGGGCCGGTGTTCGTCCAGCCACTGCTCGATGCCCTGCTCGACGGCGACGAGGCGCTGCCCCAGGTCGGCGTCCACGGGCGTACGGACGACGCCGACGCCGAGCATGGTGAGCGGGCGGCCGGCGACGCCTTCGACCACGCCGACGCCGCATCGGGTCAGTCCCGGATCCACCCCCAGTACGCGCACTCGCGCCCCTCCTTCGCTCGCCTGTTTGTGCAGGCTATCGGGTGCCACTGACAACGCCGAGCAGCAACTCCCGGCAAAGCGACGGGCCGACGGGGATGTCCCGTCGGCCCGTTGAGCCCGTTGCCGCGCCGCGTGCGGCGGCGTTACGCGTCGACCTTCTCCATGATCTCGTCGCTGACGTCGAAGTTGGCGAAGACGTTCTGGACGTCGTCGCTGTCCTCGAGCGCGTCGATCAGCTTGAAGATCTTCTTGGCGCCCTCCTCGTCCAGCTCGACCTGGACGGACGGCACGAAGCTGGAGTCCGCGGAGTCGTAGTCGATGCCGGCCTCCTGGAGGGCGGTGCGGACCGCGACCAGGTCGGTGGCCTCGCTGATGACCTCGAAGGACTCACCGAGGTCGTTGACCTCCTCGGCGCCCGCGTCCAGGACGGCGGTGAGGACGTCGTCCTCCGTCAGCTCGCCCTTGGGGACGATGACGACGCCCTTGCGGCTGAACATGTACGACACCGAGCCCGGGTCGGCCATGGAGCCGCCGTTGCGCGTCATGGCGACGCGGACGTCGGAGGCGGCGCGGTTGCGGTTGTCCGTCAGGCATTCGATGAGCACGGCGACGCCGTTCGGACCGTAGCCCTCGTACATGATCGTCTCGTAGTCGGCGCCACCGGCCTCGAGACCGCCACCGCGCTTGATCGCGGAGTCGATGTTCTTGTTCGGAACGGACTGCTTCTTGGCCTTCTGGACGGCGTCATAGAGCGTCGGGTTGCCGTCGAGGTCGACGCCGCCCATGCGCGCCGCGACCTCGATGTTCTTGATCAGCTTCGCGAAGAGCTTGCCGCGCTTGGCGTCGATCACGGCCTTCTTGTGCTTCGTCGTGGCCCATTTAGAGTGGCCGGACATCTGCCTGTCTCCTTCGCGTAACCCATCTATGAACGAACGCCAGAGATCCTACAAGGACTCCGCTGTCCCGTTCTCGCGCACCATGTCGACGAACAGGCCGTGCACGCGGTGGTCGCCGGTCAGTTCCGGGTGGAACGACGTGGCCAGTGCGTTGCCCTGGCGGACCGCGACGATGTGGCCGTCGTGCTCGGCGAGGACCTCGGTCTCGGCGCCGACGGACTCGACCCAGGGGGCGCGGATGAAGACGCCCTCCACGGGGTCGCCGTCCACGCCCTTGAGGTCGACCGCCGCCTCGAAGGACTCGTTCTGGCGTCCGAAGGCGTTGCGGCGCACGATCATGTCGATGCCGCCGACGGTCTCCTGGCCCGAGCGCGGGTCGAGGATCTTGTCGGCCAGCATGATCATGCCGGCGCAGGTGCCGTAGACGGGCATGCCGGCCCGCACGCGTGCGCGCAGCGGCTCCATCACGCCGAACAGCACGGCCAGCTTGGAGATGGTCGTGGACTCGCCGCCGGGGATGACGAGGCCGTCGACCTCGGCGAGTTCTTCGGGGCGCCGCACCGGCCTGGCCACGGCGTCGGCCGCGGCCAGGGCGATGAGGTGCTCCCGTACGTCGCCCTGGAGGGCCAGGACGCCTATGACGGGTGCGTCAGTCATGTACGTGCAGTCCTTGGAAGGTGCTTACCAGCCGCGGTTGGCGTAGCGCTCGGCCTCGGGGAGGGTGTCGCAGTTGATGCCGACCATGGCCTCGCCGAGGTTGCGGGACGCGTCCGCGATGATCTTCGGGTCGTCGTAGAAGGTGGTCGCCTTGACGATGGCGGCGGCACGCTTGGCCGGGTCGCCGGACTTGAAGATGCCGGAGCCGACGAAGACGCCCTCGGCGCCGAGCTGGCGCATCAGCGCGGCGTCGGCCGGGGTGGCGACACCGCCGGCGGAGAACAGCACGACCGGCAGCTTGCCGAGCTCGCTGACCTCCTTGACGAGCTCGTAGGGGGCGCGCAGCTCCTTGGCGGCGGCGTACAGCTCGTTGTTGTCGAAGCCGCGCAGTTTGGCGATCTCGTTCTTGATCTGGCGCAGGTGGCGGACGGCCTCGACGACGTTGCCGGTGCCGGCCTCGCCCTTGGAGCGGATCATGGCCGCGCCCTCGGCGATGCGGCGCAGGGCCTCGCCGAGGTTGGTGGCGCCGCAGACGAACGGCGTGGTGAAGGCCCACTTGTCGGAGTGGTTGACCTCGTCGGCCGGGGTGAGGACCTCGGACTCGTCGATGTAGTCGACGCCGAGGGACTGCAGGACCTGGGCCTCGACGAAGTGGCCGATGCGGGACTTGGCCATGACCGGGATCGAGACGGCGTCGATGATGCCCTCGATCATGTCCGGGTCGGACATCCGGGCCACGCCGCCGTCCTTGCGGATGTCGGCGGGGACCCGCTCCAGGGCCATGACGGCGACGGCGCCCGCGTCCTCGGCGATCTTCGCCTGCTCCGGCGTGACGACGTCCATGATCACGCCGCCCTTGAGCTGCTCGGCCATGCCGCGCTTCACGCGGGCGGTGCCGGTCTCGGGAGCCTGGTTTTCGGAGATGGACACGGGTGACCTCACACGGTGAAAGAGGGTTACTGCAAGCACCGAGGAAACGGGAGCGGACCAGGCCACAGCAAGGGCCAATGGCAAGCCGGTGGATCCTTTTCCCCGACTGTGCCGCGAAGGCGCTGGTCAGGCTGCCCGGTCCGTCAGTGCCGCCGGCGGCTCGTCGTCCATCTCGAACGCCATGGGGAACGGCGCGTGCCCGGCCAGCCGGAACCAGCGGACCTTGCGGTGCCTGCGCAGGGCCCGGGCGGCCCGTACGGCGTCGTTGTGGAACCGGCGGGCCATCGGTACCCGGCGGACCGCCTCGGTCAGCTCACGGGCCGCCTCCTCTCCCCCGGGCGCCTCCCGTACCGCCTCCACCTGCGGGGCCTCGCCGAACACGACCCGCAGCGCCTGGCTCAGCTCGCTCTCGGCGACCTCCCGCTGCTCCTCCTCGGCCTGCCGGGCGGCGTGGGCGGCCTCGTACAGGACGATCGACGCGGCCGGGTCCAGGACGCCGGAGGTGGCCAGTTCCTGGGCCACCGAGGCGCGGCGGAGCAACTGTGCGTCGAGCGCGGCGCGCGCCGCGTCGATCCGGGCGTGCAGCCGGTCGAGGCGGCCCGCGGTCCAGCTGAGGTAGAGGCCGATCGCGATGAGGGCGACGAGGATCCAGATGAGGGTTGCGGTCACGGGCGGCACACTAGCTTCGCCGGGTCAGGCGGGGCGCGTGCGGGGCGGGTGACGCGGGTCGGTGGTCGTGGGTGACGCGGCTCGGTGGTTGCGGGTCCGGCGCTGTGGTTGCCGTCGGGCGGGTCTCGCCCCCCGCCGCCCCCACCCGTCCCATCCCAAGGGGCGGGACGGGCTGGGCTGGGTGATCGCCGACCGGCGTAGAGAGCTCCCTCAGTCCCGCGCCAGCCCCAACCGCGCCCGCAGACCGCTGCCGCCGCCCCCGGCGCGCTCGTCCGCGGCCACCGCTGCCGCCCCCGCCGTCACCGTCTCGTACACCGACAGGATGTCCGCGCCGACCGTGGACCAGTCGAAGCGGCGTACGTGCGCGCTCCCCCGCTCCCGCAGTTCCGCCAGGCGGGCCGGGTTCTCCAGGAGGCGTACCGCTGCCTCGGCGAGGGCGTCGGCGTCCTCGTTGGCGAAGAGTTCGCCCGCGGCACCCTGGTCCAGGACCTGGGCGAAGGCGTCCAGGTCGGAGGCGAGGACCGGTGCGCCGGCCGACATCGCCTCGACCAGGATGATCCCGAAGCTCTCGCCGCCCGTGTTGGGGGCGACGTACAGGTCGACGCTGCGCAGGAAGCAGGCCTTGTCCTCGTCGCTGACCATGCCGAGGAACTCGACCCGGGAGCGCAGCTCGGCCGGCAGGGACTCGACCGCCTCCTTCTCGTCGCCCCGGCCGGCCACCAGGAGCCTGGTCTGCGGGCGGGCGGCGAGGATCTTGGGCAGGGCCCGCATGAGGACCGGCAGACCCTTGCGGGGCTCGTCGATGCGGCCGATGAAGCCGATCGTGTCGCCCTGCCACTCCGGTCTGGGCTCGGCCTTGGCGAAGAAGTCGACGTCGACGCCGTTGGGGATCACGACCGCGTCCCCGCCGAGGTGCTCCACCAGCGTGCGGCGGGCGTACTCGCTCACCGCGATCCGGGCGCTGATCTTCTCCAGAGCCGCCTGGAGGATGGCGTACGCCGCGATCATCGCCCTGGAGCGCGGGTTCGAGGTGTGGAACGTCGCCACGATCGGGCCCTGGGCCGCCCAGCAGGTCAGCAGGCCCAGGGAGGGCGACGTCGGCTCGTGGATGTGGATGACGTCGAACGCGCCGTCGTGCAGCCAGCGGCGGACGCGGGCCGCCGAGAGGAAGCCGAAGTTCAGGCGGGCCACGGACCCGTTGTACGGGACCGGGACGGCGCGGCCCGCCGAGACCACGTACGGCGGGAGCGGGGTGTCGTCGTCGGCGGGCGCCAGGACGGACACCTCGTGGCCGAGCCGGATGAAGTACTCGGCGAGGTCGCGGATGTGGAACTGGACGCCGCCCGGCACGTCCCACGAGTACGGGCAGACGATGCCGATCCTCACGAGGGTCCCTTCGTGGGGTCGAGGTCAGCGAGCCACAAGCGCTGGAGCATGTGCCAGTCCTCCGGATGTTCGGCGATCCCCGAGGCGAAGGCGTCGGCCAGCGCCTGTGTCATCACAGACGTCTTCTCGGTCCGGGTACCTGTCTCGGGTACCTCGATCGGGGGATGGACGCGGCCCTGCATGACGGGTGAGTCGTCGTACCAGAGCGTGACCGGGAGCAGAAGCGCCCCGGTCTGCTGGGCCAGCAGCGCCGGTCCGGCGGGCATACGGGCCGTGGCTCCGAAGAAGTCCACCTCGACGCCCGAGGCGGACAGGTCGCGGTCGGCGACCAGGCAGACCAGGCCGCCGTCGCGCAGCCGCCGGGCGAGCGTGCCGAAGGCGGTGCCGCCGCTGTGCGGCAGGACCTCCATGCCGAGGCCCTCGCGGTAGGCGACGAAGCGGTCGTACAGCGTCTCGGGCTTGAGCCGTTCGGCGACCGTCGTGAAGGGCGTCCGAAGCTTGGTGGTGACCCAGGCGCCCGCGAGGTCCCAGTTGGCCAGGTGCGGCAGGGCGAGTATGACGCCGTTGCCCGCGGCCAGGCCGTCGGTCAGGTAGTGGATGTCCTTGGGGTCGAAGCCGCTCTTGACGCGCTCGGCGCTCCAGGCGGGGAGCCGGAAGGACTCCATCCAGTAGCGCAGGTACGAGCGCATGCCCGCGCGCGAGAGTTCGGCGAGGCGCTCCGGGCTCGCGTCGGGCACCACGCGCGCGTAGTTGCTCTCCAGCCGCTGGACGCCCTTGCCGCGCTGCTTCCAGGCGAGGTCGGCGATGGTGCGGCCGAGCCGTACGGCGACCGGCTCGGGGAGTTTCTTGACCGTGCCCCAGCCGAGCCCGTACAGGGCGTCCGTGAGCCGTTCCTGGGCGCTCACTTGGCTGCCTCGCTCCCTTGAGAGGCGTTCCGCGGCTTGTCCTCCTGTGCGGCCGCCGCCTCCGCCTCGGCCGACTCCCGGCGGACCGTGACGACCCGCTGGATCAGCGTGACGAGGCTGCCGACGGCGACGATCCACAGGGCCACGGGCAGGAGGTACTGGATACCTGGTACCCCGAACTTGTGCAGACCCGCCAAACCGGCCGCGACCAGGGAGAGCACCAGGCGCTCGGCGCGCTCGACGAGGCCGTTGACGGCGACCGGCAGGCCGATCGACTCGCCGCGTGCCTTGGTGTACGACACCACCTGGCCGCTGGCCAGGCAGAAGATCGACACGGCGCACAGGACGAGGTCGTCGCCCCCACCGGCGTACCAGAGGATGAAGCCGCCGAAGATCGCGCCGTCGGCGACCCGGTCGAGCGTGGAGTCCAGGAAGGCGCCCCAGCGGCTGGAGCGGCCCAGCTGGCGGGCCATGTTGCCGTCGACGAGGTCGGAGAACACGAACAGCGTGATCACGACCGTGCCCCAGAAGAACTCGCCCATGGGGTAGAAGACCAGCGCGCCCGCGACCACACCGGCGGTGCCGATGAGCGTGACGGTGTCGGGGCTGACGCCCCGGCGGATCAAAAACGCGGCGAACGGTGTGAGAACACGCGTGAAGAACGCACGCGCGTACTTGTTCAGCATGGCCTTCCCGAGGGGTCGGTGTGGCGCCGTGCGGCCCCGCTGGCCACCGGCTGGCCCATCGTAGCCACGCGCGCGTCGGCGCGACCGCCGGGCACTCCTACCCGGATCGGGCGGCCCGGTCCACCGGTGCCGGGCGGCGGGATCACGTCCTTCGTATGGACGCACCGTGACGGGAGTGGAAAGCTCGAAGGACCGCGGGCGTCACCGGAGCCGCCATCGCACGCGGATCCGCATGTCCGCGCCCACAGTGACCTCACCGTGCACGGGAGGCAGGATCATGGGCGACAAGGCGAACGCACACCCCGGAGCCGCCGGCAGGGCTACAGCGGCCGACCACCCCGCGTCCGTACGGAATGTGGTGCTGGTCGGCCACAGCGGATCCGGCAAGACGACTCTGGTGGAGGCTCTCGCGCTGACCGCGGGGGCGGTGAACCGGGCGGGCCGCGTGGAGGACGGCGGCACCGTCTCCGACTACGACGAGATCGAGCACCGCCAGCAGCGCTCGGTGCAGCTCTCCCTGGTGCCGGTCGAATGGGACGGCATCAAGATCAACCTACTGGACACCCCCGGATACGCCGACTTCGTCGGGGAGCTGAGGGCCGGTCTGCGAGCGGCGGACGCGGCCCTTTTCGTCGTCTCCGCCTCGGACGGCGTGGACGGCTCGACCCGCATGGTGTGGGAGGAGTGCGCGGCGGTCGGCATGCCGCGCGCGATCGTCGTCACGCACCTGGAGGCCGCGCGGGCCGACTACGAGGAGATGACGCGGATCTGCGCGGAGGCGTTCGGCGGGGACGACCCCGACGCCGTGCTCCCGCTGTATCTGCCGCTGCACGGCCCGCAGGGCCCGGACGGGCACGCGCCCGTGACCGGTCTGATCGGGCTGCTGTCGCAGAAGCTGTTCGACTACTCCTCCGGCGAACGCAAGGAGTCCGAGCCGGGCGAGGACCAGCTGCCGGAGATCGAGGAGGCCCGTAACCGGCTGATCGAGGGGATCATCGCGGAGAGCGAGGACGAGACCCTCATGGACCGGTATCTGGGCGGCGAGCAGGTCGACGTCAAGACGCTGATCGAGGACCTGGAGCGAGCCGTCGCGCGCGGCACGTTCTTCCCCGTCCTCGCCGCCGCCCCGGCCGCCGGCGGCGCCCGGCAGGGACTGGGCACGGTCGAGGTGCTCGAGCTGATCACGCGGGGCTTCCCGACGCCCCTGGAGCGCGAGGCGCCCCGGGTCACCACGATCGACGGCAAGCCGCGCGAGCTGAAGCCGTGCGACCCGGACGGGCCGCTGGTCGCGGAGGTCGTGAAGACGGCGTCCGACCCGTACGTCGGCCGGGTGTCGATGGTGCGCGTCTTCTCCGGCACCCTGCGTCCCGACGAGACGGTGCACGTCTCCGGGCACGGGCTGGCCGACCGCGGGCACGAGGACCACGACGTCGACGAGCGCATCGGCGCCTTGTCCGCCCCCTTCGGCAAGCAGCAGCGCACGCTCAGCCACTGCATCGCCGGTGACCTCGCGTGCGTGGCGAAGCTGAGCCGCGCGGAGACCGGCGACACCCTGTCGGCCAAGGACGACCCGCTGCTGATGGAGCCCTGGCAGATGCCCGACCCGCTGCTGCCGCTCGCCATCCAGGCGCACAGCAAGGCGGACGAGGACAAGCTGTCGCAGGGCCTGTCCCGGCTGGTCGCCGAGGACCCGACCATGCGGCTCGAACAGAACCAGGCGACCCACCAGGTGGTGCTGTGGTGCCTGGGCGAGGCACACGCGGACGTGGCCCTGGAACGGCTGCGCAGCCGGTACGGCGTGCAGGTCGACGTCGTGCCGCACAAGGTCTCCCTGCGGGAGACGTTCGCCAGCAGGTCCTCGGGCCGCGGCCGGCATGTGAAGCAGTCCGGCGGGCACGGGCAGTACGCCATCTGCGAGATCGAGGTGGAGCCGCTGCCGGGCGGCTCGGGCATCGAGTTCGTGGACAAGGTCGTCGGCGGCGCGGTGCCCCGGCAGTTCATCCCGTCGGTGGAGAAGGGCGTGCGGGCCCAGGCGGCCAAGGGAGTCGCGGCCGGTCATCCGCTGGTCGACATCCGGGTCACGCTGCTCGACGGCAAGGCGCACTCGGTGGACTCCTCCGACGCCGCGTTCCAGACGGCCGGCGCGCTCGCGCTGCGGGAGGCGGCGGCCGACGTGAAGATCCATCTGCTGGAGCCGGTCGCCGAGGTGTCCGTCCTGGTCGGGGACGAGTACGTCGGCGCGGTGATGAGCGACCTGTCCGGGCGGCGCGGCCGCGTCCTCGGCACCGAGCAGACCAGCGGTGGCCGCACCGTCATCAAGGCCGAGGTGCCCGAGATCGAGATCGGACGGTACGCCGTCGATCTGAGGTCGCTGTCGCACGGCACCGCGCGCTTCAGCCGTTCCTACGCGCGGCACGAACCGATGCCGCAGCAGATCGCGGAAAGGATTCGTGAAGAGGCGCGCGAAGCCTCGTAGTCCGCGCCGGCGCCGACAGGCGCTTTTGCGGAGCCCTCCCCTCCATGTCGGCGGGCGGCTTGGGCCGTCCGCCGACGGTTGTCGGTGGCGGGGGATACGCTGATCATTGATCAACAGGTGTGCGCAGTACGGAAGTCGGGAAGGCCGCAGAAGCGACAGTGCGGCGATCGGGGGCGGGAATGACCGTTGAGGGCGGTTACGCGGACATCTTCGGTCCGCAGGTGCCGCGCACGGCCGGCGAGGGACAGACGGCGACGTTCGCGCTGGCCTCGGCGGCGTATCGGGACAATCCGTTTCAGGACATCAAGAAGGCCGACAACGAATGGCACCAGACCGACGTCAAGGAAGGCCGCAAGTGGGCCAGGATCTTCCGGCCCAACCTGGGTGAGGCGTTCTCACGCGCCGTCGTCGACCGCATGCTCGGCAGTGGCCGCAAGCCGCTGATCCAGTCCTTCGGCACCGAGCCCCAGGTCGTCGTCGAGCACTGTCTGGCCGCCAACAACATCCGCAAGGCCCGCGACCGGATGCTCAGCGCCATCATGGTCGTCTGCGGTGTGCTGTTCCTGCCCGGCCTGCTGGTGTGGCTGCTGATCTTCCAGCTGCGCACCACCATCGGCAAGGCCAGCGACAAGCGGGGCGGCACACTGGCCTCCGTGCTGCTCGTCGCCGCGGGCGCGCTCGCCGTGCTCTTCCTGATCAAGATGCCGTTCAGCGGCTTCTGGGCCTGGTATGCGCGGGCCTGTGTCGTCATGCCCGTGGTCGGCTGGTTCTGGGCCAAGCAGGTCTGTGAGCGCACCGCGAAGGACCTGCGGGAGCGCTGGGACAGCCTGCTGGCCGGCAGCAGCGTCGGCGCGAAGGTGCCGGAGGCGGTGCCGACCAGCCCCAACGAGACCCAGGCCGAGCAGCTGCGCCAGTCGCTGGCCAAGCTCAGCGCCGAGCAGCAGTCCAACTCCGTCTTCTACGCCGGTCCCAAGGGGATACTCGGCATGGGAACCCGCTGGGGCAGCTGGCAGCTGGCGGAGAACCTGGCCCCGGCCGACCCCACCCGGGAGATCCACCCGTTCCGCAGCTGGGACGTCATCCGCTCGATCCACGACCAGCTGCGCATGCTGGAGCGCGGTCCGCTGAACACCGGTGGTTTTCCCAAGCCTTCGATACGGCACTGGGTCGTCACGCCGATCGCCGAGGGCGCGAAGGCGGTGTCCCGGCCGGAGGGCACGGACGTCGAGGCGTACCAGGTCAAGCCGCACGCGATACAGGACATCTGCAACAAGCAGCAGTTCGGCAGCGGTGACCGGCACTACCTGGGCGTCCAGTGGACGCTCTGGGACGGGCAGTTGATCATCACCATGCTGATCACGGTGACCGTACTGCACGAGACGTTGCGCATCGAGGTCACCGGACACGCGCTCGGCCCGGTGAACGGGCTGTTCCAGGAGAAGCCCGAGGCGCCGACCAAGGAGGTCGCCAAGTCGCTGAAGCCGTGGGAGACCCGCAAGATCAAGCTTCCGCTGGTGAACAGCGACGAGGTGGTACGGCTGGCGGTCCGGGCCCCGATCACCTGGTATCCGCCGCTGCTGAACTGGCTCGGCGGGACGATAGGGCTGCCCGAGCCGTTCGGCCTCCGGCACGCGTGGGCGGATCAGCCGTGGCGGCATCGGTTCATGGCCGACGACGCGCTGCGCGCCGCCACGCCGGTGCTGCGGGTGGTGCATGCCGCGGCGATCAAGGTGCTGGAGGAGAACGGCGTGGACACCGAGAAGTTCGGTGCGCGGTCGGCGTTCTTGAGCACGGCTGTGCAGGATCCGACGCCGAAGAAGGCGGACGTGTATGACGCGTAGGGCCTCCGGCGGTTGAGCCGTGTCACGTGGGTCTGGGGCAGTGTCCCTGGGGGCGCCGTCCCCGGGGGCTGCCCGCCCAGACCCCCCTCCGGCCCGAACGGCCTCGTCCTCATACGCCGGACGGGCTGATGGGTGTCACCGCCGGCTGAGACATCAAGCCGTCGGCCAGGCCTCCGCCAGCATCTTCCGGGTGTCCGCCAAGAGCTGCGGCAGCACCCGCGTGTGGCCCACCACCGGCATGAAGTTCGTGTCGCCGCCCCAGCGCGGGACGATGTGCTGGTGGAGGTGGGCCGCGATGCCGGCCCCGGCGACCGTGCCCTGGTTCATGCCGATGTTGAAGCCGTGGGCGCCCGAGGCGGTGCGCAGGGCCGTCATCGCCTGCTTGGTCAGGGCGGCGAGCTCCACGGTCTCCGGCTCGGTGAGGTCGGTGTAGTCGGCGACGTGGCGGTAGGGCACGACCATCAGGTGGCCGCCGTTGTACGGGTACAGGTTGAGGACCGCGTACACCTGCTCCCCGCGCTTGACGATCAGCCCGTCCTCGTCGGACTTGGCCGGGATCGAGCAGAAGGGGCAACCGTCGTCGGCTCCGGGGCCGGTCGGCTTGTTCTCACCCTGGATGTACGCCATCCGATGGGGCGTCCACAGGCGCTGGAACGCGTCCTGGATCCCCACTCCCCACTGCTGCTCCGGCTCACTCGTCATGCGTGCAGCATATGGCTTCGCCCGTTCGCGGCGTGTCGCCGGGGCGCTTGCTGCCGCTGCCACGGTCGGCCACGGCGACATCACCCCGTCACGGTGCCCGGGCGGCTGATCGCCGTCGGGATCATGGCCGTGGGGCTGGGCCTGCTCGGCGCTGTGACCGGCGCCTTCGCCTCGTGGCTGCTCCAGGACCTTCTCCCGCGAGGACGACGAAAAGCCCCCGGGAAGCCGAACTCCCCGAGGGCCCTCGATGTGCGCGTGCCGACGACTCAGACCTGCGCCCGCTCCTCGACGACCTGCGCGATCTTCGCGATGGCCTCGTCGAACGGGATGCCGTTCTCCTGCGAGCCGTCGCGGTAGCGGAAGGAGACGGCGTTGTTCGCCATGTCCTCGTCGCCCGCGATGACCATGAACGGCACCTTCTGCTTCTGGGCGTTGCGGATCTTCTTCTGCATGCGGTCCGAGGAGGAGTCGACCTCGACGCGCAGGCCCTTCTTCTTGGCGGCCGCGGCGAACTTCTCCAGGTAGTCCACGTGCGCGTCGCCGATCGGGATGCCGATCGCCTGGACCGGGGCCAGCCACGCCGGGAAGGCGCCCGCGTAGTGCTCCAGGAGCACAGCGAAGAAGCGCTCGATGGAGCCGAAGAGGGCCCGGTGGATCATGACCGGGCGCTGTTTGGAGCCGTCCGCGGAGGTGTACTCCAGATCGAAGCGCTCGGGCAGGTTGAAGTCGAGCTGGATGGTCGACATCTGCCAGGTGCGGCCGATGGCGTCCTTGGCCTGGACGGAGATCTTCGGACCGTAGAAGGCGGCGCCGCCCGGGTCCGGGACCAGGGGCAGGCCCTGCTTCTCGGCCACCTGGCGGAGGGTCTCCGTGGCCTCTTCCCAGACCTCGTCGGAGCCGACGAACTTCTCCGGGTCCTTCGTCGACAACTCCAGGTAGAAGTCGGTCAGGCCGTAGTCGCGCAGCAGGTTCAGGACGAAGGTGAGCGTCTTGTCGAGTTCGTCGGACATCTGCTCGCGCGTGCAGTAGATGTGCGCGTCGTCCTGCGTGAAGCCGCGGGCACGGGTCAGGCCGTGCACGACGCCCGACTTCTCGTACCGGTACACGGTCCCGAACTCGAAGAAACGCAGCGGCAGTTCACGGTAGGACCGCCCGCGCGCGTCGAAGATCAGGTTGTGCATCGGGCAGTTCATGGGCTTGAGGTAGTAGTCCACGCCCTCGTCGAGCTGCATGGGCGGGTACATGCCCTCGGCGTACCAGTCGAGGTGGCCCGACGTCTCGAAGAGCTTCCCCTTCGTGGCGTGCGGGGTGTAGACGAACTCGTAGCCCTCTTCCTCGTGCCTGCGCCGGGAGTAGTCCTCCATCACGCGGCGGACGATGCCGCCCTTGGGGTGGAAGACCGCGAGGCCGGAGCCGATCTGCTCCGGGACGGAGAACAGGTCCAGCTCGTTGCCCAGCTTGCGGTGGTCGCGCTTCTCGGCCTCGGCGAGGAAGTCCAGGTGCTGTTTCAGCTCGTCCTTCGACGGCCAGGCGGTGCCGTAGATGCGCTGGAGCATGGGGTTCTTCTCGCTGCCGCGCCAGTAGGCGGCCGCGTTGCGCATCAGCTTGAACGCCGGGATCGCGCGGGTCGACGGCAGGTGGGGACCGCGGCAGAGGTCCTTCCAGCATAGGTCGCCGGTCTTGGCGTCCAGGTTGTCGTAGATCGTCAGCTCGCCGGCGCCGACCTCGACGTCCGCGCCGTCGTCGGACGAGGCGGAGCCCTTGAGGCCGATCAGCTCCAGCTTGTAGGGCTCGTTCGCGAGCTCCTCGCGGGCGGCGTCGTCGGTGACGACACGGCGGGCGAACTTCTGCCCGCGCTTCTGGATCTCCTGCATCTTCTTCTCGATGGCCTTGAGATCCTCGGGCGTGAACGGCTTCTCGACATCGAAGTCGTAGTAGAAGCCGTCCTTGACGGGCGGGCCGATGCCCAGCTTGGCCTCGGGAAAGAGCTCCTGCACGGCCTGCGCCATCACGTGCGCGGTGGAGTGGCGCAGGATGCCCAGCCCGTCCTCGGAGGAGATCTCGACGCCCTCGACCTCCTCGCCGTCGGAGAGCACGTACGACAGATCCTTGAGCTCGCCGCCCACGCGCGCGGCGATGATCGAGCGCTCGCCGGCGAAGAGGTCGGCGGCCGTAGTGCCCGTCGTCACCACGCGCTCTTCCCGCTCGGAATCGCGTTGGATGATCACACGGACGTCTGACACCGGTCTCTCCTGACTGAAGGTGGAATGCGGCGCCATACCAGGAGCGCGCGCATTACGCGATCGTACCGACCCCGGACGGCCGACCGCGAAACGGTCACCTTCAGTCCTCCCGTTCCTCCCCGCCGAACGCCTCCTCGAAGAAGGCCGTCACGTCCGCCGTCTCCTGCAGCGACTTCATCAGCCGGTCCCGCTCGGCCTCGTCCACCTGTACCGGTACGACCCCCGAGGCCCCGGTGAGCCTGCGGAAGCCGCCCCGGCTCTCCAGCCGCCCGTGCATCCGCACCGGCAGCCCGACGAGGTGCGCGTGCCCGGCGATGCGGTACGCCTCCTCGTCCAGCGTCACCCGGACGTGCGGCACCTCGGCGCCCGCGATGACACGCAGCCGTACGGCGCCCTCCCCGCGCGTCCCCGACCTGCGCATCCGTACGACCGCGCCGGTGATCCTGACCGGCACGGACGGCTCCTCGCGCAGATAGCGGGCGCCGGCCTCGCGCAGCGCGGGCAGGTCGCCCGGCGAGAACTCGACGGGCTCGCCCCCGGCCGCGCAGTCCTCGGGCACCCCGGCCGCGGGTGCCCACTCGACGGCGACGCGCGCGCCCTCCGTACCGCGGACGAGAGCGATCAGGGCCTCGGTGAGCTCGCGGCTGACGCCCGCCTCGACGGCGCCTTCGAAGGCGTCCATGCCGCCGGTGGCCCGCCGGTAGTCGATGGCCTCCCGGGCGGCGTACAGGGCCTGATGGAGGCGTACGGCGAGCGGACGCCCCGTGCCGACGGGGACGAAAGCGGTGAGGCCGCGGCCCCCGGCGGCCGAGCCGACGAGGACGTTCTCCAGCAAGGCGGCGGCCGAGCGGCGGTGCCGGGCGCCGTGATAGCCGGCACGCGCGCGCGTGGCGAGCGCCGCGGCGAGGAGCGTCCGGCGGGCGGCGGCGCGCAGCTCCTCCTCGACGAGCCAGGGCGCGGCACCGGCCGGTCCGCCGGGCGCGTCCCGCCACCAGCGGACCTCGTCGCTGGGCACGGCGAGCCCGACCAGCACCTCGCGCGCGCAGGGCAGACCGCTGCGGGAGAGGGCGACGAGGGCCTCGCCGAGCAGGTCGTCGCTGTCGGGGAAGGCACGGGACTCGGGCACGAGCAGGCTGGTGCCGTTGCCGCCCGGACCGGGCGGGGTCCAGCGGCCGTAGCGCCCCGCCGCTCCCCCGCGCCGCCGCCAGCCGTGCCGGAGCAGCAGCGCGCTCAGCACCGCGGGGTCGACCTCGGCGGGCTCGGGCGTACGGTCCCAGGAGGCGTCGACCGGGTGCGGCCTGACCGGCCTCATCGGTTCCTCCAGCGGGCGGTGGGTCATGGTCTGCCTCCCGTCCCGACCCGCGTCATGATCTCGCAGAGCGCCCGGTCGTCGAAGATGCGTGAGGTCGGTATCCGCACGTTGGTCCGGCGCCGGCCGGTGATCGGGTGGCCGGCCAGGTTGACCCAGTAGCAGCAGTGCCGCAGATCGAGCCGGTCGTGGCCGGCCCGCAGCCACTGCTCCTGCGACCGCGGAACGATCATCACGACCAGGATCTTGTGCACCGAGACCGGGGTGCGGGCGAGCTTCGCCAGGTGGTCGTTGTCGAGCGTGAAGGAGAAGAAGCGGCGCATCTGGTGGGGCGGGGGCGCAGCCCCCTCCGTCGAGGGTGGTGGAGGGAGACGGGCGGGCGGGTTCGGCGCGATCTGGTACGTCGCCTTGAGCTGCACCTTGATGGTGACCTCGTCGTCGACCGTGTGGCCGGGTGCGCTGTGGCTGACGTGCCAGTCGATGCCGTTGTCCGGGAACGGCTGCGACAGCGAGCAGCCGGCCGCCGCCGCGACCGCGTGCAGATAGCCCACCTGCAGTGTCTCCATGCAGGCGGTGGTGGCGAGTGAACCGCGATGAGGGCCCGTACGCTCGGGCAGCAGCCCGCCCCGCTCGGGCTGCGCTATCGCCATGACCAACAGCCTTCCAAGCAAAGTGAATCCCCGTCGCGGACCGCTGAACTGCAAGGACCCGCACTCCTGTTGTGTCCTTCCGGCGTACGGCGCAAACGGGCCGGGTATCACCAAACGGGCAGAAGACGGTACGTCAGCTGCCGTGGGTGAACGAGGGGTTGGGTAGGTATGGCGTGCTGGTATGAGGGCCCGCTGGCGGCATTCGACACGGAGACGACAGGCGTGGACGTCGAGACCGACCGGATCGTTTCGGCGGCCGTCGTCGTCCAGGACGCCCCGGGCACCCGGCCGCGGGTGACCCGGTGGCTGGTGAACCCGGGTGTGCCGGTGCCGGAGGCGGCGACGGCGGTGCACGGGCTGACGGAGGAGCATCTCCAGCGCAACGGCCGCTGGCCGGCGCCGGTGATGCACGAGATAGCCGGCGAGCTGGCGGAACACGCCGCCAGGGGACGGCCGGTGGTGGTGATGAACGCGCCGTTCGATCTGACGCTGCTGGACCGGGAGTTGCGCCGGCACCGGGCCTCGTCGCTCGACCGCTGGTTCGAGGCGACGCCCCTGCTGGTGCTCGATCCACGTGTGCTCGACAAGCATCTGGACCGCTACCGCAAGGGCCGCCGCACCCTGACCGACCTGTGCGCGCACTACGGCGTGACACTGGAGGGCGCGCACGACGCGGCGGCCGACGCGCTGGCCTCGCTGGAGGTCGTACGGGCGGTGGGACGCCGTTTCGCGGCCCGCCTCGAGCGGCTGTCCCCCGCCGAACTGCACACGCTCCAGGCGGTGTGGCACGCGGCGCAGGCACGCGGCTTGCAGGCGTGGTTCGCCCGCAGCGGCACCGAGGAGGCGGTGGACCCGGCGTGGCCACTGCGGCCCGACCTGCCGGCGGCGGCCGCCTAGCTGCGCCGGCACACAAAAAAGCCGGTCCGCTGTGGCGGACCGGCCTTTCCCGGTGGGCGATACTGGGTTCGAACCAGTGACCTCTTCGGTGTGAACGAAGCGCTCT
>NZ_JBEXQG010000070.1:0-48119 GCF_040612485.1 Streptomyces sp. NPDC006385
ACCATCAGCGAGCACGTCTCCACGGTCGTGAAACGACGGGAGCAGTCAGGACACTGGCGGCGCCTGCGGATCGACGTGCCGTCGTCGGTCGTACGGCTGTCGACGACACGGCTGTCGGGCCGCCTGCAGATGCGACGCTCGTCTCACCGGCCGACGGCAGGAAGTGATCGAGGTCATCAGGTACTCGGTGCAGCGGCGTGGCTACCCGCCGTCGATGCCTCGCAGGCATCGCCGACCGCCCCGTAGTGGAGCGGCTGTGGCTGATGTTCCGGCATGACATGTCGGAGTTCGACAGTCTGCTGCCCAACACTGACGGAACCTTCCGCAGCGACCGGCTCCACATGGCCTTCTCTGAGCCCGACTGGGCGCCATACCTCCTCACAAGCGGTGACAGCCCCGCCGGGTTCGCGTTCGTCCGCAGTCTGACCGCCCCGCCACGGGTGCTGAACAGCTTTTTCGTGGTGCGCGGCGCACGGCGGACAAGGATCGGGCTGCACGCTGTTCAGGAGATCGCGGCCAGACACCCAGGCTCGTGGGAAGTCGCGTTTCAGGATGCCGACATCGCCGCGGTGCACTTCTGGCGTCGCGTCGCCACGGAGATCGCCGACGATGCATGGACAGAGGAACGCAGACCGATACCAGATCGGCCCGACCTGCCCCCTGACGTCTGGATCTCGTTCAACCCCCCTGCGGAGACGCACGACTGACTATCAAAGCGGGGAAGCCGCCGAGCACCCTCGGCGGCACCGCCCACGCTGGCTGGGCAAGGCAACGGGGTCACCGAGCTGCTTTCGCTACACACTGTCAGCATCGCCCTCGCTGCACCCAAGAACTGGCGACAGTTGAATACGCGAGCCCACCAGTACCGAGGCCGGACAGGCCGTAGTCGAGCGCGACCGCGGCCGGGTCGGTGTCTCGCGTGCGAGACATCTCGGTGCCGGCGGCGACGGCATCGTGGATCGCGGCCAAGGCCAGGCGGAGCAGAACTCCCGGGTTCGGCGCCCGGATGCGGGGGAGGGCTGTGTGCAGACTAGGCAGTGGCCCGGATCGGCGACGGACGCCAGGCGCTTCAGGAGCTCGCGGACGCGGTCTTCCTCCTCCTGCTCGTACGGTTCGACGTCGGCGGTGCAGCCCTCGAGCAGCTCGGTGGACGCGGCGCGGAAGGCGGGGATCTCGCGGCGGCAGGCTCCGAGCAGGTCCAGGTACTCCTCCACCGGCCAGCTGGCCAGTGTTCCCGAGCGCGAGAGGTACAAGCCGAGGGTGTCGATCCGGTACTTGTCTTCCGTGTCGAGCAGCAGATAGCCGGTCAGCTGCCACGCCTCGCCCTGGCGCAGGGTGTGGGTGTACCGGGTGCTCTTGAAGTCGAGCAGCAGTCCGTCGACGGCCAGGTCGGCGTCCGCGGAGATGCGGTCGGTCGGGAATGTGGGAGCCGGCGTGCAGTCCTCCGGCCGTGTGCGGGTCCGCAGGTCGTTGAGCGGGCCGTCGGCGGCCTTGTAGAGCTGGGCGACGACGTCGGTCACCATGTCGCGGTGCGGCAGCTGGAGCAGCCGGTCCAGAGTGAAGGCGCCGGGATCCTCTCGGGCGGCAATCGCCGGTGGGGTGAAGGCGAATCCGGTCGAGGTGCGGTAGTTGACCTGGTACCAGGCTGCGGCGATCAGCAGGCGGGCCAGGTCCTCTTCCTCGTCATGGGGGCGGTCCATCGGCAGGTCTCGGTTGTCGAGCTGCAGGCGCGCGACCGTCGCCCGCAGTCGTTCCATGAGATCTTCGCCTACGGCCCGCATCCGCTGCCGCGCATCGGAGTTGTAGGAGTCGGTGAGCAGGATGCCGAGGCGGGCGACGTGGTCGACGGGCTCGGCGGTGGTGAACGCCAGGCGCAGTCGGTAGTCGATCGCGGTGCCGACGTTGCCGGCCTCCGTGCCGACACCCGGCCCCGGGCATCAGGACGTGGCTGCTGTGGTCCCGGGGCCCGGAAGCTCCTGCGCAGCGGGTGGGCGCCGGCTGACAGTGCACGGTCCAGGAATCGGCGCAGAGGGTTCGTGGACAGAATGCCGGAGGTCAGGCTCATCAAGTCACCGCCTTGGGCAACGAGTGCCCATCAGGGCGCGGTTGAGTCGTGATGAACCAGGACGGTACGCAGCAGGACTGACAAACCGTCACCCGCAAGAAGTAGCCGACGGGCCCGGCAAGCGAGCGGATCACCCGATCGGGTGATCGGCGTAGCGGAGGGCGCCGGACGGTGGGCTTCGCCCTGAAAATGCACCCCGTCCTGCCATGGGCTGCCGGTACCGTCCCGTCATGGAATCGCCGGTCACGTCCGATCGTCTCTACGAAGGTGCCAAGCGCTTCGCGCGCCTGGCGATGGAAGCCCATGCCGAAGAGGACCAGGAGGTCTTCCTGTTACACGCCGGCATCAGCGTCGAACGCCTGGCGAAGGCGGCACTGGTCCTTGTCCATCCCACCTTGCTCACCGAGGTGAACGGCAAGGACGACATGCTGCTGCACTTCGCGGGAGCGGTGTCCGAACCGCCGGCCAGGCTCAGGACCATCGGCGCGTCGACAGCGATCGGTCGGCTGCGGAAGATGGACGAGTGGGCCGACCTCCTCACCCCCGCTGACCGGCGTGGCCTGACCCCGCTGTCTTGCGAGGCGGGGCAAAAGGGTGGGCGGCGTCCGCGTGTGGCGGAAGCCGCCCGTGTTCTGGCAGCGATCAGTGGCTCAGGCGATGGCGCGGACGACGTACGGCAGCGTCGTGCGGACGACGTCGAAGACGTCTCCCCAGAACTTCGGGTCGACGTCCTCCGGCAGTTCAATGTCGAACGTGCCAGTCGGCGCCCTGTGGTCGATCTTGAAGTCCTTGGACACTGCGCTGATGATGAGTGGTGCCGCGATGCCGATCACCGACTCCAGCACCCCGAAGAACTTCTGGTCGCCAGCTCGGGACGGAGGAACAGCGTCAGCGATCACCTGCTGTACGTCATCCAGGTCGGGCGCCTTCGTCCCCTTGGCGGGTCCGTAGGTCTTGGTGAGTTCGTCGATGAGAGTCGGTACGACGACTCGCGCCAGTGAGGTGGCGACCGACCACAGGCTCTTGTCGTCCAGGTTGTCGGGGTCGGTCACCGTCGGCCGCACAGCCAGGCTCTTGTCGGTGGGCATCGCGGCTGCCATACCCGGAGCGAGCACCGAGGCCAGCATCCGCGCGTCCGCCTGCCAGGCGGCGTTGCCCGCCGCAGGGGCCTTCCCCTTGGTGGTTTTGATGCCAGCGAACAGCTTCTCCAGCACCTCGTCGATCTTCTCGTACTCTGCTGTTGTAGTCATTCCTGTTACCTCCGTTGTCTGGGTCTTTTCTGCCGAAAATCCGCCCGGGTATTTCCCGCCGCCTGAGTGCGTCATTTCTTTGAGCATTTCTTCGACTTCACGGATCATCTTCATGGCCTTTGCCTGCTGCCGGGAGATGAACGTTTCGTCGAGCAGATATTGCTCAAACGAAGGAGCGAAAACGCATGGCGTTTGGCGGATTTTTAGACTCTTGAGGAGAGCCGTTGAGCGGTCACGGAGATCGGATACCGAAATGCTCGTATCCATTTCCGTGACCAGTGCGTAGGTGAATGCTGACAGCCACTGAGTGCGTGCGCTGCCTGCGGCGGCGGTCTCATCGGGCTCGCAGGCCGTGAGCAGCAGGGCGTTGAGCTCGTTGGCGCCGGGGACGATGCCCTTGGCCGCCGCCTTGCTGGGAGGGCCGGCTGCGCTCCACGGCGAGTCGGCCTCTTCCAGCAGGAAGGCGCGGCCGAAGGGTTTCAGCCCGTGCCTGCGGGTGAGGGACATGGCCTTGGTCAGGAGTGCTTCCCGGGGCGGGGTGAACGCCTTGACCCGGAGCCCCCATTCCTTGTCCATGCCGCCGGAGTGACATGCGTCGATGACGACCGTCAGCACACCCCTAGGCAGCTCGCTCGTAAGGTCGGCGAGTGTTCGGTCCTTCAGGAACTGGTCGTATGTGCAGAGGACTTCAGTCATGACATCGCCCTCGAGGTAGCGATAGCCATGCGAGGACTGGAAGAAGACCAGCCGGTCTCCCTCCTCGGCACCGTCGGTGAGCCACTCCAGGCCGTCCTGGACGGCTGCCAGGGTGGCGCTCGCGTTGTGCAGAAGGCGGATGCCGGAGTCTTCGAAGCCGAGCTGGCCGAGGAGGTCCTGGAACGCGTAGGTGTCGGCCACACAGCTGTTGAGATTGTTCACGGGATCCGGATACTCGTCGATACCGACGAGCAATGCGCGATCTGTCATCGCCTTGCTCTTTCTCTGTGCCTTCTGCCTGCCTCTGCTCATGCAGCGCAAAGAATCGATTCACCGCCTGACTTCGCTCCGTGCGCTGCCACCGCTTCGCGGCAACGGGCTAGCCGACAGAAGGAGGGCGGGCCGGTTCGGCTCCTTTCCATGGTTTCTTCACCCTGGGCAGCTGGGCAACTCAAAGCAAATGAGAACTGCTGACTTAAAGAGGAGCTCCCGATGCCGCGGCCAGGGCAGCGTAAGGCCAACTCGCAGGGCAATCTGTCCGACCGAATCGCCGTCGGCCTGCTCCTGCACACATTTCCGCCAGACCTCGTCGACCGCGTGCTCCTCGAATGCGGCCGGGTCGAGCGGCGCAGCCGACTGCTGCCCGCCCGCACGGTGGTGTACTTCGTCCTTGTCATAAGCCTGTTCTGCCAGCGCAGCTACGGGCAGGTGGCAAGGTTGCTGACCGAGTTCTTCGCCTGGGCCTGCCAAGGCGGCGACCCGGGGCAGCTTCCTCCGGTGCCCACAACGGCCGCCCTCTCCCGGGCCCGGGCACGCCTTGGCCCCGAGCCGCTAGCTGGGCTGTTCATGGAGGCCGTCCGGCGGGCGCACCCCGCCCGCCGCAGGTGCGACCGCTACCGCAGATGGCGAGTCCTCACAGTTGACGCGGCAACAGTGAGCGTCCCCGACACCCGTGAGAACCGGGCTCAGTACGGCATGGCGACCGTATCCAGCGAGTACGCCGCGCCCACACCTTCCGCACTCCCACAGGTCAGGGTCACCGCGCTAGCGGAGTGCGGCGGCCACACCATCACCAGCGCAGCCGTGGGGCTCTCGGCCCCTGCCACCGGCCCGGCTCTCACTCGCGAGCTGTTCACCACGCTGGCGCCGGGGGACTTGGTCCTCGCGGAGTGCGCGGCAGTCGATCTGAAACTGCTGCCCGCGGTCGGCGCCACGGGCGCCGACTTGCTGTGGCGGGTCAGCCCAGGACGACCGCTGCCTCGGCACGCAACCCTGCCGGACAACTCACACCTCGCCGTCCTACCCGGCATCGGCGCCGAGGTCCGCGTGATCGAGGAGCATCCGTACCGGCTAGTGACAACCCTGTTGGACCATGAGGCCGACCCGGCCCCGCAACTGACTGCCCTGCACCACCGATACCGAGCCATTGGAGTGTCGCTGGAGGCCGTTGGCATGCGGTGGGATGAGGCCCCACTGGTGCTGCGCTCCCGTTGGCCAGAAGGGGTGGAGCAGGAGGTATGGGGTCACCTGTTGGTGCACCACGCTCTGCACTCGCTGATGCACCCCGCTTAAGTCATCAGTACATCAGGGCGCTGATGACCGAGCAGGCCTGGGATCCCCCGGCTGTCGCGGAACCGTGCTGGAGCGGTGGCCGGACATCGCGGCCGCCGTCTCGCCGCAGCTGCCGGACCACGTGTCTACGGTCGCCTTCCAACCGGAGACTGGCCGGCTGGACCTGCGCCCGGATTCGCCCGCCTACGCCACCCTGCTCCGGGCTGATCGGCGCCCGGATCGTCGCCACGGCGATCGAAGCCGTAGACCAGGCGCGCGAGCTCCTCCCGCAGCGGCCGGCCGGTGTCATCGGGAACCCGCAGGTCCCGGTAGCTGTCCTTCGCCATCGCCCCTCCCCGGATCGGCCTGTGCGCCAGGATCGCGGGACGGTGTCACGCTTATGTCGCACGCGCGAGCTGGCCCATCGGGCGCCAGGGGTGTCGGCTGCGGATGCGCGGGCGGCTTCGGCGATGTCCCAGGCGATGTCGGGGAAATGGCGGCGGAAGGTGGTGTTGCTCAGCCCGAACTGGCGTGCCAGAGCGAGGGCGGTGGGGCGCTTGCCGGTCTCGCGGGCCTTCTGGCGGAGTCGGGTCAGGGCCCCGCGGACCCGCGCTTCGGATGGGAGGTCGATGCGGCGGGTCACGACGGCTCCTGGGGGGCGGCGAGGAAGGTTTCGATCTGGTGCTTGCGCCGGAGCAGCCGGTTCTGCAGGAGGGGCGGCAGGGGTGGGCGCTTGGTCAGCTGCTGATCGACCAGTTCGATCTCTTTTCGCCAGGCGTTCGTGTTCTCCCTGGTGAGGGCGACGTTGCGGCAGGCCATTGGCTGGCACTGGGCGTGGTCGCCGAGTCCTTCGAACGCTCCTTGGGGGCGCGTTCGCACAGGGCCTTGGACGGGTCGTGAACGCAGGTGATGTAGGTGCCGGGATAGATCGCTGGGTCGTCCCGGCTCATGATCCGTCGGGGCCTGCGGTCGTCTAGGGCGACGGTGCCCTGGAAGCGGGTCCGCTGTCCGAACTCCTCCAGGCGGCGGGCAGCCTCGGCGGCCCAGTAGCCCGAGGAGAGCCGTTGCCAAGCGACGGCGACGTCGGTGTGGGTCCCCAGGGTGCGGGCGAGGATCGCGGCGGGGATCTCGGTGGCGAGCTGAAAGAGCGCGGTGCTGCGGGCCTGGTTGGGCCGGATCCCGAGCTGGTTCAGCCGCCGCGTCAGCTGCGTGGTGCTGATCGGCCGTCCGGGCTGGCCGCCGGCGAGCATGGCGAGTTCGATGCCTCGGCCAAGGCGCTTGTGCTCGTGGACGCGAGGGTGACGGCGACGCGGGAGGAGCGGATCTCTCCGGCGAGCTTCACGACAGCCTCCAGCTCGGGGCGCCGGGTGGCGCGGGTGGAGAACTTCTCTGAGAAGACGCGCGTCACCCGGCCTCGGCGAGTGAGTCGAGCTGCACGTCGAGGGACTGCCGAGCGGTCGAGGCCCGTGCGTAGCCGAGGCGGACGTGCCCGACCGGTTCGGCGCCGGCGCTGACGGGCCGGGGCAGCTCGGTCCACACCGACCCCGGTTTCCGTACGGCTGGGGGGGGCACGTTGAGCGCCTTGGCGAGCTGGGGCACTAAGCGGAAGCGTGCGGTGTGATACTGGACAGCCACCTTGTTCTTGCCGGTACGGCACGGCGAGCCCGCCGGGGCGCCGCAGGTGGACATCGTGCAGTCGTGGGCTTCCACGCGCTTGAAGTCGTCGGTCACGAGCACCGACTGTTTCATGAGTCGAGCCGTCTGCAACAACTCATGAAACATGAAAGCCGCAGCGCAGCGCCGCCCGGGACCGGTGTTTCATGGGTGACCACCACCTATGAAACACCGGTCGCAGCGCTGCCCGCCGCTGCCAGGGCTCTCGGATCAGTGCTGCTGGAACCAGAGCACGAACCAGCCGACGACTGCCGTCCCCAAGGCTGTCGACACACCGCGGACCAGGCCGGCGGTCGCCTCGATCGACAGCCGTCGCAGCCCCTTCCGCCAGGTAGGTGCAACGGTGGCGAGGGGCTTCGTTAACCCGTGACTGCTCGTACGCTCAGAGTTGGACATGACGACTCCTTCTCACAGGGGTGATCGTGGTTCAGATGCAGAGCGGCTCCCCGTTGCAGCGGGGAGCCGTTCTGCAATTTTCCCGCAGAGCCGGGTCAACTCACAGGAGCAGTGCTCGGCTGACCTTCCCTGTGCTCGCACAGGCACCGCAATGACCTGCCGAAATGACTTCGTGTCAGGTATCAGTTGCTCAAAGTGCTTGTCCATCTGGCGAGGATGAGTGGCTCCCCCTCGTGACAACGTGAGTCATGGTGAGGTATCCCTAGACCTCCTATGTCAACGAGGGGGAGCCATGGGGCGGGTCCTGAGGATGCCGGGGGAGGAGCAGTTGGCTCCGGGTCCGCGAAGAGAGTTCGTGGAGGCCCTCTTTACCTACTACAGGGCAGCTTCCAGGCCGACGCTGCGGAAGATCGCTGAGCTGATCCCGCAGAAGTGCCCTAATGCGGTCGCCAGCCCGGAAACCGTCCGCCGCACGCTCCTTGGACTGTCCACCCCAGCCAGCTGGAGCACAGTCGACGCAATACTCACAGTCCTGTGCGACCTGGCGCAGATAGATCCCGGTGCGACGAAATCTCTCGATTCCGACCCTTGGGTAGTCGAGACGCCTCAGGCACCTAGGACGGAGATCAAGAAGCTATGGCACGCGGTGTTCGACACCGACCCCCGGAACCCGCGACCTCTTCCGTCTGACGGGCGTCTCGACGAACCTCTGCGGTATAGCGACGAACCTCCGTTCTAAGCTTGTTCTTTGTCTTCCGGCTCGAAGCGTGTGTCGAACTGGGTCGTTCACCTGGGGATTCGCCGGATGTGGGGGCGGCCCTCGTCTGATCATGTGCTCCGACCAAGGTGCACGTGACCACGACGAAGGCCGTGAGGGTGAGTGTCCGACCGCCCGGCGCGACGAGTTGTTCGAGCTGGTGGGCGCGGTGCTGTGCGCTGACGGTGCGGTGAAGTCACCGGTGGATGTGACGTTGCTGCCCGAGCACCGGCGTGGGCACGGTGCGATGCACGGCGGCCTGAACCACGGCAGGATCGACGTCGGCCAGCTGCGGAGCGTGCTGGCCGGGCTGCCGCTGCCGCGTTTCGACGGCGGGCGTCTGGTCCTGGCGGTCGATGTATCGCCGTGGCTTCGCTCGGACGCGCCGTGCTCGGCGGACCGGCTGTTCTGCCACGTCTACGGCCGGGCGAAGACGGCGTCGCAGTTCATTCCGGGCCGACCCTACTCCTTCGTCGCCGTGCTGGAGCCTGGCGCCACGTCCTGGACCGCGGTCCTGGATGCCGTGCGGCTGGGTCCGGTGGACGACGCGACCGCCGTCACCGCCGACCAGCTGAGAGGTGTCGTCGAGCGGCTCATCACTGCTGGTCAGTGGCAGGCCGGGGATCCTGCCATCGTGATCGTCGGTGACGCGGGCTACGACGTGACCCGTGTGGCCTGGGTGCTGCGCGACCTGCCAGTTGAGATGGTCGGCAGGGTCCGCTCCGACCGCGTGACGCGTCTGCCTGAGCCACCGAGGATGCCCGGCGTCAACGGCAGGCCGCCCAAGCATGGCCCGGAGTTCCGGTTCACCAAGCCGGAGACCTGGCCGGAGCCCGCGATCACCACGATCACCGACACCAGCGACTACGGCAAGGCTGGAACCCGGGCATGGGACCGGGTCCACCCCCGGCTCACTCACCGGCTCACTCACCGTTCCTCCTGGCCGGACCATGAGGGCGAACTACCCCTGGTGGAAGGGACGTTGATCCGGCTGAAGGTTGAGCACCTGTCCAAAGACCGGGATGCTCCGCCGGTGTCGCTCCTGATCGTCGCTCACACCCAGCTCCGGCTCGCCCAGTCCTGGGTCTGCCGATGACGGGCGGCGATGGCGGCCGCTGTGGAGGCGGTCATGCGGCATCGTCTCCGTCCTGCGCGTGGGCCAGATCTTGGGCTCGGAATGCGGTGCTCCAGACCTTTCCCGAAGTAGTCCTGGGGCCGTCGCAGGTCGAGGGCGAGGGCGTCGTTCGCCGCCCCCGCCGAACAGCGCGGCACCGCAACCTCGTTGCAAGCGACCGTGATCTTCGGAGGTCAGTTCGCTTCGCCGCTGGTCTTCGGGCCGCTGATTGACTCCACCTCGGTCGCCACGGGTGCACTGGTCGCAGCCACCGGCACCGCGGGCATCCTCGCCGCGCTGTTCCGGCTGAGGGAACCGGATCAATCGACCGACCGTGCAGAGCCGGAAACAGAAGATCGGCGCCAGACCCCGGTGGATGACTCATCGCGGCACGACACCTGACGGAGGTACGCCCCGCACCTCTGACCGAGGACCGGGACGGGAACTCACCGCCGCATCGCGACCGACTCGTCTCGGTCCTGTTGTGGCGCAGGCAGGGCCAAGGCCATCACCGCAACGCCCGCGCACACAGCCGCCGTCGCCACGAACACCGCCCTGTACGACAGGGCCGGGCCGCCGTCGGCGGTCGCGAGGGTGACGAGGGCAGCGAGCCCGACGACACCACCCAGCTGGCGGGTGGTGTTCATCAGCCCGGAGGCCGCCCCCGCATCCTGCTCGCGGATGCCGGAGGTGACCGTGGTGGTGATCGGAGTGATGAGCAGCCCCATACCGGCGGACATGACGATCGCGGGCCCGAGCAGTCCGTCCAGGTAGCCGCTGTCCGTGCTGATGCTGCTCTGCCAGAGGAAGCCGACGGCGCTGAGCAGGGCACTGAGGACGATGAGACCGCGGGCACCGGTGCGCTCCATGACGGCGGGGGCGAGGCGGGCGGCCGCGATACCGACAAGCGTGTGGGGCAGGAAGCCGACGCCGGTGGCCAGGGCCCCGTAGCGGAGGACGTCCTGCATGTACAGCGACAGGAAGTACCACATGGGGATGAAGCAGCCGCCGGCCAGCAGCATGGTGACGTTACCCGCCCAGATCGGTCGCAGCCGCACCAGGCGGGGCGGCATCAGGGGGGCCGCCGCAAACCGGGCCTCCGTCACCGCGAACGCGGTCAGCGCCACGGCGCTGACCGCCAGGCCCGTCAGGGTCGTCGGCCCCGTCCAGCCCTCCGTTCCGGCCTGGTTGACGCCGTAGACGAGTGCGGTGACGCCCAGAGTGGCCAGCACCGCCCCGGGGACGTCGAGCCTGCCCGACGCCGCGCCGGAGTGATCGGACGGCAGCAGGCGCAGGGCCGCCAGAACGGCCACGGCACCGATCGGCACGTTGATCAGCAGGATCCACCGCCAGGACAGTGCGTCGGTCAGGACGCCTCCGATCAGGTTGCCCGCCGCGCCTCCGGCTGAGCTGACCGCAGTCCAGATCGCCAACGCCTTGGTGCGGCCCGGCCCTTCGGGGAAGGTGGTGGTCAGGATGGTCAGCGTGGCCGGGGCCAGCACTGCGGCGCCCAGGCCCTGCACCGCCCGCATGGCGATCAGCAGGCCGGGGCCGGTGGCGAGTCCGCCCACCAGACTGGAGACGGAGAACAGCGCCAGCCCCCACACGAACGCCCGTCGGCGGCCGTACAGGTCCGCGAGCCGACCGCCGAGAAGCAGGAAGCCAGCGAAGACCAGCGCGTAGCTGCCCACGACCCACTGCAGTCCCGCCGCATCGAAGCCGAGCGCGGTCTGGATCGACGGCAGCGCCACGTTCACCACCGACACGTCGAGCACCACCATGAACTGTGCCGCGCAGGCCAGCCACAACAGCGCCGCCTGACGGGGCGCCAGTACGCCTGTCTCTTCCCCGGTGTGGAGTGATCCGTCGGCGGCACGGGCTTCGCGTTGTCCCATGTCTCTTCCCCATCGTCGCGGCCAGCTTTTATAGTACAGCGGTACTATGAAAACGGGTCGGACGGGAAGGGGTCACGGTGCCGAAACGTGTTGACCATGCCCAGCGCCGGGCGCACATCGCTGATGCCCTGGTCCGGGTGGCCGCGCGGGACGGGCTGCATGCGGTGACCATGCGCGCGGTCGCGGCCGAGGCGGGCATGTCCTTGAATCTGGTGCAGTACTACTTCGACACCAAGGCTCAGTTGATGCACGCCGCTTTGCAGCACCTTGAGCAGCAGAGCCACGAGCGGTGGTCGGCGCGGCTGGAGGGCCTGGACGATCCGGGTTCGGCGCGGGCCTGTCTCGAAGCGTTCGTCGACGAAGCCCTGCCGGTCGACGCGGACAGTCATACCTTCCGGCTGGTGTGGACGTCCTACGCGGTCCTGGCCATGACCGACCCCGACCTGGCGGAGCAGCCCTTCGTCGAGGGGCCGAACCGGCTTGAGCGGCAGCTCACCCACATCCTGGCCACGGCTCAGGCGGCGGGAGAGATCGCGGCATATCTGGATGTCTCCGCCGAGGCCGCGCGTCTGCTGAGTCTCAGTCACGGTGTCGGGATCAGCGTGCTGGTCGGGCAGCGGTCGGCGGCACAAGCCCGGTACGTGATGCGCTACCACCTCTCCCGCCTGTTCAACGACCCCACTCCACCCGAGGCCCCCGACCAGCACTTAACGGCAGTTTCCTGACCGGTGCCGGCTCGGACACGGGACGCCCTGCCCTGTGATGTGCGGCAGGGCTCGCGAGTGGACTGCCCCGCTTGACGGACAGGAGAAGCTCAGTGACCACCCAAAGCCAGCAGTTGCGGGACTTTCCCTTCGCGCCCCCCGCCGAGCTGCACATGGAACCGGCCTTCGCGCAATTACGCGAAGCGGAGCCCATCAGCCGCGTCCGCCCCCCGTACGGGGGTGAGGCATGGCTGGTCACGCGTTTTCAGGACATCAAGACCGTGCTGGGCGACCCGCGGTTCAGTCGTGCCGCGACGCAGCACGCCCAGGCGCCGCGGATCCAGCCTGACCCGGCGGGTGAAGGCGTACTGATGTCGCTGGATCCCCCGGACCACACGCGCCTGCGCAAAACGGTCGCGGGTGTGTTCACCAAGCGCAGGGTGGAAGACCTGCGGCCCGCTACGCAGAGGATCGCCGAGGAGTTGCTGGAGGCGATGGCAGCCGCGGGCGCGCCGGCCGATCTGGTCGCGTCGTATGCGCTGCCGCTGCCCGTCACGGTGATCTGCGACCTGCTGGGCGTACCCGGGGACGACCGTGATCAGTTGCGAGACTGGTCCGATGCGCTGCTGTCCACCACGGCCTGCGCGCCCGCTGAACCGGCGGCGGCCGCGCAGGCCATGGCCGACTACTTCGCCGCCCTGGTGAGCCGGCGGCGCCGCCAGCCGACCGATGACCTGCTCGGGGCTCTGGTGCAGACGTGGGACCAGGAGGAGGGGCGGCTTCGCGACGAGGAGCTGGTCCTGCTCACCCGTGATCTGCTCATCGCCGGCCACGAGACCACGGCGAGTCAGATCGCCAACTGCACCTACCTGCTGCTTCAGCGCCCGCATGACATGGACCGCTTGCGCGCGGATCCCTCGGTGACGGCGTCGGCGGTGGAGGAGTTGCTGCGGTTCATCCCGCTGGGCTCGGGCAGTTTCCGGGCCAGGGTTGCCACCGAGCCGGTGGAACTGTGCGGGGTGAGGATCCAGCCCGGCGAGACCGTGTTCGCCCCCACCGTGGCGGCCAACTGGGATCCGGATGTCTTCGCCGATCCCGGCAGCCTCGACATCGACAGGTCCCCCAACCCGCACGTCGCCTTCGGGCACGGTGTGCACCACTGCCTGGGTGCGCAGCTGGCCAGGCTGGAGCTCCAGGTGGCGCTGGGCGTCCTGCTGCGCCGTCTGCCGCGCCTGCGACTGGCTGTCGACGAAGCGGAGATCGTGTGGAAGACAGGCATGCAGGTCCGTGGCCCGAAGACCCTGCCGGTGACGTGGTGACCGGGGGGTCTGTGGCTGCCGGCCGTTGGCGGCTGGCGGTGGACGCGACATTGTGCATCGGATCGGGCGCGTGCGCTGGCTCCTCTGCCCACTTCCGGATGACGCAGGACGGCCACGCCGAGCCCCGAGAGGACGTCATCGTCGCCGATGACACGGCACGGGACGCCGCGGAGTGCTGCCCGGTGGAGGCCATCACGGTGTCCGACATCAGTACCGGCGAGTTGATCGCACCCGCGTGAGCCGCGGCGCTTGTGTCGCCACCGCCGCATCACATCCCTACCAGCCATGGAGGAACCGCCCCTCAGCTGCGGCCGCTTCGCGGGGAGCGCCGAGGGACTCAGGGGTGACCTTGGGCGGGCCATGAGGCTGCCTTGCTTGGGCGTGGAGTGACGGGCGCTTCAGTGAATTCGGTGCGGCACTCAGTCGGCCTGCCGGTCGCAATCCGGGGGCCGTCGGCGTGTCGCGCCTGTCCGCTGGCATGGGCAGGCGGTCTGTGCAGCCCGTCGGGTCCACCGATTCTCCGGCCGTAAAGGGAACTTCATGACCTTCGTCATAGAGCTCGACATGAACGTCACGCTCGACCAACTTGAGGACGCGGCGCGACAGCGCACGCCTGTGGAGCTGTCCGCACCCGTCCGCTCCCGCGTCCGCGCCTCGCGCGAGGTGCTGGAGAAGTTCGTGCAGGACGAACGTGTCATCTACGGGGTCAACACCAGCATGGGGGGCTTCGTCGACCACCTCGTCCCGGTGTCCCAGGCCCGCCAGCTCCAGGAGAACCTGATCAACGCGGTCGCCACCAACGTGGGGGCGTATCTGGACGACACGACCGCCCGGACCATCATGCTGTCCCGCATCGTGTCGCTGGCGCGCGGGAACTCCGCGATCACCCCGGCGAATCTGGACAAGCTGGTGGCCGTACTCAACGCCGGGATCGTGCCGTGCATCCCGGAGAAGGGCTCCCTGGGCACCAGCGGTGACCTCGGTCCACTGGCCGCGATCGCCCTGGTGTGCGCGGGGCAGTGGAAGGCCCGTTACAACGGACAGATCATGCCCGGGCGGCATGCCCTGTCCGAGGCCGGCGTCGAGCCGATGGAGCTGAGCTACAAGGACGGCCTGGCCCTGATCAACGGCACGTCCGGCATGGTCGGCCTGGGCACCATGGTCCTCCAGGCCGCCCGCCGGCTCGTGGACCGCTATCTGCAGGTCTCCGCGTTGTCGGTCGAGGGCCTGGCGGGCATGACGAAACCGTTCGACCCCCGCGTGCACGGCGTCAAACCGCACCGCGGACAGCGCCAGGTGGCCTCTCGGCTGTGGGAGGGGCTGGCCGACTCGCACCTGGCGGTCAACGAACTCGACACCGAGCAGACCCTGGCCGAAGAGATGGGTACGGTCGCCAAGGCCGGGTCGCTGGCGATCGAGGACGCCTACTCCATCCGGTGCACGCCGCAGATCCTCGGGCCCGTGGTCGACGTACTCGACCGGATCGGGGCGACCCTGCAGGACGAGCTGAACTCCTCCAACGACAACCCGATCGTCCTGCCCGAAGAGGCGGAGGTGTTCCACAACGGGCACTTCCACGGCCAGTACGTGGCCATGGCCATGGACCACCTGAACATGGCCCTGGCAACCGTGACCAATCTCGCCAACCGGCGCGTGGACCGCTTCCTCGACAAGAGCAACAGCAACGGGCTGCCCGCCTTCCTGTGCCGGGAAGACCCAGGACTGCGTCTGGGCCTGATGGGCGGCCAGTTCATGACCGCGTCGATCACCGCGGAGACCCGCACCCTGACTGTTCCGATGTCGGTGCAGTCCCTCACGAGCACAGCGGACTTCCAGGACATCGTGTCCTTCGGATTCGTCGCCGCCCGCCGCGCCCGGGAGGTACTCACCAACGCCGCCTACGTGGTGGCCTTCGAGCTGCTGTGCGCCTGCCAGGCCGTCGACATCCGCGGCGCGGACAAGCTCTCCTCCTTCACCCGCCCGCTGTACGAGCGCACGCGCGCGATCGTGCCGTTCTTCGACCGGGACGAGACCATCACCGACTACGTCGAGAAGCTGGCCGCCGACCTGATCGCGGGCGAGTCCGCCGACGCTGCCGTGGCGGCGCACTGAAGCCGCAGCCCGAAGGGAGACACACCATGACAACCACACTGGCCGACCAGGCGGTTGCGGACTTCGTCCAGGAATGGAGCACGGCCGAAGACCAGGGAGACCACAGGGCGCTGGACGACCTGCTCGCGCAAGACTTCACCGGCGTCGGCCCCCGGGGCTTCGTGCGCAGCCGCGAGGAATGGCTGGCCCGCTACAGCACGGGCACCGTGCGCAACACGTCGTTCGAGGTGAGCGACCTGCGCATTCGCTGCTACGGGGAGACCGCGGTCGTGGTGGCGGCCCAGACCCAGCAGAGCGTGAACGGTGAGGCCGACGCCAGCGGTGCGTTCCGCTTCACCCTCATCGTGGTCCGCCAGGACGGGCGGCTGCAGCTCGCCGGCCTGCATCTGAGCCCGCACGCCGCCCCGGCAGGCGGCTGAGCCCTGCCGGGACGACGGCGTCGGCTCCGGCCGCCCGCGCTGGTCACACGGCGTGGGCGGCCGGAGCATCCGCTGTGACCGGCTCCTGCGCGCGCAACGCGAACCGCTGGATCTTGCCCGTGGGCGTCTTGGGCAGGTCCGCGGCGAACTCGACCAGGTGCGGGAACTGATGGCTGGCCAGACGGTCCTTGCACCACTGCCGCAGCTGCCGGGCCAGCGCGTCGCTGCCCTGGCAGCCGTCGCGCAGCACGATGAACGCCTTGATCCGGGTGAGGCGGTCGGTGTCCACGCCGACAACCGCTGCTTCGGCCACATCCGGGTGCCGCTGCAGGACGGTCTCGATCGCGGCGGGAGCGACCCACAGCCCGGAGACCTTCATCATGTCGTCGGCACGTCCCTCGTACCAGTAGAAGCCGTCCTCGTCGCGGCGGTAGCGGTCGCCGGTGCGGTACCAGTTCCCCTGCAGCACCGCGCGGGTCTGGTCGGCGCGATGCCAGTACTGGGCCAGCATGCTGTCGCCTCGCACGAACATCTCTCCGCTGCCCGTGCCTTGCACGTCTGCGCCGTCGGGGTCGACGAGCTTGATCTGATAGCCGGGCACGGCCTTCCCGGAGGAGCCGGGGCGCAGGGAACGCTCGGTGTTGCTGCAGTAGATGTGCAGCATTTCGGTGGAGCCCACGCCGTCCAGGATCGTCAGCCCGTACACCTCGTGCCATCGTTCCCACACGTGGGCGGGCAGGGTCTCGGCGGCCGAGACGCACAGCCGGATGGACGACAGGTCCCGAGCGCCAGCGCCGGGTGAGCGGGGCATGGCGTTGTACAGGGCCGGGACGGAGAACAGCAGCGTGGGACGTGCCCGTTCGATGGTCTCCAGCACGAGGTGCGGTGCCGGAAAGCCGGGCAGCAGGATGGAGGTCCCGCCGAACCACAGCGGAAACAGCAGGCTGTTGCCCAGGCCGTAGGCGTGGAAGAGCTTGGTGGTGGACAAGTGCACGTCGTCCCGCGTGACACCCAGGACGTCGCCCGCGTAGTGCCGGCAGGCGGGTGCAATGTCCCGCTGCAGGTGGACCACTCCCTTGGGCCGTCCGGTGGACCCGGAGCTGTACAGCCACAGCGCGGGATCCTCGGCGTGCGTGGGCGCGGCGCCCAGGTCGCCCTCGTGGTCGCGGATCAGGTCGCGCAGGGTGAGCGTGCCGTCGTCCGGTCCGGCGGGCTCGGTGCTGATCACCATCACGCCGGTCTCCTGCAGGACGGGCGCGAGCTCCTTGTACCGGTCCGCTTCGATCACAGCCACCCGGGCGTAGCTGTCCTGGGCGTAGAAGCGGACCTGTTCTGGGCTGGCTTGGTAGTTGATCGGGACCGGGACGGCGCCGATGCGGCCAGCGCCGAGGAAGGCGGTGAAGAAGGCCGGGGTGTCGTCCAGGACGAGCAGGACGCGCTGTTCGCGCTGGATGCCGAGTGCGCGCAGGGCCCGGCCCAACGCGCACATGGTCCGGTGCAGCTCGCCGTAGGTGACGGGGCCGTGAGGGCTGTAGAGGGCGGCCTTGTCGCTCAGGCCGGTGTCGAGGTGGTGATCGATGATGGTGGAGAGGTTGAAAGGGTCGGTGGTCATGTCGGCTCCTGTTCGAAGGCATGGAGCTGATCGGCCCCCGGGTGTGGCCCTGCCCCGGTCACGGCGTTGGCCGGGAGCCGGGGCAGGGCTGGTGTCGGGGCGCGCGGGGAGGGGGGTCAGGAACTGCTCGGGGGGATGTTCTGGTTGAGGCGGAACAGGTTGGTCGGGTCGTACTTGGCCTTGACGGCCTGCAGCCGTTCGAACTTGGCAGCCCCGTAGGAGTCCCGCGTGCGGTCCGCCTCACCGGGGTTCATGAAGTTGACGTAGCCGCCGGACAGGTGGCCGGCCAGGGCCCGGTAGCCCTTGCGAGCCCATGCGGTGTGGCGGGCGTCCTCAGTGGGGTCCATCCAGGCGGCGGCCAGGTTGGTCACGAACGGCGACTGGCGGTTGGGGTAGGCGGTGGCGTCGTCGGGTATCCGCGCCACGGCCCCGCCCAGGTAGAGCAGTTCGAGCTGGGTGAACGGGGAGGCGATGTCAGCGGCGTGTTCCAGGACCGTGTCGATGGCGGCGTCGCTCAGTTCGTTCAGGTAGCCGCTCTTGGTGTAGATCCGGTCGGGCACGACGGCGCCGGGGAAGGAGTACGCCTGCAGGGCCCGGTAGGGCAGGGTCGCCTTGGTCAGGCCATGGGGTTTGCCGACGTGGAGGATGGACTCAAGGTGCCGCTCTCCCTCGTGCGGGTCTCCGATCCAGCAGCTCATGGCGCAGATGACCGGCTTGCCGTGCATGTCGGCGGGCAGTTCGGGCAGCGGCGGTGCCAGGCGCAGATACAGCGCCCAGGTCAGTTCGTCGGGGGCGGTGGCCATGTGGTCGCGCCAGGCCCGGATGACCTGGGGTCCTTCGTCCAGCGAATAGTAAGTGCTGGCGAAACGGACGGGCCCGACCTTGTGGAGGTCGAACTCGAACCCGGTCACCACACCGAAGTTGCCGCCGCCGCCGCGGACGGCCCAGAACAGGTCGGGATTCTCCGTGTCGCTCGCGGTGAGGACACCGCCCTCCGCGGTGACGATCTCCACGGAGACGAGGTTGTCGATGGACAGGCCGTACTTGCGGCTCAGCCAGCCGAACCCGCCGCCGAGGACGAGTCCTCCCAAGCCGGTGTGGGATACCACACCGGCCGGGGTGGCGAGCATGTGGGCCTGGGTGGCAGTGTCGAACGCCCCCAGCAGACAGCCGCCCTGGGCTCGCGCGCGCCGCTGACGGCGGCTGACCTTGACGCTGTTCATCAAGGACAGATCGATGACTATCCCGCCGTCGCACACCGAGTGCCCGGCCATGCTGTGTCCTCCGCCGCGGACCGCGACCAGCAGGCCGCTCTTGCGGGCGAAGCTCACCGCAGCGACCACATCCGGGGTGCTGGTGCAGCGGGCGATCAGCGCGGGGCGCCGGTCGATCGTGCCGTTCCAGATACGGCGCGCCTCGTCGTAGTCGGCGTCGCTCGGCCAGATCAAATCCCCCCTGAACGCGCCGCGGAACGCGGCCAGGGTGGCAGGGTCGAGCTGTGGGAACTGCATGCTTGTCCCTTTCTGCGGCGCCACGGCGGGCGCTTGACGGGTGGCGGCTGGGGCGTCAGAAGTCCGGCGACAGCGGGTCGCATCCGTAGCCGGCGAGCTGCTTCAAGGCGGCCCGTACGGCCTCGATATCGGCGTCCGGCTCGCCCGCGCGGGCCGGCAGCAGGGCGAGGGCCCTCGCGTCGCCGCGGGAGACCGCGGGCGTGCGCCGTGCCAGGGCGGTCAGGCTCTGTCCCGGGCCGGCCTCGACCAGGAGGGACGGGCCGTCGCTGAGCAGATGCTCCAGAGTGGGGCCGAACAGGACCGGCTCGGCGGGCTGCCCGGTCCAGAACTGCCAGTCGGTGGCGAGCTCGTCGGCAAGTTCCTGCCCGGTGTAGGCGGAGTAGAGGGTGGTGTGCGGCGGATGGAGGGGCGGACGGGTCAGGGAGCCCACGTGGGCCGCGACGACATCCCGCATCACCGGGTGGTGGAAGGGCTGCAGGGCGCGGGCGCGGGAACAGGTGATACCGGCACGCCGCAGGGCGGCTTCCACGTCGGCCAGGGCCTCTTCCGCGGCGGACAGCAGCAGCTGGCGCGGTGCGTTGACCGCGCCGATGACCACGCCGGGCACCAGGTGGGCTTCGACCTCTTTGGGGCTCGCGGCCACGGCCAGCATGCCGCCGCGCGGGGCGTGCCGGTAGACGCCGATGTATTCGGACAGGTAGCGCAGCCCGCAGTCGAAGGAGAACACGCCGGCCAGGGTCGCGGCGGCCAGTTCCCCCACGCTGTGGCCCAGCAGGACGTCGGGGCGCAGACCCGACTCGGTGAGCATGGCGCCCATCGCACAGTTGACCGCGTACAGCAGGGGCTGGGCGTAGGAGATGTCGTCGAAATCCGCGGGCGGTGTGGCCGCGAGCCATCCTTCGCGCAGAGTGCGCCCGGCCGGTCCGAAGGCATCGAAGGCGTGGTCCATCGTGGAGGTGAAGGACTTGGAGACGCCGTAGAGGCCGGCGGCCATGCGGGCGTGCTGGGCACCCTGGCCGGGGAAGGTGAGAACGACTCTGGGGCGCGGCGGACTGGGGTGCGGGGCGGTGGCATCCATCAAGCTGGCTCCTGCGGTACAAGACGGGCGAGAGGAGGGCGGATGGGCGTCTCAGTTCCCGCTGGCGGGGACGTTGACGTGTTCCAGGACGGCGCGCGGTGTCTTCAGGTCCCGGATGACGTCCTCCGGGATGTCGATGTCGTAGCGGTGCTTGAGCTGGGCGGAGGTCTCCAGCAGGACCAGGGAGTCGTAGCCGAGGACCTCGAACTCTCGGTCGAGAATGTCCTCGCCCTGGGCGAGGGCCTGCTCATCGCCGGAGCACTCGCTGAGGATCTGCAGGAGCTGGTCGATGCTGAGCATGCGGAACGATCCCTTCTCAATCGGTGGGAACACGGGGAGTGGTGGTGTCAGGGGGTGTGTTCGACGATGACGGCCGAGTTGAAGCCGCCGGCACCGCGCGCGAGGACGAGGGCCCTCGACAGGGGGCACGTGCGAGGCTCGTCGCGGACCAGGTCGATCTGGTAGTCGTCGACGACGTCAGTGACGTTGACGGCCGGCGGGATGACGTTGTCGCGCAGCGCGAGGAGAGCGCACACCACATCGAGTGGCCCCCCGCCGGCCATCAGGCGGCCGACCATGGTCTTGGGCGCGCAGACGGGAACGCCGTACGGGCCGAAGACGGCCCGCAGGGCATCGGCTTCCTGGGCGTCGAGGTCGGCGACGCCGGCCGCGTCGGCGACGACGAAGTCGAGGGCGTCGGGCTGCAGCCCCGCATCCGCCAGGGCCAGGTCAATGGCGCGCCGCAGACCGGCGGGCCGCTGCGTTCCGGGGGCAGGGTCGAAGGTCGCCGCGTAGCCGGTGATCTTTCCGTAGGGACGTCGGTCGGTGCGTCCTCGCGCCGATTCGGCGTCCTCCATGACGAGGAGGGCACCGCCTTCTCCCGGCACATAACCGCAGGCCCGCTGGTCGAACGGCAGGTAGGCGGTGGCGGGGTCGGTGGCCGTACTGACGGTGCCGGAGGCCAGGTGGGACACCCAGCCCCACGGGTCGAAGGAGGACTCGACACCGCCGGTGACCATCAGGCGGCTGCGGCCGCGGGAGATCGTGCGGCGTGCGTGCCCGATGGCATCGAGGCCGCCTGCCTGTTCGGCGACGACCACGCCGCCCGGGCCGCGCATCTTGTGCCGGATGGAGATCTGGCCGGTGTTGACGGCGTAGAACCAGGCGAAGCACTGGTAGACGCTGACGCGGTCAGGGCCCTGCGTCCACAGCCGCTGCATCTCGCGGTGGGAGAACTCGAAGCCGCCGGTCGCGTTCGAGGTGACGACACCGCACTCGTAGGTGCCGAGTTCGGCGACATCGACCTGGGCGTCCTCCAGCGCACGGTCAGCGGCGACCAGGGCGAGCCGGGTGACGCGGTCGGTCTGCGGCAGCAGCCGTCCGGGCAGATGTTCCTTGGCCTCAAAGCCGGTGATCTGCCCGGCCAGGCGCGCCGTGTACGAGCTGGGGTCGAACTCCTGCAGCGGTGCGATGCCCTGCGTGCCGGCCAGGGTGGCGTTCCAGTACTCCTTGACGCTCAGGCCGGTGGGCGCGGTCACACCCATCCCGGTGATCACGACGTCGGTGCTCATGCGTGGCCTCCTCGCCACTTTTCCAAGACCATGGCGCTCTGGAATCCGCCGAACCCGCTGCCCACGGTCAGGACGACGTCAAGGTCCACATCACGTGCCTCCAGGGGAACGTAGTCCAGGTCGCAGTCCGGGTCGGGCTCGTGGAGGTTGGCGGTGGGGGGCACTACGCCGTTGCGGATGGCCAGCGCGCAGGTGGCGACCTCGATCGCGCCGATCGCGCCGAGGGAGTGCCCGATCATCGACTTGATGGAGCTGACCGGGACGTTGTAGGCGTGCTCGCCCAGGGCTTTCTTGAAAGCCTCGGTTTCGTGCAGGTCGTTCTGCTTGGTGCCCGAGCCGTGGGCGTTGACGTACCCGACATCGGTGGGGTCGGTGCGGGCCTCGTCCAGGGCGGTCGTGATGGCGCGGGCCATCTCCGTGCCGTCCCGGGACAGGCCCGTCATGTGGTAGGCGTTCGAGTGTGCGGCGTAACCGGTGATGGTGCCGTAGATATCGGCTCCGCGCCGCCGGGCGTGTTCGCTGTCCTCCAGGACCAGCATGGCCGCGCCCTCGGCGATGGCGAATCCGTCCCGGGTGCGGTCGAAGGGACGCGGGGCGTGTTCGGGATCGTCGTTGCGGCGGGTGGTGGCCTTGATCGCGTCGAAGCAAGCCACGGCGATCGGGGTGACGGGAGCATCGGTGGCGCCGGCGACCATCACGTCGGCGCTGCCCTCCTGGATGAGCTGGCAGGCATGGCCGAGGGCGTCGATGCCGGAGGTGCAGCCGGCCGAGATGACCGACACCGGTCCCTCGGCACCGGCCGCCCAGGCGGTCTCGCGGGCGAGGGAACCCGGTACGAAGTAGTCGAAGAGGTGGGGGGACTGGTAGTTCTGGTCGACCAGCCACTGGCGTCCCTCGTCGGACAGCACGACGTACTCGTTCTCGATGCTCGTGGCGGATCCCACCGCGTTGCCCACACTCACGCCGATGCGGCCGGGGTCGATACCCGTGCCGGAGGTGATCCCGGCTTCCGCCACCGCCCGTCTAGCGCAGGCCACCGCCAGCAGGCTGGCCCGGTCCAGACGCCGGACCTCGCGGCGGCTGAACCCGCAGGCCAGCGGATCGAGATCGACCTCTCCCGCCACCTGGGAACGGAACGGCGTGGGGTCGAATGCCGTGATCCGGCGGATCGCGCTGCGCCCCGCTGTGATCATCTTCCAGAAGCCCTCGGTATCCGTCGAACCGGGTGCGAGGACGCTCAGGCCAGTTATGACTACGTGTCGGCTCACACCTTGAGACCTTGCGGGGTGCTGCTCCAGCGGCAGTCCACCGCCGCTCATCGCCCGCTCCAGAGCGCCTTGCTTGGGCGGCAGAGAGTGCCTTGCCCGGGCGTGGACCGGCTCTGCACCGCCGGCGGGGAGCCTCGTCGTCGGGCCGGGCACGTTCCGGCCGCCCCGACGAAGGGAGAAGGTCTCGCCATGCCCGCACAAACCGAGTCCCCAAGCGTCGCCCTGGTCACGGGCGGCAGCAGCGGCATTGGTCTGTCGATCGCCCAGGCCCTGCTGCAGGACGGGCTCAAGGTCGTCATCACCGGCCGCGACCCCGGGAAGCTGGAGACGGTCGTCAGGTCGCTGAAGATGGAGGACGACCACTTCGACGTGGCCGGCTACACCTGCGACGTACGGGACCGCGACGCGGTCCACGACATGGTGGAACGGTGCGCCAAGGAGCACGGCGAGCCGAAGGTCCTGGTCAACAACGCCGGCCGCAGCGGTGGCGGCGTGACCGCCGCGATCCCCGACGACCTGTGGCTGGACGTCATCGACACCAACCTCAACAGCGTCTTCTGGGTGACCCGCGAGGTCATCCGCAGCAGCGAGGCGATCAAGCAGCCGGCCGGGCGGATCATCAACATCGCTTCCACCGGCGGCAAGCAGGGCGTCCCGTACGGGGCCCCGTATTCGGCGGCCAAGGCCGGTGTCATCGGCTTCACCAAGGCACTCGCCAAGGAGTTCGCCGCCCACGGTGGCCCCACCGTGAACGCGGTGTGCCCCGGCTACGTGGAAACGCCCATGGCCCAGGACATCCGGGCCAGTTACGCCAAGCTCAACAACGTCACCGAGGAGCAGGTCCTCGCCGACTTCGAGGCGAAGATCCCCCTCGGCCGCTACTCCACCCCCGAAGAGGTGGCCGGCATGGTGCGCTACCTGGTCAGCCCGGCAGCCGCGTCGGTGACCGCCCAGGCACTCAACGTCTGCGGCGGACTGGGCAGTTACTGACGCTTCGAGTAGAAGAGGGACACGCGCATGACCATCGATGCATCCCCTGAGTCCTCCGCCTTCGGCTTCGAGGGCCAGTCCTACTACGAACACCGGCGGCTGCGTCTGTATGACGCCGTGGTCGTCCATGCGTCGAACCGGCTGCTGTGGCGCTGCCCGAAGTCACGGCTGCTCGACCACTACAACGACTGGATCACCTCCCGCCACCTGGAGGTCGGGCCCGGCTCGGGCTACTACCTGGACCACTGCCGCTTCCCCGCGGGCAAACCCGCACTCACCCTGCTCGACCTCAACCCCGATCCGCTCAAGTTCGCCGCGCACCGCCTGCGCCGCTACAGCCCGCGCTGCGTACAGGCGGACATCCTGGAACCCCTGCCCGACCTCGTCGGCAGCGGCTTCGCGTCCATCGCCTACAACTACGTGATGCACTGCCTGCCTGAACCACCGGGCGGCAAGCAGATCGTCTTCAAGCACCTGCGCGAGGCCCTCGCGCCCGGCGGCGTCCTCTTCGGCAGCACCGTCCTGTCCCAGGGCGTGAAACACACTGCCCTTTCCCGCCGTTTCAACATCCTCTACCAGCGGCAGGGCTCCTTTCACAACCAGCACGACAGCGTGCACGGACTGCATCAGGCCCTGGAGGAACACTTCGCCAGCCACTGGATCGAGGTACGCGGCAGCGTCGCCTTGTTCGCGGCCCGCGCATCGGAAACGGTCGTGCCCCGCCGCCCCGAAGCATCCCTGGACCGCGATGAGTGAGGAGAAGCGCATGACGTCCGGGGCCGCCTACCGTGATGCGGCCATCCCGCTGACGGCGCTGTGGACCTCGCCCTTCGCGCGGTGGGGAGGCGCCCTGTCCCATGTCTCCAGCCTCGACCTGGCCGTGGCCGGCACCAGCCGGGCACTGGAGGAGCGAGGCATCGGCCGCGACATCATCGAGGGCCTGGTACTGGGCTGGACCGTGCCACAGCCCGCGATCTTCTACGGAGCCACGACGCTGGCGGCCCGACTCGGCATGCCGCAGGTCTGCGGGCCGATGCTCAACCAAGCCTGTGCCACCTCTGTTGCCGCCCTGCACCAGGCCGCCGCGTCGGTGGGCACAGGAGTCGGTCCGCAGCTGATCGTCACCACCGACCGCACCAGCAACGGCCCGGACCTGTCCTGGCCCTCTCCTCCCGGTTCCGAGCAGGGGCCAGTACGGGAGAACTGGGTACGCGACAGCTTCTCCCGGGACCCCGTCACCGGACAGAGCATGCTCGCCACGGCCGAAGCCGTCGCGGCCGAGTGCGGCTTCACCCGCGACGACCTGGACAGCCTCGCTGTCCTGCGCTCCGAGCAGTACACCGCCGCCTTCGGCGACGACCGCACCTTCCAGCGTGACTTCATGGTCGGCATCGAGATCGAACAGGACGAACTTGGCACCGTACGGCTCCTGGCCGACGAAGGCGTGCGGCCGGTCACGGCCGACAGCGCCGGTCAACTCCCCAGTGTCCGCCCCGGCGGCGTCCACACCGCCGCCACCCAAACGCATCCCGCGGACGGCACAGCGGGGGCCCTGGTGACCACGACACCGCGCGCCCGTGAACTCGCCGACCGCGGCCCGATCGTGCGCCTGGTCGCATCCGGCTTCGCCCGCGTGGCGCCGGCCCGCATGCCCAAGGCACTCGTTCCGGCCGCGCAAGCGGCGCTGCACGCCGCCGGGCTGAAGATCGACACGATGGATGCCATCAGCACCCACAACCCCTTCGCGGTGAACGACCTGTACTTCGCCCGGGAAACCGGGGTGGCGCTGGAGGCCCTGAACGCGTCCGGCTGCAGCCTTCTCTTCGGGCACCCCCAAGGCCCGACCGGCCTGCGGACGGTCACGGAACTCGCACACGTGCTGAAGGCACGAGGCGGCGGGCTGGGACTGTTCACCGGGTGCGCCGCAGGCGACACCGCGGCCGCGCTGATCATCGAAGTGACCGACTGACCCGGCTTCCTGGGCCCCAGTGCTGGGCGCGCAAGGGCACACGCCCCGCGGGCTGTGGTGAAGGCTTTCGGCCTTCACCACAGCCCGTTCGTTTGTGCCTCGGCCGCCCGCTTCGGGGTACGACAACCGGCCGCAGCGGCAGAGGTCACTTCCCGTGGTCAGCCAGCACCGTGGCGATGCCGGCCTGGGCGATGCCGCTTTCCTGGACCTGCCGTACGGCTGCGGCCTCGCGCGCCATGGCCGTTTCTACCGCCCGCAGTGAGGGACGCATCAGCCGCAGATGTGCCGCCGTGGACGAACCCGGCTGCGTCCACTGGTGGATCAGCCGGATGGCGGCGGGGACAAGATCGTCCGGCTCGACGATGTCGTCGAGGAGACCGAGGTCCAGTGCCTGGGAGGCGTTGAGTCGGGCACTGTTCATGATCAGGTGCCGGGCTCTGGAGGTGCCGGCCAGGCGGGGCAGGAACAGGCTCGCGGCATTGGACACGGTGAGCCCGACACTGGTCTCCGGCCATGAGATCGCGGCCCGGGCGGTGGCGATGCGGGCGTCGAAGCTCAGGGCCATCTCGCCGGCGCCGCCGACGGCGAGGCCGTTGAGGGCGGCCACGACCGGGATTTCCGCGGTGAGGGCGGCACGGGTGATGTCGTTGAACAGTTCCATCTCCGCCAGCAGGTCCAGTTCCGGGCCGGCGACTTCGCGCAGGTCCATTCCGGCGGAGAAGGATCTTCCCCGTCCGGTGATCACCACTCCGCGTGCCCGGCTGCCCTCGCCGTAGTGGCGCAGCAGGTCCGCCAGGTCCCGGCGCATGGCGCGGGTCAGGGCGTTGAGTTTCGCCGGACGGCTCAAAGCGATCACGGCAACGCCCTTGTCGACCGCGATGGTCAGGTCGGCAGGGCTCAGCAGCTGCGGTACGCCGCTCATGCCCACGCGTCCGCCGCGGCGTCGAACGCACCGGTGCGCTGGTCGTCTCCGGGACGCAGCAACTGGCGCTTCTGGATACGGGCGGAGGGGGTCATGGGGAAGGAGTCGACGAATTCGACGTAGGCAGGGATCTTGAACTTCGCGAGTTGACGGCGGGTGTGCGCGAGGATGCTGCGGGCCGTTGTCGTGGTGGGGCGGTAGCCGGGACGCAGCTGGAGGAAGGCTTTGGGCAGCTCACCGAAGATCTCGTCGGGGATGCCGGCGACGGCAGCGGCCAGCACCGCCGGATGGGCCTCGAGGACGCTCTCGACTTCGGCCGATGCGATGTTCTCCCCGCCGCGCCGGATCATGTCCTTCAGCCGCCCGGCGTGAACCACGCTCCCGGCGGCCTCGGCACGTCCGAGGTCGCCGGTGTGGTACCAGCCGCCGCGGAACGCCCGCTCGGTACTGTCCGGGTTGTTCCAGTAGCCCTTCATCATGGGCCTTCCCCGCACCAGGATCTCGCCGATCTGCCCGGGCTGGACCGGGCGCTGCTGTTCGTCGGCGACGATGACCTCTTTGCCGGCCGGCGGATACCCCATGGCGCCGCTGCCCACGGTGGCCTCTCCATCAGGCGGCATGATCAAGTCCAGTCCGCTCTCGGTGGAGCCGTAGACCTCGCGCCAGGCCGCGCCCCAGCGGTCCTCGAACGCACGGTGCAGGTCGCGCGGGATGCCCGAGCACAGGACGAGCCGCATCGCGTGATCGCGGTCGCCCGAGTGGGGCGGCTGTTTGTACAGCAGCATGGGCATGCTGCCCAGCACGTAGGTCAGCGTGGCCCGGTGCTGGCGGACGGAGTGCCAGAAGCCGGAGGCGGAGAACCGCGGGAGCACCACCAGTGGAACGCCGCCCATCAGGCACATCACGGCTTTCCATTGGGGGTCCATGTAGGAGAACGCCTGGGCCGTCAGCACGACGTCGTCGGGACAGAGGCCGGAATGGGAGGCGATCATCCACGCCGTGCGCAGCCAGTAGTCGTGGCTGAGCATGCAGGCTTTCGGAAAGCCTGTGGTGCCAGAGGTGTACTGGAAGTTGACGGTGTCGTCCGCGTGGGCCGAGAGGCCGGGGCCGTCCACCGGCCGGTCGCCGAAGCCGGTCTCCAGTTCGCGTAGCGTCCGGACCGCACAGGGGTGGCCGATGCCGCCGCTCACGTCACGGGCCAAGCGCACGCAGTTCGGGGAGGCCAGGACCAGCACGGCCTGAGAGTCCTTCAGGACGTGCGCGAGGTCCGTGGCGCCGAAGCGGGTGTTGACCGGCACTGTGATGGCACCGGCCTTGATGGCCGCGAACCAGCTCAACGGCCAGTCCGCCACGTTGTCCATCATGATCGCGACACGGTCACCCGGTTTGACACCCTGGGCGATCAGCGCATGCGCCAACCGGTCGGTGCGGGTGTCGGTCTCGGAGAAACTGAGCGTTGTGTCGCCGCATCGGAGGAATTCCTTGTCGCCGCGCAGCAGCGCGGCGTCTTTGATGAGTTCGCCGATGGTCTCCCAACGCGGTCCCGCGTCGGGGCGCCGAGCGTCGATCACAGATCGTGTTGCGGCCTGAGGGGCCGGTTCCATGCTGCTGGCCTCCGTCGCATCAGGCGGTGGCCGTTGCCACCGGTCTCCACCGAACAGGGCACCACCGGCACCTTGAGGGGCAAGCAAGACAGCATCACGGGCTGCTCTCGGGCCTTGCCCTGGCCGAGCTTGTCTCTTTACCGGGCATGGAGAAGCAGCCCTCACCGTGACTACGGCAGGAGTTGACCAGACCCAAGCGGAGGAGAGCGCCTTGACACAGGCCCCGCACAAGCCGGAGGAGACCGCGGTGTCCGCGGCGTTGTTCGCAGAGATTCAGCAGTTCTACGGGCGCCACATGCGGGCCATGGACGAAGGCCGAGTGGCGGACTGGACCGGCGACTTCATGCACGATGCGGTCTTCGCGACCAACGCCCGCCCCGAGCCCCAGCGCGGGCGGGTCGAGATCGCCAGAAACGCGGAGGCCGCAGCGCAGCAGCTGCAGGAGAAGGGCATCCTGCGCCGCCACTGCGTCACCACCCTGGAGCTCCAGCAGGCGACGGGTTTGACGCTTCTGGCCAAGACCTACGCCCTGATCACCAAGACGGTGGTGGGAGGCCGGTCGGAGCTGGAGTTCGTGTGTACCTGCGAGGACGTGCTCGTCCGGCATGAGGGCCGATGGTTCATCCGGCACCGCCAGGTCTTCCGGGACGACCTCCCCAAGGGCTGAGAGGACAACGCCCCCACAACCCTCGGCTGGCACGACGCAGCCACCAGGTGCCCAGCCGCCGCGCCTCACACCTTCCAGGGGCTGGCCGCAGGCCACGGGACCTGCACAGGAGCCGGATCAGCGGCCGTGCGCAGGAACGGGGTCCGCTCAGCGGTGTCCAGCCGAGGGTCCGCGGACAGGATCGCCTGCTGCAACATCTGCAGCTCCCGTGAGGGCTCCAGTCCAAGCTCGGTCACGAGGGACTGCCGCAGCTGGTTGAACACCTTCAGCGCCTGCGGACGTCTGCCGCAACGGTAGAGTGCGAGCATCAGCTGCCGGTGGAATCCTTCGTGCTGCGGACACTGCGACGCCAGTCCGCTCAGCTCGCTGAGCACCTCGTGATGGCGCCCCAGTTCGAGTTCCGCTTCGATTCTGGTTTCCTGAACTCCGATACGGCTCTCTTCCAGCCTGACGATCTCAGCCTCAAGATGTATCCCACGCCGGACATTCGCCAGGGGCGGCGCCGCAAAAATATGCAGAGCCGCGCGGAACTGCTCGACAGCGGCCATGTTGTCGCCCGCTTGAAAGGCTTGCTGGCCGGCCAGGCGATGCCGTTCGTAGCGTTGCAGGTCCACGTTCTCCGGCGAGACGCGGAATTCATAGCCGTTCGGTGTGGTGACCAGGAGTTGCTTCGGGGATTCACCTGGACGGATCTTCCTCAACAGCTGCCGCAGCTGGAACACGTACGTCTGCAACGCACTGAGCGCACTGCGAGGAGGCTGCTCGGCCCACAGCTCTTCGATCAGCACATCGGTGCTGACCATTCTGTTTGCGTTGACCAGTAGGAGGGCAAGAACCTGCCTGGCCTTGGGGGCACTCGGTGTCCGGCGCTCATCGCCGACCTTGAGCGTCACATGCCCGAGAACTTCGACGTCCACAGTTATTTCACCCCGTTGGCTGTTTGAATTTACCGCACAGCGGGCAGCGAGACGATTTCGCATGCAATTCCCTGAGTCAGTTGACACATGTGAGTCGCGCGGCTATGCGCGACACATGAAAACTCGCTCGCATTACCGACCACTGAGGCGCCATTGCCGCAGCACGATACAAAAGCATGGCCTCTGCATGTGACTGAACGTATCCGCACGGTAATTCCAGGGTCAAGAACTCAGGAAACGAAACCGGCCACAGTGCGCCCCTGCCTTCCTCTTCTCCGTCGACGCCCCTCGGGGCCCCTCCGCATCTGCGTGCGAGAGCCTGACATCTCACCGCTTCCCCCATCTCTTCCCTCTCGTAATGGTAGAGTCCAACAGTACCGTGCGTACCTCCCTGTGCTGGGCGCGCGACGGCACGTGATCGCGAACGTGCGCCGTGCGCCGTCGGCGCATACCCCCCAAGCCTCGCGCGGGCTGTCCGGTCGCCCTCGATCAGGGAAAGGTCTGCTTTGGTCCCGCCCCTGACGAACAACGTCGGACCAGGTCGGAGCCGTGTCCTGTGCAGCATCCCCGTACTCGCCAGCAAGGGGAGCCGTGATGGCGGGTTAGGTCAGGAGCGTGACGCACCTTGTCTGATTACCGATGCAACAGCCAGATGCACGTGCCCACATCAGGCGGATCGGGTGCTGCGACTGCGCATCGCGCACCTTCTGCCACGTCGAGCGCCTGCGTGGCTACCTTGACCTTCCGCTGGAAGAACCTCCCCGTACTTGTCGACCTTATCCGCGAGTACCTGCGCGGACTCGTGGCAGTTGTCGACCTCCACGAACAGCAGCGGCACTCCCGCCTCCGGGGCGGTGAGCGCGATGTCCGGCAGCGCGCCGCCCTTGCCCGGCGCGTTCCATGTCCCGGTCATCGGCAGTGGCACCTCGGTCGCGTAGGAGGCGATGGTGCCCAGCCCGCCCGGCGCCTGAACGGCGGCCCGCGCTTCCTCGAGGGCTTCGGCCGGCGCACCCTCCAGCCGGGCCAGGTCCGGCTTCGGCCGCAGCAGGGCGATCACGGTCTCGTTGACGGCCATGGGGTGGGAGGCGCCGCTGCTGCCCGCGCCACGGGCCGTGGAGCCCCATCTCCCACAGCGGCCGTCCGAGTTCGTATGAGGCGGCTTCCAGGCCCTTGGCGGTCAGGTTCCGCAGGATCTCCGACCCGCTGGTGCTGCCGCCGTTCTCGGACAGGCCGTGCTTGCGCAGATCGGACAGCGCTCCGAGGTGCGAGGCGGTCCGGGCCTGCTTCTGCTCCGAGGGTGTCTTCTTGTCGGTGTGCCGGTAGGTCAGATGCGGAGCGGAGATCCGCTGGATCTGGTCGGCGGTCGCCACCTTCAGCACGCCGAGCACGCGCAGCACATCGCCCCGGTGACCGTTCGAGGACCCCGCCGGGTTCGCCTTCCGCTTCCCCGCCATCACGCCGGCCCTTCCGTCCGCTGCGACCGGCCACCGGCCGGGCGCCGGACCCGCCCGGCCGCAGAGGGCACCCGGCCCCCGGACCCGATGATCTCCTCCTCCACTGACAACCAACTCAAAGACAAGGAGAGAGAAGAGGGTTGCGACGGTGCGGCCAAGGCTCGTATCTGCGGCGTGGCCAGCGGGTTTTCCGTCATGCCGGGCGCCGGGCACCAAAGTGGGTTCCCGAGGGGCATCCCAAGTGGGTGCCCCAGGAACGTGCCGGGGCTTGCCCGCTCATGGTCGGGGTCGTGGTCGGGCCGGGCGTACCGGGAGCCGGCTGCTGGCTGGTGTGCCGTCATCGCGGTGTCTCCTTCGCTCGGGCCGCCCCGGCCGGGGCGGCGATCGAGGGAGCAGCGTGTACGAGCACCCCTTGTCCGCGACCTGACGGCGAAGTCTGTCAAGGGGAAACGCGGCCGCGGGGCCGTGGCGGCGGATCTCGACAAGGGGTCACGGTCGGCCCGGCCACGGTCGACAAGGGGGTCATGGTCGGGCTCGTGGTCGGGCCGACCAGACTCGACAAGGGGGCCCGGTTCCTCCTTGCGCGCCCGGTTCGTCCTTCCTGGTGGGAGGGGAGAGTTCTCCGTCCTCTGTCCACAGGCTGACGGGCGGACTCTGCGGGGGATGTCGCCGTGGTCGGCACGGCGGCCGCCTGTGAGGAGAGCTGATGCCGTACCTGATCCCGCCCCGTACTCCGCTGACGCCCGAGCAGGTGGAGCGGGCCTTCGACTACGTCTTGGCGCTGCAGATGGGTGGCGGCGAGGCCATCGCCGGACGGGCGGAAGCAGACCCGGAACTGGCGTTCGTCCTGCTGCGGTTGGCTGAGGACGTCATCTGGCCCGTCACGGCCGTGGACGGGGACACCGACCCGTGCGCGGACTCCTTCGCGCTGGACGAGGTCGGGTGCGTGCTGCTGTCCGCGCCGCGGGACTGGGCGCGGGACTCTCCCACCAGGGCGGTGCCTGGCATCGCGCGCAGCATCATCCGGTTCACGGTGAACGTCATCCCGGACCCCGACCACGCGGACACCGCCGACACCATGGAAGCGATGCGCGACGAGCACCTGGTGCTGGTCCACGCGGTGCACTCCGCACCGGGTGCGCACCGGTAGCCGCATCCCCGTTCGGTCGGGGTGCGCACCCGGTGCGGTGGTGTGCACCCACCCGGTGCGCATCGTGCATCCGGTGCTGCATCGTCCCCCGGCGATGCCCTGCCCTCCCGGCCGGTGGACTCCACTCGGTGGAGTGGAGTGCCGGACATCGTCGGCGCGCACAGCCGCATCGGGTGCGCTGCATCCCGTGCACTCAGTGGCCGGCCCCTCCGGCAGGAGAGTCGCGCCCTGTGGCTGCGGAGATTTCTCTCAGCGAGTCTCGGTGTTGCCCTGCGGACGCACCACCTTGGTCTCCACAGGGGTGGTGTCGTTCTTCTTGTCGGTCCCGATCAGCGCCGGGTCGGTGTAGACGTCGACGATGTCCGGCTGAGGCGCCGGGGCAGGAGAGGCCGGCGGAGGAGCGGGCTGACCGGTCCCCTGGTTCTGTTCGTTACTCTTGGGCTCAAGTGTGCAGCAGTGCGGCAGTGGACAGGCCAAGGCCGACGATCAGCGACCAGAGACTCACCGTCCACCATCTGGCCTTTGTCTGGTGGCGCCGCTGGTTTTCTTCGAAAAGCGACGCCCGGGACGAGGCCAGCCGGATCAGGGCCAGTTCCTTGGTCGGTCCCGGTCTCGATGATGTTGCCCCCGAAGGTGAGGCGGGCGACGATGGCCGCGCAGAGGCGGGGGTCGGTGAAGGTCTCGCTCGACGGCGAGCGGCTGGCCTTCACTCCCGAGGTCGAGTCCAATGAGACGGACTATCCGGTCTTGTATGCTGTACCGCACCCGGCCGTGCTGAGCGTCCTCAAGGCCGCCCCCGACCGGTCGTACCTATGGAAGACGCTTCCCACCACACTCTGAGGCAGGCCATGACCCTCTCTCTGACCGTGTCCGACGACGTGCGCGCCCTCGCGCCCGGTTTCACGCACGTCGCCATCGAGGCGCACGGGCTGGTCAACGGCCCGAGCACCGAGGCCGGTTCGGCGCTCCTGGACGACGCGGCCCGCCGGCTCGCCGTACGCCTGGACGGGCGCGCTCCGCACGAGGACCCGCACATGGTGGCGTGGCGGGAGGTCTACACCGCGTTCGGATCGAAGCCGTCCCGCACCCGCAACTCCGCGGAGGCGCTGGCCAAGAGGGCGCTGACGGAGGCGGGGCTGCCCCGCATCAACCTGCTCGTCGACCTCTACAACGCCGTCAGCGTCGCCCATCTCATCCCGGTCGGCGGTGAGGACATCGACCGGATCCAGGGCGGTATGCAGCTCGTGCGCGCCACCGGCGAGGAGGACTTCGTCACCGTCGCCGGTGGTGAGGAGGTCGTCGAGCATCCCGACGCGGGCGAGATCGTGTGGCGCGACGACGCGGGCGTCACCTGCCGCCGCTGGAACTGGCGCCAGGGGCCGCGCACCCGGCTCACCGAGGAGACGACCTCGGGCATCTTCCTGCTGGAGAGCATGGCGCCGATGACCCTCGCCGCCCTCGACGCGGCCGCGGCCGAACTCGCCGAACTGCTGGAGAAGTTCAGCCCGGGAGCACGGGTCACGGTCCGTCCTCCGGCCTCCTGAGCCGGGAGGGCGTCAGCGGGCCTCGGCCTCTCGAACCTGCTCCGGTGTCGGTGCCGTCCCGCCGAGGTGGGCCGGCATCCACCAGGTGTCGTCGGCGTCCTTCGGGCGGACCGGGTAGGCGCGCTGGGCGGCCTCCAGCAGTTCCTGGACGCGCTCGCGCAGCTGACGCGAGATCGCGCCGGCGTACTTGTCCTTGGATGCCTCGATCGCCTCGCCGACCCGCATCGTGATCGGGATGTGGCTGCGCTTGAAGTTGCGGGGCTGGCCCTTGGTCCACAGTCGCTGCGTGCCCCAGACGGCCATCGGGATCAGCGGCACGCCCGCCTCCTGGGCCAGCCGCGCGGCGCCCGACTTGAAGCTCTTGAGCGTGAACGACTGCGAGATCGTGGCCTCCGGGAAGACCCCGACGATCTCGCCGGACCTCAGCGAGTCCAGTGCGTGCGCGTAGGCCGCCTCACCCTGATTGCGGTCGACGGGGATGTGCTTCATGCCGCGCATCAGCGGGCCGGAGATCCTGTGCCGGAAGACGGACTCCTTCGCCATGAAGCGCACGAGACGTTTCTGCGGGAGCGCCGCCAGCCCGTTGAAGACGAAGTCCAGATAGCTGATGTGGTTGCTCACCAGCACGGCGCCGCCCGAGCGCGGAATGTTCTCCGATCCCTTGCAGTCGATCTTGAGGTCCCACACCTTGAACAATGTCTGGGCGAAACCGACGACGGGACGGTAGACAAGCTCTGCCATGGACGGGGTGGACCTTTCCTTCTCTGCCTGGGAAGGAAGCTCCCCGTGGCAAAGTTACGCAGCCGTAGGTTTACGGCTTGTCGCAGATCGTGCCCCAAGAACGGCCGAGGGCCAAGCCCAAGTGCCCGGGAAGGGCGAGATCCTCGTCACGTCCACCCGTGATCCCCCTCGGATTTCGACGCCGCCTTTACTCGGCGCGCACCGTCACCCGCCGTACGAGCAGATACATCTCGCACCCCAGGCAGTACCCGAAGACGGCGTTCAAAAAAGCGGCCGCGAGCGCTGCCGCGGTCGCGGCGAGCCCCAGCCAGACCGGCCCGAGCGCGTACCCGACCAGCCCGAGGCCCGCGAAGACCAGCCCCACCGCCTGCGCGAACCGCGGCGGCTCCGGCGCCTCGAACTCGGTCGGCGGTCCGATCCGGGGGCGTACGGCCTTGCGGAACAGCCACCCGTACGGCGAACGACCCACTCCGCCCGCGGCGCCCAGCGCGAACGCCAGCGTCTGCCAGGCCAGCAGCCAGGCGCTCCCGGTGACCAGCACGACCGCCAGCACCACGGTCGTCACGGCCGCCCCGAAGCGCGGCCCCCTCACGTCGATGTCCATGGAGGAAGCATTCCGCAATGGAAGGGCTTCCGGACAGCCGGGAATCTTTGCGGTCTCGTGAACGCTTGACCCGGGTGATGACCGGACTCGTGGTGTGCGTGGTGGTGCTCGCGGCGGCGAGCGCCTACGGAGTGCTGTATCGGCGGCGGAGCGGGAGAGTAAGGGTGCGCGGGCGGGACGACGGGAAGCGGCTCGGGGCGGCCGAGCTGGGCGAGGAGTTGGGCGAGCGCGCCACGCTGGTGCAGTTCTCCAGCGCCTTCTGCGCGCCCTGCCGGGCCACTCGGCGGGTGCTCGGTGAGGTGGCGGGCATGGTCCCGGGCGTGGCCCATGTCGAGATCGACGCCGAGGACAACCTCGACCTCGTCCGCCGGTTCGACATCCTCAAGACCCCCACCGTGCTGGTCCTCGACGCCGCCGGAAACGTCGTACGGCGGGCCACCGGGCAGCCCCGCAAGGCGGACGTGATCGCGGCGCTGGGGGAGACGGTCTGAGGGGGCGTGACGCGAGGGTGAGTCATCTCCCACATCGCGGAACCCACTTGACTGTGCGCACCACCTATCGTCAGCCTGACCGTATGCCTGAGGAACTCCTTCTCTTCGGACGGGCCCACGTCGATCTGGCCCGCACCGCGAGCGCGCGCTGTCCGGGCTGTTGAACCGCCCCGGGTCCGCACGCCTCCCCTCGCAGAAGGACAACTCCATGACGGCCACGTCCGGCCTCAGCACTCCTCGGCTCGCCTCTCCCGACCTGCTCCGCTCCGTCTTCCGGCGCCACGCCGCCGGAGTGGCCGTGATCACCGCCCGCGGGGCGTCGGGTCCGGTCGGCTTCACCGCCACCTCCCTCACCTCCGTCTCCGCCGACCCTCCTCTTCTCTCCTTCGGGATCGGCACCGGTGCCTCCAGCTGGCCGGCGATCGCCAAGACGGACCACGTCGGCGTCCACATACTCGGCGAGCATCAACAGGACCTGGCCGCCACCTTCGCCCGCAGCGGTGCCGAGCGCTTCGGTCCGCCCACGGCCTGGCGCGAGGGCCCCGAGGGTGTGCCCGTCCTCGACGACGTCCTCGCCTGGATGGTGTGCCGGATCGTGGGGCGCGTGCCCGCGGGCGATCACCGCCTCGTGCTGGCCGAGGTCGTCCTGGGCGATCCCACCGGCCCCGGACGTCCGCTTCTGTATCACCAGGGCCGGTTCAACGGCCTGCGTGACTGACCTCACTCGGCCGATGTGACCGATCAGCCGGTCCACCGTTCTGCGAAGCCGTCCGACTCCGATTACGCTGCGTTGCAGAGGTCACAGTTCAAAGCGCTTGCTTAGCGGGCACGAACTGGGTGTACTGACGAGTAATATTTCGCTCGGAGCGCGGGTCGCCCCGAGCGGGAACGGCCACTTGGGGCGCCTATGCTGCCTGCAAGTAGGCAGCAGAGAAATGTCGACGCAGTAGGAGAGCCGGCGTGAGCTTGAGGATCGTTGTCACCGTGAAGTACGTGCCCGACGCCACTGGCGACCGGCACTTCGCCGATGACCTGACCGTCGACCGGGACGACGTGGACGGTCTGCTCTCCGAGCTGGACGAGTACGCGGTCGAGCAGGCGCTGCAGATCTCCGAGAACTCCGACGACGACGTGGAGATCACCGTCCTGACGGTGGGCCCGGAGGACGCCAAGGACGCGCTGCGCAAGGCGCTGTCCATGGGTGCCGACAAGGCCGTCCACGTCGAGGACGACGACCTGCACGGCACCGACGCCATCGGCACCTCCCTGGTGCTGGCCAAGGCGATCGAGAAGGCCGGCTACGACCTGGTGATCTCCGGCATGGCCTCCACCGACGGCACCATGGGCGTCGTACCGGCCCTGCTCGCGGAGCGCCTGGGTGTCCCGCAGGTCACCCTGCTGTCCGAGGTCTCCGTCGAGGACGGCACCGTCAAGGGCCGCCGGGACGGCGACGCCGCCTCCGAGCAGCTCGAGGCATCCCTGCCGGCCGTCGTGTCGGTCACCGACCAGTCGGGCGAGGCGCGCTACCCGTCCTTCAAGGGCATCATGGCCGCCAAGAAGAAGCCGGTGGAGTCCTGGGACCTGGAGGACCTGGAGATCGAGGCCGAGGAGGTCGGTCTCGAGGGTGCCTACACCGTCGTGGACACCGCGGCCGAGCGTCCGGCCCGTACCGCCGGCACGATCGTCAAGGACGAGGGCGAGGGCGGCAAGCAGCTCGCCGAGTTCCTCGCGAGCCAGAAGTTCATCTAAAGGGGCCGTCAGCCCGCTAGAGGCTCACCTCCCCTTCCGCCCCTTCAGACTTCGCAATTCGCAGGAGAGCATTCCCATGGCTGAAGTTCTCGTCTACGTCGACCACGTGGACGGTGCCGTCCGCAAGCCCACCCTGGAGCTGCTGACCCTGGCCCGCCGCGTCGGCGAGCCGGTCGCCGTCGCGCTGGGCAACGGCGCCGGTGACACCGCCGCCACGCTGGCCGAGCACGGCGCGGTCAAGGTCCTCACCCACGACGCGTCCGAGTACGCCGACTACCTGGTCGTCCCGAAGGTCGACGCCCTGCAGGCCGCGGTCGAGGCCGTCTCCCCGGCCGCCGTCCTCGTCCCGTCCTCCGCGGAGGGCAAGGAGATCGCCGCCCGTCTGGCGCTGCGCCTGGGCTCCGGCATCATCACCGACGCCGTCGACCTGGAGGCCGGCGACGAGGGCCCGGTGGCCACCCAGTCGGTGTTCGCCGCCTCGTTCACCACCAAGTCCCGTGTCTCCAAGGGCACCCCGGTCATCACGGTCAAGCCGAACTCGGCCGCCGTGGAGGCCGCCCCGGCCGCCGGCGCGGTCGAGGCCCTGTCCGTGACCTTCTCCGACAAGGCCACCGGCACGAAGATCACCGGCCGTACGCCGCGTGAGTCGACGGGCCGTCCGGAGCTGACCGAGGCCGCGATCGTGGTCTCCGGTGGCCGTGGCGTCAACGGCGCGGAGAACTTCGCGATCATCGAGGCCCTCGCCGACTCCCTCGGCGCGGCCGTCGGTGCCTCGCGTGCCGCGGTGGACGCCGGCTGGTACCCGCACACCAACCAGGTCGGCCAGACCGGCAAGTCGGTCTCGCCGCAGCTGTACATCGCCTCCGGCATCTCCGGCGCGATCCAGCACCGCGCCGGTATGCAGACCTCGAAGACGATCGTGGCGATCAACAAGGACGCCGAGGCCCCGATCTTCGAGCTGGTCGACTACGGCGTCGTCGGCGACCTCTTCGACGTCGTCCCGGCCCTGACCGAGGAGATCAAGACCCGCAAGGGCTGATCCCGACCGGGCGCACCGAGGCCCCCGTGACCGCGTCGGCGGTCACGGGGGCCTCGGCTCATTCCAGGCTCAGGAACGCCTGTACCGGCAGGTGGTCGCTCGGGAACTGGCCGTCGACGGAGAACGTGTTGATGGCCGCCCGGTGCGCCGTGACGCCGGGCGTGCTCAGGACCCAGTCGATGCGGTCGCCGTTCGGCGTCAGCGGCTTGTAGCCGTGGAAGGTCGCGTACAGCTCGCTGCGCGCGTGTGCGGTCTCCCAGGTGTCGACGAGCCCGGCGCCGAGCAGGGTGTCGTACACGGTGTTCCGGTGGGCGGCGACATTGAAGTCCCCGGTCACCACGACCGGCAGGGAACGGTCGAACCCGGCGATCCGCTCGGCGATGAGCGAGGCGCTGCGCTCACGGGCGTACTGGCTCACGTGGTCGAAGTGGGTGTTGAGGACGTAGAACTCCCGCTCGCCGTCGGCCAGATCGCGGAAGCGGACCCAGGTGACCATGCGGGCGAAGGCCGCACTCCAGGTGTTGGAGCCGATCGCGTCCGGGGTGTCGGACAGCCAGAAGTGGTCGTACTCGGTCGGGCGCAGCCGACGGGAGTCGTAGTAGACCGCCATGGACTCGTCACGGCTGCCCTGCAGCCGGCCGGTACCCACCCAGTCGTAGCGCGGGCCGAGGTCGGAGTCGATGTCGAGCAGCTGGGAGAAGACGCCCTCCTGGGTTCCGATGACGTGCGGGGCCTCCCGGCGCAGCAGCTCGCGCATCACCGGCCTGCGCACGGCCCAGCTGTGGGGCTCGGTGGTGCTCGCGAAGCGCAGGTTGAAGGACATGACCTGAAGGTGGCGGCGGGACGGGCGTTCGCCCGCCGAGGCGGACGACGTGGGCAGTGCTGTACTGGAGAGGGGCGCGGTGACGGCCGCGGCCAACGCGGCTTTCAGGCCCAGACGGCGCGTGACTCGGCTGTGGTTCGGCACTGAGGCTCCTTCGGTGGGAACTGCCGGACGAGTCGTGCGGGGCGTGCGTATGGAAGTGTGATACCGCGTACCGAGATAGGCGTGAACATGGCGAGATGGTGGAGTGACTCATCGTGGACATGGTGTTGACCAGCCGGAAGGTCCCCGGATAACTTCGTTCTACGGATTGTTGATTCCGTATAGCGGAAATCAGGAGGGTGTGGGAATGGGCCAGGGCCAGCAGGAGAAGGTGGCGACGAGCCTCGCGGGCGCCGTCAGCGAGGAGATCAGCGCCTCCCTCGCGCCGGTCGACGCCGAGCTGGAGCGCCGCTACCCCGGAGACCCCGGCACCCGCCAGCCCGTCCACACCGTGTACGTCCCCGGCGACGTCTTCGCCGCCGACACCGTCCGCTCCTGGGGCGACCAGGCGCTCGCCGCGCTGGACGAACACGCCCCGGACGCCGCCTCCTTCGCCGCCGTTCTCGGGCTCTGCGACGAACTCGCCGAGCCCGTCCACGCGCGCGTGCGCGCCAAGCTGGAGCGCGAGCCCATCGAGGACCTGCGCGTCGACTTCGAGGACGGCTATGGTCCCCGCCCGGACGCCGAGGAGGACGAGGCGGCCGCCCGCGCGGCACGGCTGATCGCCGAGGCGTACGCCAACGGCACGGCGGCGCCGTACATGGGCATCCGCATGAAGTGCATGGAGGCGCCGGTACGCGACCGGGGCATCCGCACCCTCGACATCTTCCTCACCGGCCTGATGGAGGCCGGCGGCCTGCCCGACGGGCTGGTGCTGACGCTGCCGAAGGTGACGTACGCCGAGCAGGTCACCGCCATGGTCCGGCTGCTGGAGGCCTTCGAGAAGGCGCGGGGCCTCGAGCCCGGCCGGATCGGCTTCGAGATCCAGATCGAGACCAGCCAGTCGATCCTCGCCACCGACGGCACTGCCACCGTCGCCCGCATGATCCAGGCCGCAGAGGGCCGCGCCACGGGCCTGCACTACGGCACCTTCGACTACAGCGCCTGCCTCGGCGTCTCCGCCGCCTACCAGGCCAGCGACCACCCGGCCGCCGACCACGCCAAGGCGATCATGCAGGTCGCGGCGGCGGGCACCGGCGTACGCGTCTCGGACGGCTCGACGAACGTCCTGCCGGTCGGCCCGACGGAGAAGGTCCACGACGCCTGGCGACTGCACTACGGCCTCACCCGCCGCGCCCTTTCCCGCGCCTACTACCAGGGCTGGGACATGCACCCCGGCCACATCCCGACCCGGTACGCGGCCGTCTTCGCCTTCTACCGCGAGGGCTTCGAACAGGCGGCGGCCCGTCTCGCCCGGTACGCGGGCCGGGTCGGCGGCGACGTCATGGACGAGCCCGCCACCGCCAAGGCCCTCAGCGGCTACCTGCTGCGCGGACTGGACTGCGGCGCCCTCGACATCGCCGAGGTCGCCCGGCTGAGCGGCCTGACCCGCGCCGATCTGGAGGGATTCGCCTCGCCCCGGCGCGGCGACCTGACGGCCTCGGCCAAGTAGCGGGCGGTCACAGGCCCCACCACCGGACGCAGTTGTCACCCCTGCCCCGTAGTCTGTACGCCACGCACAGGTCAGTCAGTGGTGTCACAGGAACGGGGCAGCGGTGTCATCGGGGGAGAACGGACGGGCGGACGAGGCAGGTCGGCTGCTGGCCGGGCGCTACCGCGTCGTGGCGCAGCTCGGACGCGGCGGCATGGGCGTGGTCTGGCGGGCCGTCGACGAGGTCCTCGGCCGCGAGGTCGCCGTCAAGGAGCTGCGCACCTACACCGACGCCGACGGTCCCGAACTCGCCGATCTACGGCTGCGGATGCAGCGCGAGGCCCGTGCGGCGGCCCGCGTGCGCCATCCCGGCGTCGTCGCGGTGCACGACGTCGCCGAGGTCGACGGACGCCCGCTGATCGTCATGGAGCTGGTCGACGGCCCCTCCCTGGAGGCGGTGCTGCGCGAGCGCGGCACCCTCGACCCGCGTGAGGCGGCCGGGATCGGGGCCAAGGTCATGGACGCGCTGGCCGCCGCCCACCGGGCCGGCGTCCTGCACCGTGACGTCAAGCCCGGCAACATCCTGCTGGAGCGCTCCGGCCGCGTCGTCCTGACCGACTTCGGCATCGCCACCATGGACGACCCCGGCGACGGCTCGGCCACCCACCTCACCCGCACCGGCCATCTCGTCGGCTCCCTCGACTACATGGCGCCCGAGCGCGCCCAGGGCGCCGATCCGGGTCCCTCCTCGGACGTCTGGGCGCTGGGTGCCACGCTGTACGCGGCGGTGGAGGGCGCCGCGCCCTTCCGCCGTACGTCGACGTTCTCCACGCTCACCGCGATCGTCAGCGAACCGCTGCCGGAGCCCCGCCGCGCCGGGCCGCTCACCCCCGTCCTCCAGCGGCTGATGGACAAGCGCTCCGAGTCCCGTCCCGAGGCCGACGAGGCGCGGGCGCTCCTCCAGTCGGTGGCGGAGTCGGACGACGCGGACTCGGCGACGGCCGCCCTGCGAGGGCCGACGGCCGCCGGGCCGGCGCGGGAGGAGACCGAACCCGGTGTTCCGTCCGCGCCGCAGGCGCCCGGCCCAGCGCAGGTCGCGCCGGGCTTCGCAGTCGCGGCACAGGGCATGCCGGAAACGCCGGGCACACAGGAGCCCGCGGCTCCGGGACAGGGCGCGGCTCCGGGACAGGGCACGCCGCCTCAGGGCTTCGGCGCGGCCGACCCGTCCGGTCCGACCGCACCCGGATACGGCAACCCCGGGCAGCCGGCCGCGTCTCCCTACGGCGGTACCCCTCCCTTCGGCAGTGGGCAGCCCTTCGGCGGCGCGCCGGGCCGACCCGTCCCACCCCCGCACGGCTTCGGCGGGCCCACGCCGCCGTCGCAGGACCTGGCCGCCACCGGCCCCATGAACCCGTCCCCCGCCGGCGCTTCCCGGCGCAAGGGCCGCGTCCTGCTCGCCGCCGCGGCCGTCACCGCCGTCCTCGCGGCGACCGGGATCACGGTCGCCCTGCTGAACAACCCCGGCGACACCAAGGCCGAGGCACAGGCCACGTCGCCCGCCACCACCCCGGACGCCTCCGCCCCCTCGACCGGCGGCCCCGACGCCGGCCGCCCGGGCGAATCCGGACTCACCGAGAAGGACGACGCGAAGTCCCCCGGCGCGACCGAGGAACCGAGCCGTACCGCGGAGGCCGAGCCCAGCGATCGGCCCACCACCTCGTCCCCGACGAAGACCTCGGGCGGTGGCGGCACCGACGGCGGCACCACGGGCGGCGGTTCCGGCGGCGGCGGTACGACGGGCGGCGGCGGCACCACGGGCGGCGGCAGCGGCAGCGGCGGCGGTGGCACCACACCGACTCCGTCCTGCCACTCCATCGGCGGCGGCAAGTACAACTGCCAGGTCTGGAGGACGGCAAAGTCCTACACCGCCTCCGGCACCGAGGTCGGGACGCTCAACGCGGGCACCAACTACTTCTACTGCCAGCAGAACCTGGGCCGCCGCGAGACATACGGTCAGTGGACCAACGTCTGGTGGGCCAAGACGGACGACGACAGCGGCAACACCGACGTCTTCGTCAGCGACGTCTACATCGAGGGCGGCAACAACGACGAGCCGGTGCCCGGACTCCCGGTCTGCTGACCTCAGGTGCCCTGGACCCGGACGTACTCCTCCAGCCCGGAGACGGTCACCAGCTTCTCCTCCACGAACAGCCGCGTGCCCCGCTCGCACAGCCGCACGTCCCCACGTGCCCGTGCGCAGAACTGCTCGGGAGTGACACCGAACAGCTCCCGCAACCGCGGCGAGCCCAGCAGGAGTTCGGTGAGCAGCGCCCGCTGGCCGGGGTGGGTGCGCGGGGCCTCGGTGCCGTTGTGCAGGACGCCGTGGCGGTTGACGTACGCGAAGGCGCCGGGAAGCGTGCCGCCGTCCGCCAACTCGATCCGCACGTCGGAGGCCGGCAGCCAGGCGCGGCCGTAGTTGCCGTTCGGTCTGGGTACGCCCTCGCTCGTGTCGATCACCGCGAGCTGCTCGGGGTTCAGCCAGATGACGAACAACTCCCGCACCGAGCCGGGCGCGTGGAAGGGCGACGCGGACACGTACCCCATCCGGCTCACGTGCGCGGAGACGCCCACCTCGATGCCGGTCACCCGCGTCTTCACCATCGGGATGGGGGAACCGATCCCGAAATGGTCCATCTTGTGCCGCAGTTGGCCGGGGGAGGCATTGGAACCGACCGCGAGGACGGGCACGCGGTCGTCGTGGACCAGCTTGTCGAGCGGCAGCAGCCGGTCCCCGTGGAGGAGTCCGGAGTCCGCCGGCCAGGCACCCGGGTAGAGCAGCGGGTGTTCGCGCGGCGCCTCGGCCAGACCGAGCGCCTCCAACGTACGGCCTTCAGTGGGCCGCCGCGACCTGCTCGCGCTGTCCGCCATGGCCCCGCTCAGTCCGCCGGCGGCAGCTCGCCCGAGCCGCGGGTGATGAGCCGCGTGGGCAGCTCGATGCGTTCCGGGGTGACCAGGGTGCCGTCCAACTGGCGGAACAAACGCTCGGCGGCGGTGCGGCCGATCGCCGCCGCGTCCTGCGCGACGACGGTGACGCCGGGCTCCAGCAGGTCGGCGAGTTCGATGTCGTCGAAGCCGACGAGGGCGACGCGCCGGGTCTGCTCGGCGAGGACCCGGATCACGGTGACCGTCACCCGGTTGTTGCCCGCGAAGACCGCGGTGACGGGGGAGGGGCCGGAAAGCATCTCCTCGGCCGCCTGGCGCACCCGCTCCGGGTCGGTGACGCCCAGGGACATCCAGGAGTCCGCCACCGGTATGCCCGCGTCCTCCATGGCCGCCCGGTAGCCGCGCAGCCGTTCGGCGGCCGTGTGGATGCGGGGCATGTCGCCGATGAAGCCGATCCGGCGGTGGCCGTGGGCGATCAGGTGGGCGACGCCGTCGCGGGCGCCGCCGAAGTTGTCGGACAGGACGCAGTCGGCGTCGATCTTCCCCGCCGGGCGGTCGACGAACACGGTGGCGACACCCGCCTTCAGCTCGGGTTCCAGGTACCGGTGGTCGTCGCCGGCGGGAATGATCACCAGCCCGTCCACCCGCCGCGCGCACAGCGCCAGCGCCAGCTCCTGCTCGCGGTCCGGGTCCTCGGCGCTGGAGCCGTTGATGAGCAGGGCACCGTGCGCCCGGGCGACCTCCTCCACCGCCCGGCTCAACGGGCCGTAGAAGGGGTCCGCGAGATCCTCCAGGACCAGGCCGATGCTCGCGGTACGGCCCTTGCGCAGCACCCGCGCGCTGTCGTTGCGGCGAAAGCCCAGCGCGTCGATGGCCTCCTGGACCCGGCGCTCCGTCTCCGGGGTGACCCCCGGCTCTCCGTTGACCACGCGCGAGACGGTCTTCAGACCGACTCCGGCACGCGCCGCGACGTCCTTCATGGTCGGACGGTTGCCGTAGCGTGCCCCCGAGAGGCGCTCTGCGGGGCGGTCGGATCGGCGGATGGTCTCGGGCACGATGCGGTGTCCTGTCCTGTCGTCGTCCACGGGGACGCGTCGTCCACGGGGATGCGTCGTCCACGAGGATGCGTCGGTCCGTCGGGGATGCATCGGTCCACGGGGATGCGTCGGTCCATGGGCTTGTATGAGGATGTGGCGTCGAGCATAGGCCCTGGACAACGTTGTCAGATCCAGGGGACACTGTCCACCGCAATCTCCGGCCTGCGCCCCCACCGCGAGACCGGCTCGCCCAATTCCCGTGGCAGACGGGGAGATCCGAATGGTTGACGGGGAGAACTGACACTGATGCACACCGACCTCGTGGCCGCGCTCGACATCGGCGGCACCAAGATCGCCGGAGCGCTGGTGGACGGCCACGGCACGATCGTGGTCCGGGCTCAGCGCGCGACGCCCGCGCGGGAGGACGGCGAGACGGTGATGCGGGCCGTCGAGGAGGTGATCGGCGAACTCGCCGCATCGCCCCTGTGGGGGCGCGCCACGGCCCTCGGAATCGGCAGCGCGGGACCGGTGGACGCCTCGGCGGGGACCGTGAGTCCGGTGAACGTGCCCGGCTGGCGCGACTATCCGCTGGTCCGGCGAGTCCGGGAGGCGGCCGGTGGTCTCCCCGTCGAGCTGATCGGCGACGGCGTGGCCATCACGGCGGCCGAGCACTGGCAGGGAGCGGCACGGGGCCATGACAACGCCCTCTGCATGGTGGTCTCCACGGGAGTCGGCGGCGGCCTGGTGCTGAACGGCCGGCTGCACCCCGGCCCGACCGGCAACGCCGGGCATATCGGACACATCAGCGTCGACCTGGACGGCGACGCGTGCCCGTGCGGTTCCCGCGGCTGCGTGGAGCGCATCGCGAGCGGCCCGAACATCGCCAGGCGGGCGCTCGGGAACGGCTGGCTGCCCGGCCCGGACGGAGACACGTCCGCCGCCGCGGTGGCCGCCGCCGCGCGCGACGGTGACCCGGTCGCCCTCGCCTCCTTCGAGCGGGCCGCGCGGGCCTTGGCGGCCGGGATCGCGGCCACCGCCACGCTCGTCGAGATCGACATCGTCGTGATCGGTGGAGGTGTCGGCAAGGCGGGCGACGTACTGTTCGCGCCGCTGCGCAAGGCGCTCCACGACTACGCCACCCTGTCCTTCGTCCAACGCCTGACGATCACACCGGCCCAGATGGGCACGGACGCCGGGTTGGTGGGGGCGGCCGCGGCCGCGCTCGCCAAGGGGGCGGACGCGGCCGCGGTCTGACGTCGGCCGTCAGTCGTCGGCAGGAACGTTCCCCCGGCTGCCGGGCCCGGTCGTCGGCTAGGCAGCCCGGCCCCCGCCCCCGCCGGAGCGCCCTCACGTCGTGCGCGGCGGGTCGCCGGACCCGGTGCGCACGACGACTGAGCCGCGCCCCTTCGTCGTCCGGCGCCGAAGGCGACACGCGCCGACTTTTTGAACATGTTCAACAGGTGCGCTAGGCTCATGCCACACGAGATGGGGGAGTCGATGAAGATAGTGATCCCCGGGGGAACCGGGCAGGTGGGCGCCATCCTGAACCGCGCGCTGACCGCCGCCGGCCACGAGGTCGTGGTCCTGACGAGGCGGCCCACGCGTGACCGGGAAGTGCGCTGGGACGGCGAGACGCCGGGACCGTGGGCCGAGGTGATCGACGGCAGCGACATCGTGATCAACCTGGCCGGGCGCAGCGTCAGCTGCCGGTACACCGAGACCAATCTGCGGGCCATGATGGACTCCCGGGTGCGCTCCACCCAGGTCGTGGGCGAGGCGATCGCGAAGGCCGCCCGGCCGCCGAGGGTCTGGCTGCAGATGAGCACGGCCACCCTCTACGCCCATCGCTTCGACGCGCCGAACGACGAGGCGACGGGTGTCATCGGCGGCAGCGAGCCCGATGTGCCCGACTACTGGGCGTACAGCGTCGAGATCGCCAAGGCCTGGGAACGGGCCCAGGATGAGGCCGACACGCCCCGCACCCGGAAGGTCGCCCTGCGCTCCGCCATGGTGATGAGCCCTGATCGCGGCGGAGTCTTCGACGTCCTGCTGGGGCTCGTGCGGCTCGGGCTCGGAGGCCCCGTCGCGGGCGGCGCGCAGTACGTCTCCTGGATCCACGACCGCGACTTCGTCCGCGCGGTCGAGTTCCTGATCGACCGGGACGATCTCACCGGGCCGGTGAACCTCGCCGCTCCCGAACCCCTGCCGCAACGGGCGTTCATGCGGACCCTGCGCTCCGCGTGGGGCGTTCCCGTGGGTCTGCCCGCGACGAAGTGGATGGCGCAGATCGGGGCGTTCGCGCTGCGCTCCGACACCGAGCTGCTGCTCAAGAGCCGACGGGTCGTCCCCGGCCGGCTGCTCGGCGAGGGATTCACCTTCGCGTACGGCCGCTGGCCGGAAGCGGCCGACGATCTCGCACAGCGCGTGCGGCTGCGCCGGCCCGACGGCGACCGGTCCGGGCTCCGACGTCCGGTGCTGTCCCGATCGTCCGGGAATCGGGCGTGACTCCAGCTGCGTTTCTCAGTTGAACCGGTCATGAAGAAGCGCAGCATGCTTGCCATCGCCTCCCTGGCCACCGGATTCGTGGTCGCGGCCGTCACCCCGTCCCACGCCAACACGTCCCCTGCCGTCGGTCTCCCCGGCGCCGGCATCCCTGACGCCGGTCTTCCCGGGGCCGGACTGCCCGGTACCGGCGGAGGGGCCAAGCTCACCGGCGGTGAGACCAAGGTCGCCGGTGTCAACCTGGACCAGGCTCTGAACACCGTCGGCCGGGCCGTCAACCGCGAGACCGACCGTGCCGTGAACAACGCCCCGCACGGGAAGAAGCGCTGACGAGCTCCACAGGGACTG